>DATBFY010000210.1:0-14356 GCA_036558265.1 Tepidisphaeraceae bacterium | reverse complement strand
CATTTTGCGCAATGACGGTCGGTTTGACGGCTTCGGGATCCGTGCGGCGGGCGACATCGACAAGGACGGCTTTGGCGACCTGTTGATCACCCCGGCGAGCACGTCGCGGTTCGGTTCATTCCGTTCGACGCCGCCGCAGTCGTATCTGGTGTTCGGGCGTGCCGGGATGACCGGGGTGAACCTGCTTCCGACCCTTTCGGGGGTGCTCAAGACCAACCGGGATGCGGGTTGGGTCGCCCTGGGCGATGTGAACGGCGATGGGTTCGCGGACCTGGGTGCCAACAGCATTCTGGCCCGTCCGCTGCTGTCTGAGGCCTCCGGGACGTTCTCCTTTGCCCGTCACAGCGTGGGGGAGGTCTTCTTCGGTCGTGCCAGCGCCCGGACCAGCCTTTCACTGGACACGCCGGACCTGGTGATCGAGCCGGGCAAGCCCAATTACGACTTACCGGAGTTCCGCGCCAACCTGTTCAATACGCCCGGGGACATCAACCGCGACGGGAAGTCGGACTTCGTGCTGGCGGACAGCTTTGGCGGGTTCTCGCGCGTCTATTTCGGGCAGGCGTTGCAGCCGGCGCAGAGCGGGACGGGCGGGGGCGGGGCGACCTTGCCGCCCGAGGGGTTCCAGTTCCCGCTGGCGGATCCGAGCGCGGGGCCGCCACCGGCAGACCCGCCGGGACTCAACCTGGCGACCAGCGGCCCCAACCCGGACGTGGGAGATGCGGTGGAGGTACACGGGTCGCAGGTGGGCGAGCACTTGTCGAGCGCGCGGTCGGCGGGGGATCTCAATGGCGACGGGGTGGACGACCTGATCGTCGAGGGGACCAAGCACAGTTACATAATCTTCGGCCCGGCGAAGATTTCCGGGCGACTGGACGTGGCCAGCCGCGCCAACATCATCTTCGATCGCTCCACCGATCCGATCACGCTGGCCCAGAGCATGGGGGACATCAACGGTGACGGGATCAACGACCTGATCATCGTGCGGACGAGCCAGCGGGTGGACACGCTGTACGACCTGAGCATCGGCGTGTTCTTCGGCGGCCCGACGCTGCCGCACCGGCCGACGCTGGCGAACGCGGACGTGAAGGTCACGTTCGCGAACGGGTTCAACTTCGACGGGCTGACCGCGCCGTTTAACAACCGGACGTTCACGGTCAGCGCGCTGAACTTCAACGGGGACAAGTTCGAGGATCTGCTGATCACCGCGCGCTCCGCGGGCGAAAAGATCGGTTACGTGATCTCGGGCCAGACGCTGATGAACGAGTTCCTGCTCGGCGACCACAACCTGAACCTGGGGGCGGCGGGCGAGGCCGGGCCGCTGTTCACGCTCCAGCGCGACCAGACGGCGCGGGACCAGGTGCAGTTGCAGTTCTTCGGCCAGCGTTCGGTGGGATGGACGGGCAGCTCGCAGCAGGACTTGTCGTCGATGGTGGTGGGGGACATCAACGGCGACGGGCTGGACGACATCGTGCTGGCGGACAAGGGTTTCGCGATCGACGAGCACGGCGCGCCGCCGATCGGCCGGGCGTACGTGTTCCTGGGCCGCCCGGACTACAAGCTGCCGCCCGTCGGCACGCCCAACGAATACACGCTGGACCAGGCGGACCGGATCTACCAAGGTGTCTACTTCGGCGAGAACGTGGTGGCGGCTGGGGACATGAACGCGGACGGCTACGCGGACTTCGCGGTCGGTCGTTCGCGCGAGGGCGGGTCGCAGGCGCCTGCGAGCCTGCTGTTCTATTACGGCAAACCGCAATTCGCGGGCCCGCTGGCATCGGCGGACACGGCGGACCAGTTCCTGTCGCGCAAGACCGGCGACGTGAGCATCGGCAAGATCGAGGCGGCGCTGCAAAGCTCGGTGTTCCTCGAGGGGACGATGTGGGCGACGACGGGCGACTTCAACGGCGACGGCAAGCTGGACCTGGCGGTGGGCGAGCCCAAGCGGACCGTGCGCGACAGCCAGGACGTGATCCTGGACGTGCAGCAGCGCGGGCAGGTTTACGTCTTCTTCTCGATCGCGGACCGGCCCAACGGGTTGTCGCTGGCGAACGCGGATCGGGTAATCGCGGGTGAGGGCGAGTTCGACCAGTTCGGCGTGCTCTCGCCGACCGGGCCGATCGACCTGAACCGCGATCATACGTCGGACCTCGTGATCGGCGCACCGGGCGCGGACGTGATCTCGCCGACGCTGACCGCGGGCGGGGGGAAGATCTACGTCGTGTACGACGGCGTGGTGCAGCCGACCGCGCCCGCGGGCGTGACGGTCGTGACGCTCACGAACCAGACCGTGACCGGCGACGGCGACTTCCTCGTCGGGCAGGGCGGCGGGCAATCGATCGTCTTCAACAATCCCGCGTCCACGTTCACCCTCAACGCCGGGCAGACCGAGCGCTGGTACACCTTCACGACCGAGGGCGACGGCCAGGCCGACAGCGTGATCCGGCTGACGCCTGCGGCGAAGGAGCGGGCGACCAAGGCGCTGCACGGCAGCGACGGCGGGCTCACCCCGGTGAGCCCCGGCACCGGCTTTACGCTCCAGGCGGACGGCGCGACGTTGCGCGTGGGCGGGGCGACCGGCGGCGTGGGGATTTTCGAGTTCGACCTCTCGCCGTACCTGGCGTACGTCGATCAGACCAACTTCATCGAGCAGGTTCAGCTCCAGCTCGACTACGCGAACGCGACGATCGTGGCGGGGCAGAAGCTGAGCGTGTTCGTGGGGCAGGTGAAGGGGAACGGGGTGGTCAGCCCGACCGACGGCTCGGCAGCGGCGACGCTGGCGGGCGAGCGACCGTTCGGGGCCACCGACGCGAGTTCGGGCGTGATCAGCATCGACATCACGGCGGCGATCCGGGCGGCGCTGGCGGCGGGCAAGACGCACATCATGCTGCGGCTGGTCGCCTCCAGCACGCAGGTGTCGCTGGACGTGCAGCGGACGGCGAACACCGCGCGTCAGACGGCGCTGCTGGTGACGACGGCGCGGCAGCACGGCGTGGTGGGGGACCTGCTCGCCCCCGACGGCACGGTGCTGGCGCGCGGGCTGTCGGTGATCTCGCTGCGGCCGTTCAACGCGGGCACGTTCCTGCTGCGGGTGTACGACCCGTTCGGGGCGGCGCCGTCGGCGATCGGGTTCACGATCGAGATGGTCGTCCCGACCGCCGGCGCGACCCACGCCGACGCCGACCGCGACCAGGTCTCGGGCGGCGACGGCGACGACACGGTGACCGGCAACGGCGGCATCGATCGACTCTTCGGGAACAGCGGCACCGACAGCTTCGTCGGCGACGACGTGGAGGGAATCGACCAGCAGACCGGGGAGCTAAGGCAGACGCCCAACGCCACGCAGTCCAGCAACATCGCGGTGCCGGACGCCGACCCGGTGGTGACGATCCCGGACGCGGGGCTGCGCTCGGCGATCGCCGACGCGCTGGGCATCGGACATACGCCCGCGGGCACGGGGCTCACGCGGCCCCTGCTGGCGAGCCAACTGGCGCAGATCCGCGAGCTGGACGCCTCGGGTCGCGGCATCACCGACCTGTCGGGCCTGGAGCTGCTGGCGAACCTCGAGACGTTGAACCTGGCGCGGAACAACATCTCGCGCCTCTCGTACATCGACGCGAGCAATGTCCCGCACGGCCTGGTGGGGCTCTCGCGGCTGCGGAACCTGGACCTGGGGTTCAATCGGCTGTCGGACAGCGCGCTGCCCGCGGTGGCGGCGCTCGTGAGCCTGCGGCAATTGATCCTGGACGGGAACACGCTGCGCGTCGCGGGGGCACTGGCGGCGCTGGTGAACCTGACGTTGCTCAGCGCGGACGGTCCGGTGAGCCCGATCGTGCCGACGGCGGGCCCGATCCGCGGGTCGGATCTCCTGGGGACGTTCACGAACCCGACACCGGCGTTGGGTGACCAGGCGGGACGCGTGGTGGGGAGCGTCGGGCGCTTCCTCGTGGTGGCGGATCCGTTCGACGACACCGCGGGCACGGACGCCGGCGCCGTTTACCTGTACGACGGCGTGACGGGCCAGCCGGTGCGAACGCTGACCAATGGCGCGCCGGGCTCGCGGTTCGGCAGCGCGATCGCGGCGGTGGGCAACCTTCTGCTGGTCAGCGCGCCGTTCAGCGTGTTCAACAGCACGGGCGTGGTCTACGTTTACGACGCGACGACGGGCAACCTGGTCAGCGCGATGGTACCGGGGAACCCCATGGGCGGGGCGCAGTGGGGCGCGGCGATGACCACGGTCGGCCAGGAGGTGCTGATCAGCGCGCCGGGGCGGGATTTCGTGATGCGCGTGAACCCGGCGACGGGGGATCACATCGCGGTTTACCTCGACCCGGTTTCGGATCCGACGCAACAGTTCGGCGCGGCGATCGCGGCAGACGCGAACCACCTGTACGTGGGGGCGCCGGGCCGGGACGTGGGCGCGACCGCGGACGTGGGGGCGGCGTACATCCTGAACCTGCAGACCGGCGCGTGGACCGCGATCGCCAACCCGGAGAACACCGCGTCGAGCGGGTTCGGCTCGTCGATCGCGGCGGTGGGCGACAACGTGGCCATCGGCGCCCCGCGAAACAAGGCGGGCGTCGGCGCCGTGTACCTCTTTAACGGGCAGAGCGGCGCGGCGGTGCGGACGATCGACAACCCGGGCACGGGCGGCACGCCCGACCGGTTCGGCACGTCGCTGGCGACGTTCAACGACAGCCTGCTGGTCGTGGGTGCGCCACCGTCGGGCCTGACCAAGCCGGGCGCGGTCTACGTGATGGACGCCACCACGGGCGCCGCGGTGCAGACCCTTACCAACCCGGTGGTCAACATCGTGGATCAGTTCGGCGCGTCGGTGGCGGTGGTGGACGGCGGCGGGGACATCCTCGTGGGCGCGCCGGCCGAGCAGGCCGGCGGCATCGCCGCGGGCGCGGCGACGCTGTTCAAGGGGCCGCGGATCGCCGACGCGTCACCGCTGGGGACGATCGCGGGCCTGAAGTCGCTGAGCCTGGCGAACGACCGGATCAGCAACGCGGCGAACTTCGGCTCGATGACCAACCTCGAGCGGCTTTACCTGAACGGCGACCAGATCACCGGCGGGCTGACGCCGCTGACGACGCTGGCGAAGCTCAAGTCGCTGACGCTGAACCGCAACCCGCTGGACAACCCGTCATTCACGACGTCGATCCCGACGCTGACGTCGAAGGTGGCGGACCTGGGGTTCGACGCGGACCAGGCGCCGGTGATCGCACCGATCGGGGCGCGCTCGACGGTGGTCGGCACGCCGATCGTCATCAACCTGACGGGCTCGGACCCGGATGCGGGGGACGGAATCTTCTTCACCGGGGCGAGCAGCAACAACCCGAACGTGACGGTTCAGTTGTCGGGGAACCAGCTGGTGGTGACGCCGCCGCCGGCCGGCTCGACGTTCACCGGCGTGGCGACGATCACGGTGACGGCGGTGGACGGGGCGAGCGGCGCGCAGGACTGGCGTGGCCGCAGCACGACGCGGACGTTCGACGTGAGCGTGGGGCTGGCGACGATCAGCGGCGCCAAGTACGGCGACGTGAACCGCAACGGCATCCGCGACCCGGAGGACGCGGGGATCGCCAACTGGACGTTCTTCCTGGACACCGACGCGGACGGCGTGCTGGACGCGGGCGAGCGGACGGCGGTCACCGACGCCGACGGGAACTACGCGTTCAGCGGCCTTGCCCCGGGGACGTACAACGTGGCGGAGGTGCTCAAGTCGGCGTGGACGCCGACGGCGCCGCGGACGTTCTTCAACGCCAACTTCACGGGCGGCGCGGTGCAGGGCTTCGCGACGTCGGGCGCGGCGGATCCGTGGCACGTGACCAGCCGCCACAGCGCCGACGCGGGTCATTCCGCGGGTCAGAGCTTCTACTTCGGCTCGGAGGCGACCGGGACGTACGCGAACAGCTCGACCGGGACGCTGACCTCGCCCTTGATCGACCTGACGGCGCTGGCGGTGCCGGTGCGGCTTGACTTCAACCAGTTGCTGACCACGACGCGATCGAACCTGACGCTGTCGCAGGCGGATTTCACCAACGGAACGCCGACCGTCGGCAGCGCCGACGGATACAAGGGCGACGGCCTGTGGCACCTCTCGACGCGGCGCGGCACGTCGGGGGGGCACTCGGGCAACTTCAGCATGTATTTCGGCAGCGACGCGACCGGCACCTACGCGAACGGCTCGACGGGCGCGATCACCTCGCCGATCATCGACCTGACAGGACTCACCGGCCCGGTGACGCTGAGGCTGAATTATTTCCTGGCGGCGGCGTCGGGCATCCTCGGGCAGACGGTGGACGGCGCGGCGATCACGGTGATCTCCGGGGCGAACCGGACGGTGATCGCCCGCAACGGCACGCGCGGGAACCTGGTGAACACGGCGGCATTCACACAGTTGACGCTCGACCTGTCGAGCTTTGCCGGGCAGCAGATCCAGCTCGAGTTCGCCTTCGCGGCGGACTCGGACGGACGCGTGGCCGAAGGCTGGTACGTGGACGACGTGACGGTGACGGCGCAGTCGATCGACCTGGCGAGCGTGGGCGTGCTGTCCAACGGGATCTTCACGCCGCTGGCCGACAATTCGACGCTGGGCGGGCTGGCGGATTCGACGGGCGTGTTTAACCCGGTGTCGCTGGACCTGTCGGCGTTCCTGGGGCAGCAGATCCAGGTGCAGTTCCGCTTCGCCTCCGACGCGCTCAACAACGCCGAGGGATGGTACGTGGACGACGTGAAGGTGAGCGCGGGCGGGCCGACGACGTTCACGCTCACCGGCGGGCAAACCGCCGCGGGCGTGGATTTCGGCGGCGTCATGGTCGCCAACGCCGGGCCGGACCAGATCGTTCCGGTTGGTCAGCTCCTGAACCTCCCCGGCATCGTGACCGATCCGAACCCGAACGACGGGTCGAACTTCGCCTTCTCCTGGAGCGTGGTCAGCGACAACGGGCAGGCGGTGCCGGGCGCGACGACGCAGGACTTCTCGTTCACGCCCAGCAAGCCCGGGACGTATACGGTGACGTTCACCGTGACCGACCACGACGACAACGACCACGTCTACACCGACACGGCGGTGATCAGCGCGATCGACGCGGCGCCGCCGAGCGTCACGTCGGCGTCGTTCGCGTCGCCCAATCGCGTGGTGGTGCAGTTCAGCGAGGACGTGACGATCGCGGGCGGAGCGGCCGCGCTGGTCCTGGAGAACCTCACGACCGGCCAGACGATCCCGGCGGGACAGGTCGCGCTGGCTTACGACCCGGCGACGTTCCGCGCGACGTTCACGTACAACGGCGCGGCGCTGTTGCCCGACGGCATCTATCGGGCGACGCTGCAGGCCGCGAACGTTCACGACCAGGGCGGCAACGCACTGGGCGCGGGCAGCGGCGGCGGGGTTGGCACGGACTACGTGCTGAACTTCGCGCAGCTCGCCGGGGACGTCAGCGGCGACGGCAAGGTCGATATCGGCGACTTCAGCACCCTCTTTGCGAACATGGGCCGCACCAACGCGACGCCGGCACAGGGCGATCTGAACGGCGATCGCGTGGTCGATATCCGGGATTACCAGATCCTGGAGCTGAGCATGGGGAACTCGCTGCCGCCGCAGCCGCCTGCGGCGCCGGCGCCCGTGCAGGTGGGTGTGTCGGCGCCGGTGTCGCTGGCGAAATCGGTGGTGCCGGCGGTGACGAAGCCGGCGACCAAGCCGGTGGCGAAGCCGCAGCCCAAGCCGGTGGCGAAGCCGCAGTCGGCGGTGAAGGCGGCGCAGGCGCCTAAGTTCGCGGTGACGCGAGCGGCGTCGTCGAATGCGGTGAAGCCAAAGGCGGTGGTGGCGGCGACGACGGCAGTGGCGAGCGCTGCCCCTGCGTTTAGCACGAAGCGTGTGAAGAGATCGGACGTCATTGAGTGATGTGCGCGGGAATGCGCTCGCAAGGAGCGATGGATGCGCCTGTGGCTTGGCGCGGTTCGATCGTTGTGCGTTTGGTTTGAGGTTTCCGCTAAAGGCAAGCCCTGGCGGCGAGGTATTGGCAAGGAGTGTCAACGGATGTCGGAGCGACGGGCGCCGGTGACTGGCAATGGTCGCGGGCGGCGTTATCCTGCGTTGCCATGAACCTCCCCCTCCTCAAGCAGCTTTCGGAGGCCCCCGGCGTTCCCGGTCGCGAGGAGCGCGTCCGCGCGATCCTTGAACGCGAAGCCAAGGGCCTGTTCGACGACATCTCGACCGACGCGATGGGATCGTTGATCGCGGTCAAGCGGTCGAGGGCGCAAGGCGCGAAGAAGGTGCTGATCGCCTGCCACATCGACGAGATCGGGTTCTACGTCAAGCATGTGGAGGAGAAGACGGGCCTGTTGCGGCTGAACAACGCCGGCGGGTTCGATACGCGGAACCTGCTCGCGCGCCGCGTGCGCGTGCAGTCGTCGTCGGGCGAGGACCTGGTGGGGTTGATGAACCCGGGCGGGCGGCCGATTCACATCGCCAAGGAGGAGGACAAGAAGAAGATCCCCGAGGTGGGCGAATTCTTCGTGGACCTGTGCCTGCCGCCCGAGGAAGCCAAGAACAAAGTCCGCATCGGCGACCCGGTCACGCTGATCCAGGAGTTCTCGGAGATCGGCCAGTGCGTCAGCGGCAAGTGCATGGACAATCGCGTGGCGGCGTTCGTCGCGATCGAGGCGGTGCGCAAGGCGCAGAACCCGAAGTACGAGGTGATCCTGGCGGCAACCGTGCAGGAGGAGGTCGGCTGCCGCGGGGCGGGGCCGGCGGCGTACGCGCACGAGCCGGACATCGCGATCGCGATCGACACGACCCTCTGCTGCGATACGCCCGGCGTGCCCGAGGAGGAGCGGGTGACCAAGCAGGGCGACGGGGCGGCGCTGACGATCATGGACTCGCTGACGATCAGCAACCGGGAGCTGATCGATTCGTTCGAGGCCGTGGCGAAGAAGCGCGACATCCCCTTTCAGCTCAGCATCCTGCCGCGGGGCGGCACCGACGCCGGCCCGATGCAGCGCAGCCGCGCCGGCATCAAGACCATGACGCTCTCGGTTCCGACCCGCTACATCCACACGGTGACCGAGTGCATCCACAAGCGCGACCTGCAGGCGGCGATCGACCTGCTGGCGGCGTGGCTCGAGTCCTGATTTCCTTCTCGCTTCTCGCTTCTGACGTCTCTCTCATGCCGACCATCGCTTACCTCTCCGACGCCAAGCTCTTCTTCAAGACGCCCGACGCGCCGGCGGCCAAGCTCGTGCAGTCCACGTTCGCGCAGGAGATGATCGACCGGGCGAATCGCGACCGGCAGCGCAACGAGTGGAAGTCGAGCAGCGCGGGGTGGATGTCGTCCTCGCGCGGCCCGCTGCTCTTGGCGGGGATGAACGCCCAGCAGGAGGACGCGCGCAAGATCCTGATCACCGGCCTGTCGCGCGGCTGCGCGCCCCACGAGTTGCTGTACGCGCTGGAAACCGAATCGGTCGGCGGGTTGTTCGTCTATGACGCCAATGCCGGCGAAGAGCGGCGGCTGTTTCACCGCCAGCAGTTTCGCGCGCGGGACCTGGCGCGCCATCCGAGCGAGGACCTGATCGCGCTCTCCAACCGCTACGACGACGGCACGGCCAACATCGCGCTCATGCCCCCCAACGGCAAGGGCCTGCGCGACGTGACCGAGGGCGACAGCGTGGACGAGGCGCCGGCGTGGGTGCCGGGGGCGGCGCGGACGATCGTCTTCCAGTCGGCGGGCATCGGCCGAAACCAGGCCGGCCACACGATCGCGCTCGGGCCGTACGCGATTCAGCGGCTCGACCTGGAGAGGGACGAGTTCACCACGCTGCTCGAGGACGAGCATACGGACTTCCTGATCCCGCGACTGGCGGCGGACGGGACGCTTTACTTCATCCAGCGCCCCTGGCAGCCGCACGGGCATGAGAGCCCGTCACCGCTGAAATTCGCCATGGACGCGCTGCTCTTCCCGGTGCGCCTGGCGAGCGCGATCGTCGGCTTCTTGAACTTCTTCTCGGTGATGTTCTCGAACCAGCCGCTGATCACCGCGGGCGGGCCCAAGCGCGAGGGGCCGAGCACACGGTATTTGCAGTTCTGGGGGAAGTGGATCGACGCGGAGAAGCAGCTCAAAAAGGCCGAGCGCAAGGGCCCCGAGGCGTCGCTGGTGCCTGACTCGTGGAAGCTGATCCGCCGCCGGCCCAACGGCGATGAGGACGTGCTCGCGAGCGGCGCCGTCTGCTTCGACCTGGCGCCGGACGGCTCGCTGGTCTACACGAACGGCCGCGCCGTTTACCACCTGGACGCTGCCGGCAATCGGACGACGCTCTGCACGGACAAGATGATCGAGCGGCTGATCGTGGCGGGGTGAGGGGATCAATGCAGGGGCAATTGATAAACGCGACTGCGGATTTCGTCTTCCTGGACGGCCCCGGCGAAGAGTTCCAGGTCGTCGATGCAGCGACCGATCGACATTCGAAGCTGCGGAGCGTAGATCACCGTCGCGAACGGACTACCGGCCGTCGATCGTGCCGTCGCTTCACGCAGAAAGTCATCGTCAAAGGTGAATACGACTCTCCCCAATTCAGTGGCGCGGTCGAGCACGACCGGATCGTCGCGTTGGTCGAAACCATCCTCCTGCACGGTAAGAACGTCGATGCCCTTGAGCCGCAGTCCTTCGGCGATTGCACGCGGCACGTTCTCATCGAAATAATACTCGACGCTCAAGGCAGTTTCCCCTGCGCGCGCAGACGCTTGACCAAGTCGGGTTCACCGGCTTCTCGTCGCAACTCCTCGGCGAATTGCCGGCCCGCCTCTATCTTGGCATCGAGTTCCGCCTTATGGTCAAAGTAATACGCCAAGGCGGCATAGATCTGCGCGAGCGTCAGGTGAGGATGTGACTCGTGGATCTGTTCGGGCGACATTCCCCAGCCGGTGCGCTCCATTGCAAGATCGATGACTCGAATTCGGCTGCCCGCGACGCGGGCAATGCCCTTTTCATCAATCACCACATGTGGAATGGTTGCAACCGTCATCCTTACCTCACCCAAGATTCTACCGCAGCGATTCTAATTTTTCTTCTCCTGCCCATTCACCGCGTCCGACAACCGCTCGCCCTTGAGCATGGTGTTGAAGAGGCGCGCGATGCCTTCGGTGAGGACGGGGGCGGGGACGGGTTCGACCTTGGGTTTGCCCGTGACGCCGGTCACGTGGAACTCGTAGAGCAGGGTCTTGCTGGCGGTGTTGAGCATATTCTGCAGGCCCCCCAGCACCTCGCCGGCGACGTCGCTGACGACCGGGATCTTCGTGCGCTTCATCTGGTCTTTCCAGTCGGCCAGGGGAGCGGCGACGACGTTGAAGTCGAGGTGGCGGTCGATCAGGCCCGCGTGGCCAGAACCCTGGATGCCCAACAGCGGCGCGCTGATCGCGATGTGCTGGAAGTCGATCACGCCGTCCTTCACGTCGAACACGCCGGCGGCCTGGCCGGCAGTGGTCGGGTCGTCGGCGAGCCTCGCGTGGTCGGAGATCGCTTTCACGGCGGAGAACTCGAGGAAGTCGCCCTGGAGGATCTCAAAGCGGCCGGTGGCCTCGAGCTTCTCGAGCGCGGCATGAGCAGCGTCCGGGCCGCTTCCCCAGACGCGGGCGTTAAGGTTCCCCTTGCCCGAGAGGCGCTTGGGCTCCTTGCCGTCTTTGGCCAGGAGCGTCGCCAGGGCTTTGACGTCAATGTCGCGCACCCAGCCGCTGCCCTGGTACTTGAGGGCGGGCCCCTTGCCGGGGTTGACGTTCCCTTCGACCGTGACCGTGCCGCCCAGCGAGCGGGCGTCGATCCGCTGAATCTGGACCAGGTTCGGCTCGGCGACGATCTGCACTTTCGCGTTCGTCAGCGGGATGCGGTGCGGGCCGATCGCGGCGCCGGCGTCGTCGCTGCGCAGGTCGAAGCGGAACTCGGGCTTCGTGCCGGGCGGCAGGTGAGGCTTGCGCGCAAACCACCCCATCGCATACCAGGTGCCCGACGGCCGCAACTGCCGGGCGACGAACTCAAACGGCTTGGGATAATCCTCGACCTTTCCGGTGAGCTGTGCGCTGCCGACGATCTCCTCGACGCGCACCTCGCGCTCGATCCCGTCCAGCGGCATGCGGGCGCTGGTGACGAAGTAACGGTCGCCCTGATATCGCCCCTCGACGTTCTCGAAGGTGACGGCCTGGGCGTTGGCGCGCACGGTGCCCGACACGTTCGTAAGCGGTTTCTCCCACCTGGGCGGCCTGACCGCCACGTCGCGCGGGTAGGCGACGACCTGGTACTCGACCTGGTCCATCACGCGCTTGTCCGGGATGGGCCGCAGCGGCCCGGCGGCGGTGGCGGTCAGGCGCATCGTCCCGCTCAGGTCGAGCTTGTCGAGCGCCCGCTCGAGCCGTGTCGGCAAACCCGAGCGATCCCGGCCGATCTCCAGGTGGCAGAGGAGGTCCTTCACACGCCACTGTTCGGTGGCAGGATCGATGATCGCCTGGCCTTTCTCGACGTGGAGGACCGTGTCGCCGGTCCCGACATCGAGCAGGTCGATCGTCACGACCGTGGGCGGCGGATGTACGCCGCGGGTTGTCGCCGGATGCGGCGGTGGCGCTGCCGGGCGCGACGCCGGCTGGCTGGTGACGACCGGCAATTCGGTCAGCGTGACGGGCCGGCGAACTTCGCGGGTGGCTGCGTCCTGATCTTCGCTGGCGACGCGCAGCTTCAACGCCAGGCGGTCCGCGCGATCGGTACGCGCGGAGACGCGCGCCGTGGCGGCGGGCAGGTCCAGCACCGCCTGGTAGCGACTGCCGCGGATCTCCGTCAACGGCAGGTGCGCGTTGGCGGTGAGGGTCAGGTTGCCGGCGACCTCGTATCGCCGCAAGAGGTCCTGCAGCCCAGGCGGCAACTGCGACTGCGGCTTGCCGCGCTCAACGCCAAGCGTCATCACAAACTGTTCGACGTCCAGGTCGGCCGAATCGACGTCAACCTTGCCCTTGGCGTTGGCGACCGCGAGCGGCGCGTTGTCGGCCGAGAGTTTCCACGTGTAGAGCGAACCCGAGGAGGGCTCGATGTCGACCTGGGCGCCCAGGTTCTTCCAGACCAGCCACGGCAGGCGAGTGTCGCCGTGCGGCCGGCGATCCTCGTAGACGACCTGGCCGTCGTGAATCTCGAAGCGGCGCAGGCGGAAGTAGTCCGAGGGCTTGTGCTTGCTTTCCTCCGGGAGGGTGCCTTCTTCGCGGAGGATCTCATCGCGGCTCTTGACCAGCCCCTTGCCGCCGACCATGCCGCGATCGTTCATGACCAGGTGGACCGAGGGCTCGTGCACGATGATCCGCTCGAGGATGAGGGGGCGATCGTGGCGCGGCAGCTCCGCGAGCGCCAGGTCCAACCGCTTGACGCGAACCAGGTCCACGTCACGGCCGTTCTCGTCCGTGGCGACCAGGGCGGCGTCGCGCACGGTCAGCCCGTACGGAAAGTGGTAGGAAAGCCCGCCCATGGCCAGGCGCGCGTGCAGGTGCACCGAGACCATCCGCTGCAGGCGCTCGCGCAGGAACGGCGCGGCGAGAATGGGCCCGAAGACGTAGAGCAAGCCAAGGGCGCCTGCGAAGATCCACAGTGCCCAGAGCAGCGTGCGGCGGCGGCGGCGCGGCGGTTTGGGCGCGACATCGGACGATCCGGCGGGCGTCTCGTGGGACTCAGAGGCGTTCGCGGTCACAGAGATTTCCCGATCCTTCCCCCCGCCGCCGGCGCAACGTAACGGACGGGTAACATGAGGCCACGATCCGAAGTTTCACCTTGCCCGAATAGGGCACTGGTCATAACCTGTCGCTTTCGTTCGACTATACCCATGGCGTTTTGAAGTAGCTTTGTAATCACTAGCCTGCTAAAGTCCTCGCATCGTTCCGCTGCGTGATCAGGGAGGATATCCATGCGTCGTCCGCGTTTCCCGGTCGCCGTCGCGCTCCTAATTGCCACTTTGTTCATCGGCGCCCTTCCCGCCGCCGCCACCATCACCATCAAAGACCGCACGCTGACCCAGCCGTTAGTGCTGGATCAGAACGAGGACTATTATCTCAAGCGGGTTTACGTTTCGGGAATCACGGATCTGGCGGCGCTGACGTTGACCGGCAAGATCGGTTCGGTCACGCTCTCCAACTGCGTGTTTTCCAACATCTGGGCGGGGACCAACGGCAAGGCCGTCGCCGCCGAAGCCCAGGGGGCGATCGTCGGCTCGTTCGTGGCGAGCGATACCGCGTTCGAGGACGCGCAACATCAATTGGTCTGCCTGCGCGAGGGCGCGTTTGGGACGGTCACGTTCCAGCGCTGCAAGTTCCGCACCAGCGATTCGTTCCTCAAGC
>DATBFY010000209.1:0-18893 GCA_036558265.1 Tepidisphaeraceae bacterium | reverse complement strand
GCCCGCGGCGACCACGCAGGCGATCCGCATCCAGACGCCCAGCACTGATGACGGCCCGGCGTTCGAGCGGGTGCTCGCGCCCGACCGCACCGGCCTCAAGGGCGAGTACTTCGCCGATCGCGAGCTCGATCACCTCAACTTCATCCGCTTCGACCCCAACATCGACTTTCACTTCCACCCGGACAATCCGCCCGACCCGGCCATGAGCCCCGAGGGCTCGATCCGCTGGACGGGCATGATCGAGCCGCGGTTCAGCGAGGAGTATCAGTTCCAGGTGGAGGTTCACCGCCGCGTGCGGCTGTGGGTGGACGGCAAGCTGATCATCGACCAGTGGCGCGGCGAGGGGGGCGAGTACAGCAGCGAGCGGATCGCGCTCGTGGGCGGCAAGCGCGTGCCGTTCAAGGTGGAGTACACCAGTCCCAATGGCTTCATGCTCTGCCGGGTGCGGTGGAGCAGCAAGTCGCAGCCGCGGGAGACGATCCCGCCGGAGGCGTTTACGGTCGCGCCCGACGAGAAGCTGTCGCGGCCCGTCATCGGCATGGTTTACCCCGCCAGCGACGCATTTGTCGCCGCGCCGCAGCAGGTGGCGCTGCTGGGGGCGGGATTGAGCCCCAACGGCCGGGTCACGCGGTTCCAGTTCTTCGGAGGCGTCAATTCGGCCTGGGCGGAATTCGAGTCCCAGCCCTACCGCTACCTCCTGAACAAGCCGGCGCCCGGGGTTTACAAGGTTCGCGCCAAGCTCACGGACGCCGCAGGCGTGACCGCGCTGTCGGACTTCGCGACCCTGACCATCACCGGCAAGGGGGACGGATCGATCAAGGCGCCCTGGGGCGACTTCTTCATCGCCAACAACGATTTGCGCACGCCGGGCACGGCCAGCCAGAACGGCGACGCGTTCAAGATCGACAACGCCGTCGGCACGCTCGTCGCCGAAAGTGATCACGACGCGGGACAATTCGTCATCCAGCCGCTCACGGGGGATGGGCAGATCGTCGCCCGCGTGACCGGCGTATTGCCGGGTCCCGACGACGGCGTCGCCGGGGCGATGGGGGGCGTCACGATCCGCGAGAACCTGAAAAACCGGTGCAAGCAGTTCTCGATGCTTTACGGCCAGCCGGGCGAAGAGCCCGTGGCGTCGTTTGCCCGCCGGCAGGATCACTGGATGAACCCGGTCGTATCGGAGAAGCCGTCGAAGCTGCCGGTCTGGTTCAAGCTGGCGCGATACGGCCAGCGCGTTTACGCCTACACCTCGGCCGACGGCAAGGACTGGGATCTGTTCGCCAGCGAGCGGTTCGAATCGTCCTCGCCGCAGGTCTTCGCGGGACTGGTCGCGTTCTGCTCCACGCCTGGCCGACCGGCGTCGGCGACGTTCGACCACGTCCGGTTGATCCCCGGCTCGCCGCCGCTGGAATCCAGCGTCAAGGGCTTCGTCACGCGCGGCGGGACGTTCGTGGCGGCCGACGTCTACGCGATCGACGAGAACCTGGTCCGCTTTACCCGCAACCACGCGCCGGCATCGATCCCGCTCAACGACGTGGCCCGCATCCTGTTCAAGCCGCTGCTGGCGGACCAGGCCGCCAAACTCTCCCCCGGGCGCAGCGGCGTGCTGATGAGCACCGGGGATTTCCTCGAAGGGGACGTCCGCAGCCTCAAGGAGGGGAGCGTGTCGGTCAGCAGCGTTCTGTTCGGCCTGCGGCGCGTCCCGCTGGCCGACGACGTGACGGCCGTCCTCCTGCACGACATCAGCGCCGAGCGCGCGCCCTACACGATCGCGACGACGGACGGCTCGCTTTACCGGGCGCGAGGCCTGCGACCCGCGCGCGACGGACAGGAGTTGCAGGTCGACGACGCGAGCCTGGGGCCCGTGACGGTGCCGATGGGCGCGTTGTCGAGGTTGCGCGGCGAGTAGCCTGATTCAATCCGGTTGCGCGCAAGTCACGGATGCGGCAACCGTCGCCGCAACTCCGGCTTGAGCGCAAAGGCCTTCAGCAGGTGATCCTGCGCTTCTTCTTGACGGCCCAGCTTGAGCAACGCCGCACCCAGGTCGAACTGTCCATCGGCGTTGTCGGGCCGGAGCTCGACCAGCCGGCCCAGCGCATCGGCCGCCTCCGCGAAGCGACCTTGCTTGATCCGGCAGTTGGCGAGCTCGCGGAGGGCGGCCAGGTCGTTGGGGTTGAGCTTGAGGACGGCCTGAAACTGCCGGGCGGCATCGTCGAGGCGGTCCTGGTCGCGCAGGGCCAGGCCCAGGTCAAAGCGGGCCTTGGCGTGGCGGGGCTCGAGTTCCAGGGTCTTGTGGAATTGCGCGATAGCCTGGTCGTACTTTTTCTCGGCCATGAGGGTCACGCCGAGCATTTCGTAGGCGTCGGCGTAGCGGGGTTCGATCTCGATGGCCTTCTCGAGCTCCCGGGCGGCGCCGGCGATGTCGCCCTGGTTGAGGTGGACCAGGCCCACGTTGTAGTGAGTTTGGGCGACGTTGGGCGCCAGTTCTAACGCCCGGCGGTAACGGGCTGCCGCGCTGACCCGGTCCGGTGGGTTCTGCCGCTCGGCGATGTGCCCCAGATTCGTCCAGACCATCCAAGAGTTGGGGTTTTTCTTCAGCGTGTCGGTCCAGAGGGTTTCCTGATCTTTGTAAATACCGGATTGGACGACGGTTACGATGAATAGTACCAGAACGATGGCGGACGCGATTGCAGTACGGGCAACTTCCCGGCGGACCAGCACCGCAAGGCAGGCGGCGAAGAGGACGATCAGGCCGATGCTCGCGTGATACTGGTAATGGTCGGCGACGAACGTGTAGCGCATCGGGTAAACGTTGACGAATCCCAGCGCCGGAACGAGGGTGCCGACAAAGAAGAGGACGGCGACCAGCGGGCCGCGGCCAATGCGGTTGCGAAGGGCGAAGAGGACGGCGATGACCGCGACGACGCCAATCGGGAAGAGCCATGGCCATGCGGCGTGTGAATCGACGGGCCACTTGGGGTAGACGAACGCGAGCTTCCAGGGGACCAGGAGTTTGGCGACGTAGAACCAGACGGCATGGCCGGCGATCAGGAGGCGCTGAGGGAGCGTGTAATTCCACTCCGGTCCGGACGCGCCGACGTGGGCGCGTTCGAGGTGACTGGTGAAGAGGCCCGCGGCGATGCCGACGGCGAAGAAGGGAAGCAGCAGGGCCGCGTGGCGGGTGGTCAGGCGGCGCTTCCACCAGAAGATCAGGAGGATCGCGGCGGGGAGGCTGGCGGTGACGGTTTTGCTCCCCAGGGCGAAGAGGAAGAGGAGTAGGGAGGCGCCGTACCAGGGCCACGGATCCTGCGGAGGTGGAAGATCCTCACCCTTGCCCTCCAACGGAGTGCCGGGAGCGGGAGATGGGGCGTCACTTTGCGCGAAGCGCAGATAGGCGTATAGGGAGGCGAGATAGAAGAGCAGCGAGAGCGTGTTCTTGCGCTCGGTGATCCAGGCGACGGATTCGACCATCACCGGGTGGACCGCGAAGATCGCGGCGGCGAAGGGGGCGCCCGGGACGCGCAGGCGGCGGAAGATCCGCCACAGGAGGATGGCGGAAAGGGCGTGCAGGAGGATGTTGATCTCGTGGTAGCCGTGGGGATTGTCGCCCCAGAGGGCGTACTCGACCCAGAAGGTGGTGAAGACCACGGGATAGTATTGCGGCGAGGCGGTGGGGTGGAACCAGATGTCTGCAAGGCCGTCGGAGCTGCGGAGCGCCGGGTTGTCGGAGACGTAGTCGTTGTCGTCCCAGAGGAAGGCGCCCGAGGCGGCGGGACGGTAGACGAGCCAGGTGGCGGCGATCAGGATCGCGGCGAAAAGCCAGGGTTTGAGCGAGCGCGCTCGAGTTGCGGTTTGCGGGAGCGTTGGTTGTTTGCGGCGTTTGGACATCCAGAGCAGTTTACGATCGCGCTATGGAACGGGAAAAGCGCGTCAGCACCCGGCGAACAACTCGGTGGAGAAGTAGCGTTCCATGCGGTCGGGGAAGACGGTGAGGACGGCGGCGTCGGGGCCGAGTTGGCGCGCGGCCTGGAGGGCGGCGGCGTAATTCAGGCCGCTGCTGGGGCCGACGGGGAAGCCCAGGCGGTGGAGGCGGCGGGTGGTTTCGATGGCGAGGTCGTCGTCGATGTGGATCTCGACCAGGCGCGGGAGCTGCGCGGGGTCGTAGAGCCTGGAGAGGCGATGGACCACGCCGGGGATGCGGCAGGAGAACGAGCAGCACTCGGATTCGCCGAAGCATCCGCAGCGGGCGAGGAAGGCCGAGTGCTTGACGGGGAAGGCGACGACGGGGCGGACGTCGTGACCGCGGTCGGAGAGGCCCTGCCACAGGCCCACGAGCGTGCCGCCAGTGCCGACGCCGCTGACGATGGCGTCGATGCGCGTCAGGCCGGCGTCGGCGAGTTGGGCGACGATCTCGGCGGCGGTGCCGGCGCGGTGGGTCTCGATGTTGTCGGGGTTCTCGAACTGTCGGGGGTAGAAGGCGCCGGTCTGGTTGGCGATGCGCTCGGCCTGGGCGAGAGCGCCGATCATGCCCTGGTCGGCGGCGGTCTGGACGACCTGTCCGCCGTAGGCGCGGATGATCAGCGAGCGTTCGCCCGAGACGCCGGAGGGCATGACGGCGGTGAACCGCAGGCCCAAGCGGGCGCAGACCATGGCCATGGCGATGCTGGTCGATCCGCTGGAGGCCTCGACGACTGCGTCGCCGGGGGCGAGGCGGCCGGCTTCGAAAGCTTTGCCGAGGATGAAGGCGGCGATGCGGTCCTTGGTCGATCCGGAGGGGTTGAGGTAGTCGAGCTTGCAGGCGATGGGGGGTTGATCGTCGGTCACGCGCACGCTGACCAGCGGAGTCGGTCGGATCAGGCGGCGGTAGATGGCGGGGAGCGCGGTAGCGGTCAATGATGGTGTGGACGGACTGTGCATCGGGATGGGGGGGTATGGACGAGCCGGCACTGCTTATCCTATCCTCTCCACGAATATCGGCCACGACAAGCACGGGCTGGAAGCCCGCGTGGTACGGTGAAGGAGACCTCGTGATGATCAAGATGATGACGCTGGGGCTGGTAATGGGGCTGATGCTGGCGATGGCCGGCGGGTGCTACATGGTCAACGGGGAGGCGCCGACGAATCAGCAGAAGGCGGATCGGCTGGCGAACGGGGTGGAGTTGGCGTCGGGGGCGGCGGCGTGGCCCAGCGTGCAGAGCATCGGGTTCACGTTCGTGGTGCGTGACGGGGACGTCGTGAAGGTATCGCGCAATCACCTGTGGAACATGAAGGCGGGGACCGACACGGTTTCCGCCGGTGACAAGGTGACGACGATCGATCTGAAGAACGTGGACATGAACGACCCGGCGCAGGCGGACGCGTTCAAAGCGTGGACGAACGATTCATATTGGCTTTTGATGCCGCTCAAGCTGTTCGACGGCGGGGTGAAGCGCGAATACATGGGCCGGCGTGAGGTGCAGGGGAAGGAATACGAGGTGCTGCACCTGTCGTTCGACAACGTCGGGATGACGCCTGGCGATCAGTACAACCTGTACGTTGACCCACTCACGAGCCTGGTGACGTACTGGGATTACATGCCCAACCCGGATACGACGATGCTGGCGACGTGGGAGCAGTACCGGCACGATCAGGGGCTGGTGCTCTCGACGTATCACAAGATGGGGGCGAAGGTGATCACGATTGAGAACTTGTCCGTGGCGAGCGAGTGACGGGAGAGAAGCGGGAAGCGAGAAGGTTCGTGACTGCGCTTGGCGGGAGGGGGGATGGGCCCTATCTTGGGGCGGATGAGTGATTTGACGGTTCCGATTGCCGCGGGGGCGTTCCGCGCTTCGATTACGCCGCCGGGGTCGAAGAGTTTGACGAATCGCGCGCTGGTGCTGGCGGCGCTGGCGGACGGCGCGTGCACGGTGCGGAACGTGCTGTTCGCGGACGACACCGAGGTGATGATCGATTGCCTGACGCGGCTGGGGTTTGGGCCGCAGGTGCATCGGGCGACGAACACCGTGACGGTGGATGGGCGGGGCGGTGCGATCCCGGCGGGGACGGCGGAATTGTTCTGCGGGAACTCGGGGACGACGATCCGGTTCGTGGCGGCGCTCTGCTCGCTGGGTCGGGGCACGTACATGCTCGATGGCGTGCCGCGGATGCGGCAGCGGCCGATCGGCGGGCTGGTGGAGATCCTGAAGAACCTGGGTGTGCGGATCAATTACAAGGGCAAGGCCGGGTTTCCGCCGATCGCGGTGCTGGCGGATGGATTGCCGGGCGGGCTGCTGCGGTATGGGTCGGAGCAGTCGAGCCAGTTCCTCTCAGCGGTGCTGATGGCGGCGCCGTACGCGCGAAACGAGGTGCGGGTGGACCTGATCGGGCAGCAGACGAGCTGGCCTTACGTGGCGATGACGATGCAGTTGATGGACGCGTTCGGCCACACGCCCGAGTTGGAGCGCGACCCGCAGGGGAGCCCGAAGCAGATCGTGATCCCGCGCGGGCGTTACGCGGCGGTGGACTACGCGGTTGAGCCGGACGCGAGCAACGCGACGTACTTTTTAGCGGCGGCGGCGGTACACGAGGGAGCGAGGGTGACGGTCGAGGGGCTGGGGAAGCGCAGCCTGCAGGGGGACGTGGGCTTTGCCGACGTGCTGCACCAGATGGGGGCGGAGCTGGTCTTCGGGCCGGATTTTATCACGGTGCGCGGCACGGGCGAGCTGCGCGGGATCGAGGTGGATCTGCTCGACATGCCGGATACGGCGCAGACGCTGGCGGTGGTGGCGCTGTTCGCGAAAGGCGAGACCATCATCCGCGGGCTGCACACGCTGAAGGTGAAGGAGACGGACCGCCTGGCGGCGATGGCGGCGGAGCTGCGGAAGCTGGGGGCGGAGGTGGAGGAGGGGGAGGACTACCTGGCGATCACGCCGCCGAATACGGTGAGGCCGGCGGCGATCGACACGTACGACGATCACCGCATGGCGATGAGCTTCGCGGTGGCGGGGACGAAGGTGGCGGGGGTGGTGATCAAGGATGCGCAGTGTGTGAACAAGACATATCCGGGCTTCTTTGACGACCTGAAGCGGGTACTGGCGGGGACGTGAATTCGGACGAGAGTCCGGCCGCTGAAACGGCCTCGCCGGGGTACACTGGGGTACCATGACTTCGCCGCTGTTCATCCGCACGCCGGGCAATTACTTTCGCGCTCATAATGCGACGATCGTCGGGGACGTGACGATCGGGGAGCTGGCGAGCTTCTGGTTCAATGCGGTCGTGCGCGGGGATGTGGCGGCGGTGACGATCGGCCGGCGGACGAACGTGCAGGACTGCGCGGTGGTCCACTGCGACAGCGGGGTGCCGAATCATATCGGCGATGACGTGGTGATCGGGCACGGGGCGATCGTGCACGGCGCGCGGGTCGGCGACCGATGCGTGATCGGGATGGGGGCGACGCTGCTGTCGCAGACGAGCCTGGGCAACGACGTGTTCGTCGCCGCCGGCGCCGTCGTCCCGCCTGGCCTGGTCGTGCCGGATGGGATGATGGTGATGGGCGTACCCGGGAAGATCGTCCGGCCGGTAAAGGACAAGGAGCATGAGTACATGCGGTGGCTGGTGCCGCATTACGTGGAATTGGCGGAGCAGTATGTGAGGAACGAGATAAGGATGATGGATGAAGGATGAATCTGATTCATCCTTCCGCTTCATCTTTCATCCTCGGCTCTTGTCCATTCGCGCAGCCGCTCGACGAGTTGGGCGGCCTGCACCGGCTTGGGGAAGAAATAGGTGGCGCCCACGTGAGGCAGGCTGTTGAGCGTTTCCATCGACGTGTCGCCGCTGAGGACGATCAGCGGCGCCCCGGGCCCCAGAATGCCGCGCAAACGTTGCGTGAGCACCAGGCCATTGATGTCGGGCAGGTGGATGTCAATGACGGCGGCGTCGGGCGGCGTCACCGCCGCGTGGCGCAGCGCCGCCAGGCCGCTCTCAAAGGCTTCGACGCGGTAACCGGCGTTACCGAGCATGATGCGCAGCGCACGGGTCACCATTTGGCTGTCATCGACGATCAGAATGGAGCGAGTCGAGGGGCCCTCCGCTCGCGGTAGGTTTATGGCCGCGGGTTCCACTATCACCTCCAGGAAAGGCGATGATAGGATCGCTCGTCCTGAGTTGTGAAGGGCGAATCGCGCGGGCGGATGGCAGGCGCGTGTCGGTTTTCCCCGGGTGCAAGTGTCAAAATGTGCCGGCGTCGGGATAAGATCACGCTCCGCGGAGGTACGGCCGTGCGGATCGAGCCTCACGAGTGTTTGCGACGGACATTGCTGCTGGGCGCGATCGTCATGTTCGGGTTGATCGGCGCATCGGCAGCGCGTGCGGCGGTGGTCTTCGCGCCCCCGGACGATGTGCCCGAGGTCGCCGCCGAGATCAAGGGGATCGAGCGGGAACTGGGCGATGCGAACTACGCCGCGGCGGCGCGGCGCCTGGACGCGCTGCTGGCGGGCCGGGGCAGCGGGGATCAACTGGTCAACCTGGCGGAGGGGACGCTCACATCGGCGCGGGCATGGGTCGAGCAACTCCCGCCCGCCCGGCGTCAACCGCTGGCGAGCGAGTACGAAAGATCCTTCGGCAGGGCCGCCCAGGCGGCGGTCGAGGGACTTCGCGCGGGACGCGCGACCCGCCCCGAGGAGCTCTACGCGATCGCCCGGCGGTATCCGATGACCCGCGCCGCCGGCGCGGCGCTCGTGGACGCCGCCGACGCCGCGCTGCGGCTGGGCGACCTGCCGGCCGCGCAGGCGTTTTACCAACTGGCCGCGCGTGCCGGCGCGACGCTGGACGGGACGCGCGCGCGGGGGCTGGAGGAGATCCGGAAGATCGCATCCGGCGTGCCGGCTCCCGCGCCGGCGGATCTCGAGGGGATCGCGAAGCCGCAAGCTTCGGGGCGAATCCCTTTGGCCGGGCCATTGCCGTTCGACGCGGCGTGGTTTGGAAATGCGTCCTTGTCCGGGCTCATTCGGTTCTTTCCCGCCGCGTATGATGGCCGGGTCGTTCTGGCGTCGTGGAACGGCGTGACGATGCTCCGGGAGAACGGACAGATTGACTGGACGACGGCGAACCGAGCCTTGGACACGTATTCCACGGGTCGCGGCAGGGGGGCCGGAAGAGGGATCCTTTTCGCGCCCGCGGTGCTGGCTGACGTGCATGGCCGCCCTCTGGTGGTCGTGGTGCGGCAACCGGTCTCAGGAAGCGGGGAGCAGCGTTACGCGCTGCGTGCGTTGAACGCCGACGATGGTCAAGCACTCTGGACAAGCGAGACGACCGACGGGCGCCGCGACGTGAGCTACGCCGGACTTCCGGCGGTGAGCGGGCGGTACGTTTACGGCCTGGCCGTCGCCCGGACGGGCGCATCCACCGCCAATCTGGTGTTGGCGGCGGTGGACGTCATGACCGGTGGCGCGATCTGGCAGACGACGCTCGGCTCGCTCGCCGAGCAGTCGGAGGCGCGTGGTGGCCGCAAGAACATTCGCACTGACCCGCTGGCGATCGACGCGTTCGCCGAGCTGTCCGAGCCGGCGGTCGCGGACGATCTGGTGATCGTCTCCCCCAACTGCGGGTCGGTGATCGCCGTCGATCGGTTCAACGGCAGGATCCGATGGGTCGGCGTGTATCGCGAGAGCGAGGGGGCCAACGCGCGGCAACTGCGCGTTCGTCCGGTGCGTTGGGCGACGCAACGGGACGCGGAAGCGGCGCTGCTGCTGCGTTACAAGTCGACGCCGGTGGTCTGCAACGACGTCGTCATCGCGATGCCCCAGGACGTGCCGGCGTTGTTCGCGTTCGACCGCGCGGGCGGGCGGCGCCTGTGGGACTCGGATCTCCAGCCGACCGAGGCGTTCGGACTTGCCGGGGCCAGCGGCAACATGGCGATCCTGTGCGGGACCGCGCTGACGGGCCTCGACGCCGGCGGCACGGGGAAGCGCAAGTGGCATTACGTTCCGCCGCGCGGCGATCGGTTCACCGGGCCGGCGGTGGTGCTGGGCGAGACGGTGATCGCGCCGACGAGCGAGGGCATCGTGCAGCTCAACGTGACGGACGGGACGGAAAAGGCGGTTTATTCCGTGCCGAGTTTTCGACGGCTTTTGAATACGGAGGGTGGGAAGGGCGTTGTGAACGAGGCGGGTGCGGCGCGATCGTTCGGCGCCCGCTGACCGGCGTCGCAATCAGCGGAATCTGGATTACGCACGGCGCCCCGTTCGAGCGCTGCACGGACGGGCCGAAAGCTTCAACAGCCCCAACGCGTCTAAGTATAGTCAGAGTTGGGCCTTGACCCGGTCGAGCTTGGCGGTCGCGCGAGGGACGCCAGGGGTGGCGAATTGCCGCCGGTTCCGGGGCCCCCATTGCACCCCCGCGAGGAGGCCGGGTACAACGCCACCGCGGCCCATTCGAGTTGTTTCCAGCCGCTACCGGAGTTCCTCTTTCTTTTGCCGAAAGGCCCGCGCCATGTCGAGCACGACCAGCACCCAGCAGGCTCAGGCCGCCCAGGCCCGCGCAAACAAGATCGATGATGCTGATCTCCAGGCCGTCGAGAGCCTCAAGTCCGCCCACGCCGCCATCAAGGCCGAGCTCGCCAAGGTGATCGTCGGCCAGGAGCGGGTGATCGACGAGATCCTGATCTCGATCTTCACGCGGAGCCATGCGCTCCTGGTGGGTGTGCCGGGGCTCGCCAAGACGCTGATGATCTCGACGCTGGCGCAGACGCTGCACCTGTCGTTCAAGCGAATCCAGTTTACGCCCGACCTGATGCCCTCCGACATCACCGGCACCGAGGTGATCTACCAGGATCAGGCGTCCGGACAGCGCAGCTTCAAGTTCCTCCAGGGTCCGATCTTCGCGAACATCATCCTGGCCGACGAGATCAACCGCACGCCGCCCAAGACCCAGGCCGCCATGCTCGAGGCGATGCAGGAGCGGAAGGTGACGGTCGGCGGCGCGGATTACAAACTGCCGGATCCGTTTTTCGTCCTGGCAACGCAGAACCCGGTCGAGCAGGAGGGCACCTACCCGCTGCCCGAAGCCCAACTCGATCGGTTCCTGTTCATGATTCACGTGGATTATCCCTCGACGACCGAGGAACGCGCGATCATGCGGATGGCCAGCGGCGTGATGATGGGTAAGCCCGAGCCGGTGCTGTCGGGACAGGACATCCTGACGTTGCAGAACACCGTCCGCCGCATGCCGGTGAGCGATCACGTTCTCGCCTACGCACAGCGCCTGGTCGCCGTGACGCGCCCGAAGACCCCCGAGTGCCTGGACTTCTGCCGCAAGTGGCTGACCTGGGGCGCGGGGCCCCGCGCGAGCCTGAACCTGATCCTCGCAGCCAAGGCGCATGCGATTTTGCGCGGGCAGTTCCACGTGGGCGTGGACGACGTGCAGGCGGTGGCCCTGCCCATCTTCCGGCACCGGATCATCCCCAACTTCGCGGCGCAGAGCGAAGGCGTAACGGCCGACGACATCACGCGGAAGATCCTGGAGACGATCCCGAAGAACGCGAAGATCGACTAACCACGAAGAACACGAAGGGCACGAAGAAGATGCCGATTGGCGATAACACCTCGGACGAGATCGAGCGGGTCTGCCGGGAGGTCGTAGACGCTGCGTTTAAAGTGCATCAGAAGATGGGGCCAGGGCTTCTGGAATCCGTGTATGAGGCGTGTCTTGCGTATGAGCTGACGAAGCGGGGGCTGCGAGTGCAGATTCAAGTGCCCGTGCCGGTGGTTTACGATGGCGTGACGTTGGAGGTCGGTTTCCGGCTCGATCTGCTCGTCGAGGACCTCGTCATAGTGGAGCTCAAATCCGTTGAGAAGATGGAACCCATCTTTCAGGCCATTCTCCAGAACTATCTTCGCCTGACGGGCAAACGCGTCGGTTTCCTTATCAACTTCAACGTTGTCATGTTCAAAGACGGCGTAAAGCGAATCGTCGTCTGATCTTCGTGCGCTTCGTGTCCTTCGTGGTTCCAATCTCATGGCGAGACAAGCCGGACTACTCGACCCCGAGACGATCAACCGCGCCGAAGCGCTGGGCCTGCACGCCCGGTACGTCGTCGAAGGGTACATGGCCGGCGAGCACAAGTCACCGTTCCGCGGGTTCGCGATCGAGTTCACCCAGCACCGCGAGTACGTCCCCGGTGACGACATCCGGCACCTCGACTGGAAGGTGCTCGGCCGCACCGACCGCTATTATCTCAAGCAGTACGAGCAGGAGACCAACTACGTCGCGCATGTCGTGCTCGACGGCAGCGAGTCGATGAAGTACGGGTCGATCGGCCGCCCCCACGGCGCGACCGTCACCAAGCTCCAGTACGGCAAGATGTTGGCCGCCTGCCTATCCTACCTGATCCTGCACCAGCGCGACGCGGTGGCCGTCGGCGTGTTCGACACCGCGATGAAGAGCTTCGTCCCCCGCACGGGGAACCTGGCGAGCATCCACAACATCATGAACGCGCTCGCCAGCTTCGAGCCGCGCGAGCAGACCAACATCGCCAACGTCCTCCACACCCTCGCCGGGCAGATCCGGCGCAAGGGTATCACAATCCTGATCAGCGACCTCTTCGACGACGAGGAGCGGATCCTCGACGGCATCCAGCACCTGCGCTTCGGCGGCGGCGAGGTGATCGTCTTCCACGTGATGGACCCGTACGAGCTGGAATTCCCCTTCAGCGGGATGGTCGAATTTGAAGGCCTGGAGATGCCCGAGAAGATCCTGACCCGCCCGCGCGAGATCCGAAAGAGTTACCTGCGCGAGGTCGCGTCCTTCCGCGCCCGCGTCCGCGAGGGGTGCGAGCGGCAGAATACCCATTACCAACTGGTCAACACGAGCCACCCGCTGCACGAGATGTTGAGCGGCTACCTGGCGTTCAGGTTGCGGACGCACACGAGGTGAACAGGAGAGGACGTTTCACGTACCGAGCATTCACTAAGATCCGATGTTACTCAATCCCCTCCTAGCCTGGCTCGGCGTCGCGGCGGTGTCCGTGCCGATCCTCATTCACCTGCTGAACAAGCGAAAGTTCGACCGCGTCGTCTGGGCGGCCATGCGCTTCCTGCGCGTCAGCGTCGAGCAGAACCAGCGGCGCATCCGCATTGAGGACATGCTGCTGCTGGCGCTGCGATGTCTCCTGCTGCTCCTGCTGGGCCTCGCGCTGGCTCGCCCGGTCGCCCGCTCGTTCGCCGCCGGGGGGTGGTTCGGACAGACCAAGGTCACGGCCGTGGTCCTGCTCGACAACTCCTATTCGATGTCCGCCACCGACGGCGCCAAAAGCCGCTTCCAGATGGCCCAGGACGCCGCCGATCAGGTCGTCTCCGCCCTGCCGACCGGCTCGTCCGTCTCCGTCCTTTTCGCGTCCGACAATGTGCCGACAGGTCCGATCCCCGAGCCGACGTTCGACCTGAGCCTGGCGCGCCGGTTGATCCGCGACGCGCGGATCTCCGATCGCGCCACCAACCTCTTTCCGGCCGTGAAGAAGGGCCTCGAAACCCTCGACAAGAACGCCGCCCCGGCGCGCGAGCTTTACCTGGTCACCGACACTCAGGCGCTGGGCTGGAAGCAGTTCGGCGACATCCGCCAATCCCTCGAAACCGCCAGAAAAGACGTCCACACCCACGTCGTCCTCGTCGGCTCGCCCGAGACGCAGAACATCGGCGTGTCGGACCTGCGGCTGCTCTCCGGGCCCGCGGTAGTCGGGTATCCACTTCGCTTCGAGGTGCAGCTCACCAACTATGGCCGCACCGAGGTGCGCGACGTGCGCGTCAAGATCCGCGTGGACGGTGAGCAGCCCAGCGACGAGGGCTCGATTGATGCGATCCCCGCCGGGTCATCAAAAAGCCTGCTGCTCTTTGCCAAGTTCAAGAATGAGGGCGGGCACGCCGTCACCGCCGAGATCGATCACGATCATCTGCCCGCCGACGATTCACGGACGATCGCCGTCCGCGCGCTCTCGCAGGTCAGGATCCTGCTGGTGGACGGCGAGCCGGGCGCTGGCGGGCGCGAGGCCGAGACGTTCTATCTCAAGAACGCGCTCCTGCCCGTCCCGCGGGCAGAGGTTGATCAGTACTACAACAAGGTCACGGTCATCCCAGCCCAGGAGCTCGACACCGCCAAGCTCGACCCCTACGACGCCGTATTCCTCGCCAACGTCACCGACTTCACGCCGTCCACGATCGACGCCTTCGCCGATTATCTCAAGCGTGGCGGTGGCCTGGTCTTCTTCCCGGGCGAAAACTGCCAGGCCAATCAGTACAACAACGTGCTCGCCCGGAAGTTCCAGTTCCTCCCCGCGACCCTGGACGAGGCCCGCGGCGATGCCAGCCGTGACGACCAGTTCGTCCTCCTCCAGGACAAGAATTTCGAGCACCCGATCGCGCGCCTCTGGAACGACCCGGCCTCGTCCGGCACGCTCAACGTCCACTTCTACCGCATGTTCGACCTCGTGCCCCTGGGGGACGAGAAGCAGGGGCCCGACGTGACGAAGAACGCGCAAGGCGTCGAGGTCGGCCGTCCGCGCACGGTGCTGCGCTTCCAGGACGGCAAGCCGGCGATGATGGAGCGAACCTGGGGCGCGGGGCGGGTCGTCCTCTTTGCCAGCACCGCCGACACGGCGTGGAACGACCTTGGGGCTCGTCCCAACGTCTTCATCCCGCTCGTTCACCGAACGCTCGGCGCGCTGGTCGAGCGCCAGGACGATGCGCTCAACGTGAAGGTCGGCGAACGCTTCGCCTGGCGCGCCGACGGCAGACTCATCGGCAAGGAGGCCCTGATCACCCGTCCCGGCGCCAACCTGGGCGACCCCACCGCCGCCGAGCCGCGCCGGATCGGCTTGGTCAACAACACGCCGCTCCTGACCTACGACGACACCAGTTACGCCGGCGCGTATCAGGTGAAGATCACCGCCGAGGAGCCGATCAGCCTGACCTTCGCCGCCCAGCCCGACCCGGACGAGTCGCGCCTTGAAGAACTCGCCGATGGCCAGGTCTCCGAGCTGTCGAAAGTCGCCGATGTCACCCGCTGGCAGGCGACCCAGAACCTGTCGGACCTGATCCAGAAGAAGCGCGTGGGCACGGAACTCTGGAAGTACCTCGCCTTCATCGCGCTAGCGCTGGCGACGATGGAGACGATCCTCGCGCACTTTTTCAGCAAGGCAAAGTGAACGACCTTCTCCTCAAACTTCTTGGCGTGCCGTCCGAGCAGGTTGCGCGGATCACTGACAGCCGCCTGCGCTTCCGCGGGGATGTCGGCTTCGAGTGGATCCTGCTGGCCGCGATCGCGCTGGGGGTGATGGTCTTCCTGATGTACCGCAAGGCCGCGCCGGACCTGTCGCCCGTGAAGAAGTACGTCCTGGCCACGCTCCGCACGGTGTTCCTCCTGCTGATCCTGCTCCTGTTGATGCGTCCGGTCTGGGCGTTCGTGATCGAGAGCACGGTTCGGCGCGAGCTGGTGCTGATGCTCGACGGCAGCACGAGCATGAAGATTGAGGACCCCCGCTCCGACGCCGACGATCTGAAGCGCGTCGCGATCGCAAAGGGCCTGCTGGATCCCGCCAAGGGCTTGAAGCAGCCGTTCAATCCGACGTCGGATCTGGGCAAGGTTTCGCGGCTGGACGTGGTTAGGACCGTCCTGCGGAACAATAAGTTCGACCTGCTCCCGCGCCTGTCGAAGGACTACAACGTGGACGCGTTCACCTTCGATGCCGCCCTGACCGAGCTGCCGGCGGCCTCCAATCGCCGCGAAGCCACGGGTAAAGCCGAGCCGCCGCCCCAGGACACCGACACGGCGTGGGTCAATCGCCTGTCGGCAACGGGCCAGCAGACCGCCGTCGGCGACGCGCTGCGCGCGATCGTCGCCCGCAAACGCGGCCAGCCGATGGCGGGCATCGTCCTCGTGACCGACGGCGCGAACAACTCCGGCTCCGACCCGCGCGCGGCCGCCCAGCTCGCCAAGGACGCTCGCGTCCCCTTGTACATCTACGGCGTGGGCATCACCTCACCCAAGAACCTGGTCGTGGGCAACATTTTCGCCCCCGAGATCTCCTTCGTGAAGGACGAGGTGCCCGTCACCGTCCGCGTACGATCCCAGGGCGTGCCCGCCGCGAAGGTCACGCTCAAGCTGATTGACGCCGCCGGCCAGGAGCAGCAGGTCGATCAGAAGGACGTCGCCTTCGACCAGGACAGCGAGCCCGCGGTCGCGCTCAAGTTCACGCCCAAGGTCAAGGGCGATTTCCAGCTCAAGGCCGTCGTCGAGCCGTCCGACGCTTCGATCGTCGAGTTGACCAAGGACGACAACGAGTCGTCGCAGAACCTCAAGGTCATCGACAGCAAGATCAAGGTCCTGCTCGTAGACCAGTCCCCTCGGTGGGAGTTCAAGTACCTGATGGCCCAGCTCCTGCGCGACCGCCGCGTGGACGCCAAGGTCGTCCTGCTCGAAGGCTCGCCAGGCCTGGCGCGCACGGAGAACTCGCCCTATCTCGACAAGCTCCCGGATCGTAAGGAAGACCTTTTCAAGTACGACCTGATCATCCTGGGGGATGTGGACGCCCACGTCTTCTCCTCGGCGCAGCTCGAGGCGATCGAGGAGTTCGTCACCAAGTTCGGCGGCGGATTGGCGGTGGTCGCCGGCAAGAAGAACAACCCCTGGAGCTACCGCCGGACGCCATTGGAGAAGATGCTCCCCGTCGAGCTGGAGGCCGGCGGCAACATCGCAACCGGGACTGGTCCCGGGGGCGAGGACGTCAACGACAAGCCGATGAAGCTCGAGCTGACCGCCCTGGGCAAGCGCACGCCAATGCTGCGCCTGGCCGCCGACGACGCCACCAGCGAGCGCATGTGGGCCAAGCTCCCGCCGATCTACTGGGTCGCCCCGGTCGCCCGCGCCAAGCCCGCCGCAGAGGTGTTCCTGGTTGATCCATCCCCCACCCGCTCGACCCGTTATGGCAAGATGCCCGTCGTCGCCGCCCAGCAGTACGGCATGGGCCAGGTCATGTTCGTCGGCACCGACAACACGTGGCGCTGGCGCAAGAACAAGGGGGACGAACAGTACGTCACGCTCTGGGGGCAGGTCATCCAGCGGCTTGCCCTGCCGCACCTGCTGGGCGCGTCCAAGCGCACGCAGCTCACGTTCGACAAGAAGGAATACGTCACCAACGAGAAGGTGAACCTCTACGCCCGCCTCTACACCGAGTCGTACAGCCCGATCACCCAGGACAAGGTCAAGGCCTACATCACCGACGCCGGCCCCGACGACCCCCGCGCCCGCGAGGTCATCCTCCGCCCCTTGCCCGACCAGCCCGGCATGTACCGCGGCGAGTTCAATGCCCCCGAGAAGGCCGCCCCTTACAAGCTCTACGTCGAGCTGGACAAAGGCACGCTCGTCGATCTCCCGGTCTCCGAGCCGAAGATGGAGCCGGGCGAGAACGCCCTCAACGCAGAATTGCTCGAAGCGATGGCCAAGTCCACCGGCGGCAAGTTCGTCCGCGAGGAGGACCTTTACACTCTTCCCGACCAGATCAGGGCCGAAGCACCCAAGATCATCACCAACCTCGAAGTCGAATTCTGGACCAGCCCGCTCTATTACGCCCTGATGTTGCTGGTCGTCTCCGCCGAGTGGATCATGCGGAAGATGGTTCAATTGAAGTAGGTTCCGCTGTGCGGAACATTTGATGTCGCCATGAGCCAAATCCTCGCCTCCAAGATCTCCTCCGTCCGCCGCAAGCACTTCGGCGTCTTCACGACGACCGGCATCGCCGCCGCGGTCGGGCTGTTCGTGCTGCTGCTGGCCGCTTCGATGCTGCTCGACTTCTGGCTGAACCTGCCGTTCACGGCCCGGGCGGCGCTGCTGGCGATCAACCTCGCGGCGGTCGGGGCGATCCTGCTTTACGGGATCTTCGGCCCGCTGATCTACGGACCCGACGATGACCGGATCGCGCTGATGGTCGAGGACGCCGAGCCCGCGTTCCGCACGCGGCTGATCGCGTCGATCCAGCTCTCGCGCCCGAACGCCGTGCCGGCCGGGGCGTCCACGTCGCTCACGCGCGCGATGATCGCCCAGGCCGAGTCGCTCGCCGGGCCGATGGACTTCGCGCGGGTCATCCGGACCGAGCGATTGCTGCGGGTGGTCATCCTGTCGATGCTGATCCTGATCGTGGCCGCGACGGCGTTCGCCTGGGGAGGCGAGGTGTCGAGGGACCTCCTGAAGCGGTCGCTTTTCCTGGCGGACATCCCGGTGCCGCGGAAGACGCGGGTGCTATCGATCACCGACGACCTGCTGGTCGCGCGGGGCGACGACGTCGAGATCGTCGCGCTCGCCGACGGTGCCACGCCCCCCGACGACAAGCGCCGGCTGTTCATCCAGACGCTTCCGGACAACAAGCAGGACGCCAGCCGCCGGCAGGACTTCGTGATGGAGCCGGTCAAAGCCGACCCCGCGCGCCTCGAGCAGATGAGGCAGACCCTGCACGCGAGCAAGCGCGACGCGGCCCAGACGCAGCGCGTGCTCGACAAGCTCGACGCCGCGCCGGCGTACGCGGCGAAGATTGAAAACGTCCAGGAGTCGTTCGAGTACCGCGTACAGCTCAACGACGGCGAGTCGGTCCGGAAGTACGCGGTCAAGGTCCTGCCACGCCCCGCCATCACGCGCGTCGAGGCGAAGCAGATCTACCCCGCCTACACCGGCCGCGGCATCGAACTGCGCGCCCCCGGCGACCTCACCCTCCTCCAGGGAAGCAAGCTGCAACTGGCGATCTCGGTCAACAAGCCGCTCAAGCGCCCCGCGACGCCAGGCGAGAAGCTCAACTTCATCCACCTGATCGGCTCCGACAAGGACGTGCCGCTTGTGGTCGATCCAAAGAACGCCCAGCAACTCGCGGGGGGGAT
>DATBFY010000208.1:0-9969 GCA_036558265.1 Tepidisphaeraceae bacterium | reverse complement strand
CGATACGAGGGCGTTCCGCGCGTCGATTCGATCGAGGCGCGGAACGCCCCGCTGCGCGCGCGGTCACGCCTCATCAAAGGCGTTTTAACGATACATCCGGCAAAGTCGTTAAGTCCGGCGCGCCATGACCCGATGAGCGGGATGATGCGCCCGCGGCGCGCGTGACGGTCGTTGCGCGCGGGCGTCGATCGCGAGGGAGCCGCCGCGCCATGCACATCTTCTCCCGCTGGAATCTCCGCACCCGCCTGATCGTGCTGACGCTGGGCGTGGTCGCGCCGCCGGTGCTGGGGGCGATCCTGCTCCTGGGGTACCGCGCCGCCGACGTCGTCCAGCAGGACGCCGAGCGCGAGCTGGCCGCCAACGCCCGGAACCTGGCCAATTCCGTCGACAAGTGGGACCAGTACATGGTCTTCGCGCTGGAGAATTTGGAAGGCCAGCCGGGGATCGTGAGCATGGACGCCGCACGGCAGAAGCCGGTCCTGGTGAACATGAAGAACGTGTACGACCAGCTCACGTTCGTTCATACGACGCTTCCCAGCGGAATGAACCTGGCGCGCAGCGACGACAAGGCCCCGATTGACTACCACGACCGCCAGTGGTTCAAGGAGGTCATGGCGGGCAAGCCGATCGCGCGCCAGACGCTGATCAGCCGCACGACCGGCAACCCCGCGCTCAACATGTCAGCCCCGATCCGCGACGATGGCGGCCGGATCGTCGGCGTCTGCTCCGTCGGCACGGACCTGCTCAAGCTCGTCAACGAGGTCGGCGCCGTGCGCCTCGGCCAGACCGGTTACGCCTACGTGGTGGACGGCAGCGGCCGGGTGCTGGCGCACCCGGACCGCTCCTACTGTGCCGCGCTTCGCGACCTGAGCGAGTACCCGCCGGTGGCGCACCTGCGGAGCGGCAACCAGGGGGCGCTCACCTTCGACGACTCCCAGGGCAACCGCTGGCTCTCCCACGCGGTGCGGCTGAGCAACGGGTGGTCGGTGATCGGCCAGCAGCGGGTCTCGGAGGTGACGGCGATGGCCGACGCGCTGACGCGAATGGCCTCCACACTCGCGGGCGGCGCACTGTCCCTGGCGATGGCGCTGATCTGGATGGTCGCGGGACGGTTCACGCGGCCGATCCGGGACATGACGACTGCCGCGGAGGATCTGGCGAAAGGCCACTGGGATCGCCGCGTCCCCGAGGACCGCAACGACGAACTGGGCGTGCTGGCGCGGGCGTTCAACGGCATGGTCACGCGGATCGAGGCCGGCTACCGCCTGATCGAAGACGAGGTGTCCATCCGCACGCACGAGCTCAAGGCCGCGCGGCTCGCCGCCGAGGACGCCAACCGCGCCAAGGACAAGTTCCTGGCGAACATGAGCCACGAGATCCGCACGCCGATGACCGCGATCCTGGGCTACGCCGAGCTGCTCCTGGAGCCGGCGCAGACGCTGTCCGACCGGCACGATTCGACGCAGGCCATCCGGCGCAACGCCCGGCACCTGCTCGAGCTGATCAACGACATTTTGGACATTTCCAAGATCGAGGCGGGCGCGATGACCGTGGAGCGCGTGCGCTTCGACCTGCCGCTGTGGATCGGCGAGGTCGCCTCGCTGCTGCGCCCGCGCATCCGCGAGAAGGGTCTGGACTTCCGGATCGAGTTCGACGGGGCGATCCCGCGGACGATCACCAGCGATCCGCTGCGCCTCAAGCAGATCCTGGTCAACATGCTCGGCAACGCCGTGAAGTTCACCGAGAGCGGCTCGATCATGCTCCGGGTGGGGCTCGAAGGCGGCCGCGGCACTGGCGGCGCCACCGCAGCGGAGCGGATCCGCTTCGACGTGATCGACACCGGCATCGGCATGTCGGACGAGCAGGCCAGTCGCCTCTTCCGCCCGTTCACCCAGGCGGACGCCTCGACCACGCGGCGCTTCGGCGGTACGGGCCTGGGCCTGTCGATCAGCAAGCACCTGGCGAATTTGCTGGGGGGGGATGTGACCGTGGCGACCCGGCCGGGCGCGGGAAGCACGTTCAGCGTCCGGATCGATCCCGGCAGGCTCGACGGCGTCCCGCTGCTGCCCGGCCTGACCGAGGGGAACCTCTCGATGCCCCTTGCCGACCCCGCCGCGGCGCCCGAGGTGCGCCTGTCGGGGCGGATCCTGCTGGCCGAGGACGGGATCGACAACCAGCGGCTGATCGCGCTGCACCTGCGCCGCGCCGGCGCCGAGGTGACGATCGCCGAGAACGGCCGGATCGCCATCGAGATGGTCAGGACCGGCGATTTCGACCTGGTGCTGATGGACATGCAGATGCCGGAGATGGACGGCTACGCCGCCACCAGCCGCCTGCGCGGGCGGGGCTTCGACCGCCCGATCATCGCGCTGACGGCGCACGCGATGTCGGACGACCGCGCCAAGTGCCTGCAGTGCGGCTGCGACGAGTACCTGACCAAGCCGATCAACCGCAGCCAGCTCCTGGCGACGGTGCACCAGCATCTCCAGCGTCGCGGCGGGATGGCCGCTTCAGCGGCTAGCGCCTCGCCGCCGATCACCAGCAGCTACGCGGACGACCCCGCGATGCGCGAGATCCTCGACGGCTTCATCCGAGACCTGCCGGAGAAGGTGAAGACCATGTCCGAGCTCCTGGCGCGCAACGACCTGGCGGAACTGGCGCGCCTCGCGCACCAACTCAAAGGCGCCGGCGGCGGCTACGGGTTCGACCCGCTTTCACGACAGGCGGAGCGTCTGGAAACGCAGATCAAGACCGATCAGCCTCTCGATGCGATCGCGCGCGAGGTTGGCGAACTGACCGACCTGATCGCGCGGATTACCCGCCCATCCCCGGACGCGTCGGCCCGCCAGTGACTACGCCGACGTGACCATCCCGCACTCCGGACATCGCTCGGGCGTGGCGCGAAGATCGTAGCCACAGTGGGGACAAAGCCCGCTTCGACGTCGGCGCCGGACGCGCGCGTGGTGCTTCATGCCCAACCAGAAGACCGGCAGCAGCGCGCCCGCCACCGCCAGGGACCACAGTGGGACGACCAGGCGCGCGATCGAAGCGCCGCCGGGACTCGCGGACCGCCAGAGATACCAGCCGAAGCCGGCCCGGTTCCAGGTCACGAAGGTGTCGCGCGGTCCGATGCTCAGCACGAACATCGACAGGATGTCCGTCTCGAGGGGTGTGGGCGCCTCAGACGTGTACTTCACGCCATAATAGTCCGGCGGCTGCCCGGACCAGTTCGCCAGGTCCAGCGCGAGCACGAGGTGCCCCGGCGCGGTGTGCAGCGCCCGCAAGCCGTCGCGGCGGCGCCAGTCGATCCGATCCTCCACCCAATGGCTGCGGATCCACAACGCGGCGATCGCAACCAGCAGCAGGAGCGACAGGAGCGTCGCGGCGTTGAAGAGGATGCGGAGCAATCGCCTCACGAGGGCGAAGATCTTACCCGACGCTCGCGACGATCACCCCACGTTCGCGCTGACCACGCCCCAGAAGCTCGCCAGGGCCTGTTCGGGGGTCACGCGGACGTAGCCGTCGTCGTTGCCGTCGTAGCCGATGCCGTCGATGCCCCAGGGGTTGCGCATGACCAGCGTCCGCGCGCCGGTCGTCGAATCGGTGTCCACCGACACCACCGTGTAGGCGTGGCAGCCGATGAGGGGCGTGCCGCGGGGCGGGGTGTTGACGGCGAACGTGACCGCCTTGCCGGCGTCGAGCTCGTTGGCGATCCAGTCGAGCAACTGGTCGCCGCTGCTCGTGTGCCAGAGGGGATCGTCCGCGTAGCCCAGGTCGTTGAAGGCCTCGTCCATCCACCCGCCGTCGAGGTCCGCGTAGTTTGCCAGCCCGCCATAGCGGAAGCAGGCGTAGGCCTTCTCCATCACGGCGACCCAGAGGCTCTTCTGGTGCCCCAGGCCGGCGTACTGGAGGTCGCCCCAGGAGGCGACCGGAAGGTCGGCGTCCACGCGGACGAAGACCTTGCCGCCGCTGCTCCCATCGGCGAACTGGACGCCGTAGGTGCCGTCCCCCAGCTCAACGACGGACTGGTAGAGCGCCGACGGGTTGGTCCGCGCGATGGCTGCCAGCGTCGAGAGATACCAGCAATCCCCCATGTAGCCCTGGATGACGTCGTCGGCGCTGGGGCCGTCGGTCGCGAACAGCGGGTCCGCGGCAAAGTTCTGGTACGAGGCCGACAGGTCATCGACGCCGGGATCGGACAAGTCTTCACCGTTGAGGTCCGTGCTCGGGCGTGCCGCCCGGGGCGCGCCCTTGCGCAGGCGCGTAAAGCCGAAGAACCGATCAACCTGGTGGACCGCGCCGGCGGATAGCTCGTCCGCTGACGCGTCGATGACGCGCTCGGTTGTCCCGCCATCGGACCAGAAGGAGTCGAAGCCGTCCCCGCCGGTGGCCTGGTCGTAGCGGCTGTCACCGATGTTGACCAGGGTGTCGTTGCCGGCGCCGCCGAAGAGTTGGTCCGTGCCGGCCTGCCCGTAGATGTGGTCGTCGCCCGACCCGCCGAAGATCGTGTCGTCGCCCAGGCCGCCCCAAAGCGATGTCGGAAGCGTGATCGCCGGGTCGATGGTGATCACGTCATTTCCCTTGCTGGCGTGGATCACGAGGGAGGCGAAGTCGCCGGTGGCGACGGTGGCCCACGACCCATTGGTGATCTGGAGTCCGCCTGCGACGGGCGAGACATCAATATTATCCGATTTATTGCTGGACAGGATTTGAAGCTGCGGCCCGGTGGGGGTGGGGACGGTGAGAACCGTCAGCGGGTTCCCCGACAGCATCTGCCGGGGTTCGAGCGCTTCCAGTCGAGACGTACAGCGGGTACAGCGAGGCTTCATCTTCTCTCTCCTCTTCCCATGAGTGGCTGGAAGGAGAGATCGAATACAGCGCGGCCGATGGCAAGCCGCCGAACGGCTGTCCTAACTGTAATGAATGGATGAAGTTACGGGAAGGTCATTCCGCGACGGAGGCGGTAGGTCTGGTAAACGTGGGCGGCGCCTGGCTGCTGGTGCCCGTTACACCGACGCGCGTGTGCTCGCGCGCCTGCTCGGCGAGTTTGAGCTCGTCGGGGGCTTCCTCCTGCCCACGGATGGTGCCGGCATAGACCGCCCAGCCGGAGAATCCCTTGCAGATCAGGTTGATCCGCATCTTGTACTCGGGGCTGAGCACCGTGAAGCGCATACCCGGCAGGGCGTCATCCTTCTGCGGCTGGCCGACGAGCGTGGCTTCCCCTTCGCTCTTCTTCATCTCGGAGATGAAGGGGTTGATGATCCAACTGGCGGAGAAGGGGAGCGGCAGGCCGAAGTGGATGACGCCGTAGGCGGTCTTGCCGGTGGGGCTTAGCCAGACCTGGTGGGCGTGGCGGTCGGAGCCCTTGGGGTCATCGGGTTTCCAGCCGATGGGCGGGACGACGATCGCATCGACGCTGGCCAATGGCACGGGGTCCGATAAGCCGATGTCTGCCATCGGCTGCGTGGCGGGCGGTTGGACGGGGTTTGTCCGACAGCCCGCAACGAGCGTCAGACAGACGGCGCCAAGGGCAAGGCGAAAGAACGGCATGCGCATATTACGTCGGCTTTTTGGCAATGATCAGATAGGCGTCACTGGCCGGTCGCGGCCCTCATGCAATGGTCGAAGAGGAGCCGCCATTCAAGCCGCTGGAGCGTGACCGCCGCATGATGACGAGGGTCGTTCTCCTGGCCTTCGACCTGCTGGACCAGATCGACGAAGGCGTTGGGGTCCCAGCCGCTTTTGACCAGCCGCAGGAGGCTTTTATCGGCCGGCAGGGGATGAAGCAGGTCATTGGCGAAGGGCGTCATCTGCTTCAGGACGGGATGAGTGGCGCAGCGGGCGTACCAGTACTTGGAATTGCCGAAATCGCCCTCTCGGCGATGCATGATCGCGTGCCAGAAGGACCCGGTGGCGGTGGTGATGCCTTGCGAGATCGTGTGAGAGGAGTCGAGCCAGTCATGCCAGAGCCACAGGCTGGCGAGCAGGGCGTCGGCGTCGGATTGGCTGACAACGGGGCGGACCAGGAGCTCTTTGGCGGTCAGATTTCGGAGGCGGTCGGCGGCCTGGCGGTTGCCGTCGCCGCGGACGACCAGGCGGGCGTAGGCAGTGGGTCTGTCGATCGCCAGCAGCTCGTGGGCGGCGGTGGAGAGGGCGTCGGTCTGCTGGCTGTTGATGTCGATCTGGGTCACGGGCGTGCCTCCGGTCGAGTGGGGCGACGGTTGTCGAGATGCACCTTCGGTGCGACCGCTAACTGCCGGCGGCGTATCGAAAGTCGGTTCCAGGCGGCAGGCTATTCGACGGGATGCGGGAGGGGCAAGCGACTTTCACTCATCAAATCTGGCCGACGCGTCCGATAATGGCTGATGGACGCGCCGTGCGGATGGAGTCGTGCGGCCTGGGGTTGCTCTTAGCTCGGAAGGACGACGTGCGATGAAGATGACGAAACTTGGATCGATGGGTTGGTTGATGGTGGCGGCGATGTCGGCCGCGTGTCTGCCGCTAATCGGCGGCTGCCAGGGGACGGGGGCGCTGATCCCGCCGAAGGATCCGGATCTGAAGAAGACGGCGGCGCAGTTCGCGGCGGACGCGGCCAAGCGGACGTACCCGGCGGACTCGCCGCGCGGCGGCGACGCGCAGGCGCAGGCGAGCGTGGATCACGGGGTTTTCAACCGGATCGAGATGCTCAACCTGTCGGACGAGAATTGGACCGAGCTGGAAGTCTGGGTGAACGGCACGTGGGTCTTCCACGTGACCAACTGGCCGGCCCACTCGCTCAAGAAGGTCAACTTCGCGACGCTGTTCGATCGTGACGGCAAGCCGTTCCCGATGGACAACAAGGCGGTGCGGGTGAACAAGATCGAGATCCTGCGGGAGGGGAAGGTTTACGACGTGCCGATGAAGCTGGCGGATTGAATTGTTAGTAGTTGGTTGTCAGTTGTTAGTTGTTAGTTGTTAGTTGTCAGTGAGGCGCCCGCGGAGAAGTCCGCGGGCGTTTTCCGTTGGATGTCACGTCGGATGATCAAGCCGCGGGCGTCTTGGATTTTGCGGTCGACCTGTGGACAACACTCGCTCCAAAGGCACGATCCTGGGTGCTTCCGGTCAGACGCTGTCGAACTTCAGGCACTGCGAAGAACGTGCGAAGCAGGTTGTCCATGGCACGGGACTGAATCATACCTCCCGAAAGCCATCGCGAGAGTGTTTCGGCGGCGACGCCGATCCGGTCGGACAGTTCTTTCTGGGTGAGACCGAGCGCGTCGAGGTTGGCGCGAATCTGCTCGGGCGTCAAGAGCCCGAGTCGCTCGCGGAGCGCGACGTTAATGCGGTCGTCCGATTCGTCGGTGAAAAAGGTCTCTCCGCACTCCTGGCAACGCGTCACGGGCAGATGTTCAACGACGAGGTCATAGGCGCGCCCGTCGTGGTTCTTTGTGACCGTGTGACGCCGCGCGATGACGGGACTCACGGCCTTCTTCCCGCAGTTGATGCAGCGGATCGGGTAGTTCCTTCGACGTTCGCCCGCCGCTGCGTGCTGTTTGTTGATCATGGCTGACTCCCCGCGCGTTATTGGTCGTGGATGTTGACGACCCAGATGGTGCAATCCTCCAGGTCATCGGTCTGATCGAGCACCGTTTCGATATAGACGCGGCGATTGGAAATCGGCATTCGGAGGTCGTAATGAAATCGCCATGCGACGTACTCGGGGCGCGTTTCTTCGGTCTGATCGATCCTGCCGCCCGACGCCACGTGATGGGCCATGAGCTCGTGAATCAGGCGCACGCCCACGTTCGGGAGATTTGCCGCGATCCATCGCAGGGGCAAATCTTTCCACTGGATGTAGCCGGTGACGTGCCACAGCTTCAACAGGACGTTCCGATAGCACTCGAGCGCCGCCTCGTCCTTCCCTTTCCCCATTACCACCTCTCCCTGGCCAACAGTAGCTTGCCACGATGTTTACCCTACCCAGCCACTTGATCTATGTCAATTGTTCCGCCATCCCGCCCAATCATTTCCTGCTGAAATACTTGACCAGCCGCACCTCGTTTCCGGTCTGGTTGTATTGCAGCTCGTCGACCAGGCCCTTGGCCATCAGGATTCCGAAGCCGCCGGCGCGCAGGCCCAGGGTGTCGCGGACCTCCATGTGCCTGCCGGGGTCCTCGGGGTCGGCGGCGTGGGGGAGCTTGCCGGGGTCGAAGCCGGGGCCCGAGTCCTTGATCTTGATCACGACGCGGTCGGCGTCGATGCGGTAGGTGACGTTGACCAGGCGGTCGGCCTGCTTGCGGTGGCCCCACTCGATCGCGTTCATCCCCATCTCGCGGATGGCGGTGGTGAGCTGGCGGGCGGACTCGGCGGGCAGGCCGGAGTAGAGGAAGAGCGACGCGAGCATGTGGTTGAGCTGTTCGAGGAAGCTGGCGTCGCTCTTGAGCTCGAAGTTGATCTCGCCGCGGGCGCCCGACTGCAGCAGCTCGTCGCGCCAGGTGAGCGCCCGGTCGATGGCGGCGTCGAGCTGCTCGATGGTGAAGGGCTTGGTGACGTACTCGTTGGCGCCGACGGCCAGGCCCCTGACCAGGTCCTCGTGCCGCGCGCGGGCCGTGACCATGACGATGGGGGTGAGGTTGGTGCGGCGATCGAGCTTGACCTCCTCGCAGACGGCATAGCCGTCCAGGTCGGGCAGCATCAGGTCGAGGAGGACCAGGGCAGGCTGGTGGTCGCGGATGAACTGTGGGGCGGGGGTGCCGGCGTGGAGGACCGACGGTTCGAGCCCGCGCATGCGCAGGATGTCGGCGAACAGCTCCGCCAGCTCGGGCTCGTCCTCCACGATCAATGCCGTTCTGGTCGGCATCGGTAAGCGCTTGCCTCCTGTTGCGCTCGCCGATCATCGTTGGCGGGAGGAGTGTTGGCAATCAAATTCCGCCGCGCGCCCTCAGACGCTCTGGCCGAACGTAAGCCCCGCGTGAGAGAGGACTTTGACCGCGTTATCGTGATAAAGCTTCTGGATCACCTCGTCCGGGAGCGCCAGGCCGCGCAACATCGGCTGTTGATCGGAAGGCAGGTCCGGGTCGAGGATCGGCATCGGACCGGTGTAGGTGGTTTCCCAGAGCTTGCGGTGGGTCCACCAGCGGCTGGCGAGGAAGTCGAAGCCGCGGTCGTCGCCGCTGACCTGGTCCGAGCCGAAGAGGATGCGGTCGGCGTTGCGGATCATGAAGTCGCGCGCCTCGTCGCGGCGGGCGGAGACCTCGCGGGCCATCCAGCGCGTGGCCGAGCAGTCGAGATGAAGATCGGGGAACTTGTCGAGCAATCGCTGGAGGCGCGGGAGGTTCTCCGGGTTGCCGCCCATGTGGGCGCCGATCCAGGGCGTGCCGCGGAAGGCATCGAGCAAGCTCTCCCAGACGCGGTAGTGCTCATCCCGCGTGCCGTATTTGGCCGTGTCGGTGTACTTGCCCCGGTACCACGTCTCGGGGTCGCCGACGTGGGTCATGATCATCATCTTGCGGGCGCGGATCTCATCAAAGACCGGTTGGAAGCGCGGATGGTCGAGCGGCCCGCGGCGAACGATCGTCTGCGGCGCCACGTGGAACTTCACGATCCGGCTGCCCAGGTTGTAAAAGGCCTCGATCCGCCGAAGCCAGTCGCTGACGAAATCGGGTTTCTCGTACATCCACTGCGGGACGGCGATGAACTGGATGCGGCCGGGCCAGTCGCGGAGCAAGCCCACGACCTCTTCGAGCGGCGTCATCGAGAGGAAGCAATCGATGCCGTAGTGACGCGCGCTTTCGAACCAGACTTTGGCGTGCCGGGCGGCGAAGAGGTGGCAGTGGAAGTCGATCACCGGACCCCTGACCTTGGGCCAGGGCATCGGCTGGCGGAAATCGATGCCGATGCGGTTGTATTCCTCCTCGCGCGCGGGGGCGAGGGTGGGGGGCGGCGGATTGGGAGGTTGGGTTGTCGGCGGGGCGGTCTGGGTCATGGTGG
>DATBFY010000207.1:0-4526 GCA_036558265.1 Tepidisphaeraceae bacterium | reverse complement strand
CACGGGCAAGCGAGTACGCTTGCCCATGCCACCCATCCCACAAATCATCACTTCGGCGTCGAAGGTTTCAATTCGATCTTGCGCAGGTCCATCACAGCGAGACCGGGCTTCTTTAGCGGCTTGACGGTTACGGTGACGGGGCCGGCAGGCAGATCGACCTTGCCGACCTCGACCGTTTTGAAATCCAGGAAGTCCTTGCCGGCCTGCAGCGGGACTTCGAGGGATTTGTCGTTGCCGAACTGGATCGCGATGACCGAACCGGCGCTGTTGGGGGCGAGCGAGTATTCCAGGTCAACGGTGAAGGCGCCGGGTTTGTCGATCGTGGCGTCCCAACTTACCGTGTCCTTGGCGCTGGTCCAGTAGCCGATGTTGTGGGGGTTGGCGCCCTTTTTCTCCAGGCGGGCGTTGCCGCCGTGGACGTCGGCGTCGATGGCGAGGAGGGTGAGGCGGCCGTCAGCTTGCTGCTTCGGGGTCGAGACGATCGGCTGGGGCTGTCCGTCGAGCGTGGCCGCGATGACCGGATCGAGCGGGTCGGGCGCGGTTGCCGGCAGGGCGGTGAGGTGCGCGCCGTCGTTGGCGCGCCGGATTTGAAGATTTTCACCGGTATCGAGCAGGCGCGCGGCGGTGATTTTGTTCGAGAGCGGCACGACGAGGTCTCCGCCGTTGGGCCAGACCAGCACGTGGAGGTAGAGCGTGCCGTCGTGGCCGGTCGTGGCCTTGCCCCACGACAGTCGTTTGAAGGGACTGGCCGTGGCGCCGTGGATCGAGGGGCCGTTTTTCTTCATCCATTGGCCGATCTCGGCGAGGCGTTTGACCGATTCGGGCGGGATCTGGCCCTCGGCCGTCGGCCCGACGTTGAGCAGGTAGTTGCCGCCCTTGGAGACCACGTCGACGAGGTTGCGCACGAGCGTCTGGGCGCTCTTCCAGCGGTTGTCGTCCTTCTTGTAGCCCCAGGTGTTATTCATCGTCATGCAGCTTTCCCAATCGACGCCGGGCAGGCCGGTCGAGGGGATCTGCTGCTCGGGCGTGCCGAAATCGCCCGGCGCATTCGGGTCGTCCGACAGCCCGACCATTCCCTGGCGGGCCTTGCTCACTCGGTTGTTGATGATGATGTTCGGGTTGAGGCTGCGGCAGTAGTCGTAGATCTCGCGGCCCATCGCGTCGGTGTAGTCGGGCACCCACTCGCCGTCGAACCAGATCACGCCGGGGTCATAGTTCTCGATCAATTCCTTGAGCTGGGGCTTCAAGTACGTTTCGACGTAGCGGGGGAAGTTGGGATTGGGCTTGTAATTCGGGTCGTTGCGCGGCGGGTTGTAGTTTGGCGCGTTGGCGGCCTGGGCGTCGGGGTGGTGCCAGTCCATGATCGAGTGATAGACGCAGAAGCGCACGGTGCCGTCGGCCTTGCAGGCGTCGGACAGCTCTTTGAGGATGTCTCGCCTAAACGGCGTTTGCGCAACCGTCCAGTCCGACACCTTGCTGGGCCACAAACAGAATCCATCGTGGTGCTTGCTGGTGATGACGAGGTAGCGCATGCCCGCGTCGTGGGCGATGCGGACCCATTCTTTCGCATCGAACTTCTCCGGGTTGAACTGGTCCCTGAGCTTCTCGTAATCCGCGAGCGGGATGTGGCCGTCGTTGAGGATCCATTCGCCACCGCCGCGGACGGGTTTGCCGTTCCATTGGCCGGCGGGGATGGCGTAGAGGCCCCAGTGGATGAACATGCCGAAGCGGGCCTCGCGCCACCAGCGCATGCGGTGGTCCCGCTGGTCTTTGGTCTCAGGCGCGGCAGCGACGGCTGAGGTGGTGGACGCGAGGATGGCGGCAACGGCGAGGGCGGTCAGAAGGGCGGTGGATTTCATGGGAGGTTTCCTCCAGCTCGAAGGCTTCGAGAGGGGCAGACAAGAATGTCTACCCCACCGGAACGAAAAGGTTTCGGGTATTCTAAACCGCCATGCCCAACTACATGATCGCCGACCTGAACTCGATCGAACCCACACGCTGTCCGTGCGGTTGGGCCAAGCGCGCCTTCGCCACGCCCGACAACACCACCGCGACGATGCACCTGGTCAGCATCGAAGAAGACAGCCGCGTTCACTATCACAAGAAGATGACCGAGCTCTACCTGGTGCTGGAAGGCGACGGTTATATGGAGCTGGATGGCGAGCGAATTCCCGTCAAGCCCATGACCGCCATCTTCATCAAGCCCGGCTGCCGCCACCGCGCCGTGGGACAGATGAAGATCCTCAACGTCCCTATTCCGGCGTTCGATGCGGCGGATGAGTATGAAGAGTGAGGGAGCGCACTCCCTCTCCCGCGGGCGACCATGGGTGTTGATAGCAGATACGTGTAACGCCCGTGGGAGAGGGCGGGGGGGGCGGGGGTGAGGGCAGTGTCGCACGCGGATCGGCGTCTCGGACTTGCCCTCACCCTATCCCTCGCCCACACGCGTTGAACCGTTCAGCGAATGAATGCCCAGGGTCGCGTCCGGGAGAGGGGACCGGATTTCGGCTTGCCTCAGTTCCCCGCGGCTGGGACCTCTCCCTCTTCCTGCCCCACCTCGGAAGGCGTCTCCTCGATCGTCGCCGTCGCCTGCAGCCGCTTGATCAGCTCCTGCGCCCGGTCGCGCTTGCGCTGCTCGACGAACAGCTTTTGCACGTCCTCGCGCGCCTGCTCGAACGGCCGCGGCGCCGACGCCTTCACTTCCGTCAGCTTCACGATGTGCAGCCCAACCGACGAGCCGAAGACGGGGCTGATCTCGCCCGGGCGCATGGTGAACGCGACCAGCTCGACCTCTTCGGGCAGGTCGCCGCGGCGGAAGAAGCCCAGGTCGATCAGGTCCCGCCCGCGGTCGCTGTGCTCGCGCGCCAGCTCGTCGAAGTTTGCGCCGTCCATCAGGCGCTCGCGCATGGCGCGGAACTCGTCGATCAGTCCTTCGCGGCTGGCCATTCGCGACACGCCCTTGGAGATGTGCGACGCCCGCCGCTCTTCCGGATCGGTGAACGTCGCGATGTTCTTCTGATAAAAGTCGCGCAGTTCTGCATCGGTCGGCTCGGGGTCGTTCTCCACCAGGCGGTCCATCAGCCGGTTCACGCGCAGGCTGACCTCCAGGTCCTGTTTTACCAGGTCGATCTGGTCGGGGGCGATGCCCATGTTTGCGTAGAAGTGCGATTCGCCTCCGTGCTCCTTCTTCAGGCGGTCCAGCGCGGCGTCCACCTCCTGGGCGGGTGGCGGATCGACGACGCGCATCGCCTCCTCGGTCAACAGCACCCGCCCGATGACGTTCTCTCGCGCCGTCTGTCGGAACTCGGGATCGCGCTCGCAGCACGATACGTTGTGCATCCGCTCGTGATACGACTTGATCTGCGAGAACTCCGAATCGAGGATCGCATCATCGATCGGCCGGCCGTTGATGATCAGGGGCATCGCAGCATTCTACCCACTTGTGGTGCGGCCGTCCTCGCCCGCACCTTGTGCTCCACGCGCCGCAAAGCAATAATGCGATCTCAACCTTAACGCGCGGGGTAAATCGCATGTCCCATGATTTAAAGGCACTTTCGCGCCGCTGGTTCGAAGAAGTCTGGAACAAGCGCCGCCAGGACGCGATCCACGAGATGGCGCAGCCCGACGCCATGACCTGGGGGTTGGGCGAGGGTGGGCGGGCCGGCGGCCTGGACCTCTTCATCCCCTTCTGGCGCCGCTTCCTCGACACGTTTCCCGACCTGCACATCGCGGTCGAGGACGTGATCGCCGAGGGCGACAAGACCGCCATCCGCGTGCGCTGCACCGGCACGCACCGCGGGGCCGCGATGGGCGTGCCGCCGACGGGCAATCGCGTGGACATCACCGGCCTGATCCTGGTGCGTTGGAAGGACGGGAAGATCATGGAGGGTTGGAACGAGTTCGACGCGTACGGGATGATGCAGCAACTCTCCGCCGCCTCACCCCCCGGCACGTCCCCGCAGATGATGCGGGTCAAGCAATAGCTCGTTTGGGGCCCCTGATCATTCAATCGTAGCATGCCGGACCGCCGTCCTCGGTGACGGTCGAGAGTCAGTCAAGCTGCCGCGGGTGAATCTCCATCTTGAGCAGGAATCCTCTCAGCGCTCGCAGGCTCGGCCGGTTGATTCCCAATACGATAATGGTGGCCCGCCCCGTGGGAGTTTTGCCTTGGAGCGTCCGCCCGTTTGTCGACCAGGCGAAGTGCAAATCCCACGAGTCCGTTCGTGGATTGAAAAGCGCTACGGGCAGGCGCGTGCGCGGGTCGATCCCCGCGGTTCGGTCTCCCTTCGAACCGTTGCAAAACCCGCACGCCCAAACGAGATTCCCCGGCACGGTCCGCCCGCCGCCACTGATCGGAAGGAAGTGGTCGCAGTGGAACGGCCCGCTGGAGATGATATCGGGATGGTGACAGTATTCGCAACGCCGCCGCGCCCGTCGCCGGACCCGACGCCTCAGGCTCGCAGGGATGTGCACCCCGGACATGCGCCCTCATTTGCCAAGAACGCGCCGCTTGGCTTTCCGCCCGC
>DATBFY010000206.1:0-4839 GCA_036558265.1 Tepidisphaeraceae bacterium | reverse complement strand
AACGGTACTGCGAGACGTCGGTCGTCCGCCGCTCCAGGATCGACTCGCGCTCGACCAGCACCTTGGGCGTGGCCGTATACGTGCCGTCGGGCTCGCGCGTCACCTCGAAGCGGATCGTCCGCCGCATGGCGGCGGTGGAGTTGGCGAACACGGCGGCGGCCGTCCCCGTGTCGGGACGCCAGAATTCGACCAACTGCTTGGAGATCAGCGGCGCCGTGCTGATCACGCCTGAGCGGTAGTCCTCGCGGTCGAGCGCGAAGAGGTAGGCGCGGGCGGTATCCTTACAGGCTTCCCACAGGTTCTGGAAGTCGGCGTTGCGGACCTGGGCGACGCCCGGCCTGGCATACCAGTAGGTCGGCTGCGTGGTCGCCAGGTCGATCGCGGTCGCCGGCTGGGTGGCCGCGGGGTTCTGCGGGTGGGTGATGCAGCCCAGGAGAAGCAGGACGAGGATGGAGGATGGAAGATAGAAGATGGCAAGTCGTCGCGGGGTCATGTCAGTGATTATTGCGCGAGTCTTGGGAAGTCCTTTGCCGCATCCGACCAAACTTCGCCGACGGTGTGGATGACCAGGTTGTTCATCGTGCCCGGGGTGCTCATCGACAGACCGGATACGATCACGATCCGGTCGCCGGGAGCGGCCATCTGCTTCTCCTGCACGAAGCGGTCGATCCAGGCGGCCAGCTCGGTGATCTTATCCGGTGGCGGCATTTCCTGCGGGATCACCCCGTAGTGCAGCGCCATGCGCCGCAGGGCGCGGTGATCGCTCGACAGCGCCAGGATCGGCACGCACATGCGAAGCTTGGAAAATAGCCGCGCCGTCGAGCCGGTCTGGGACCACACCACGACCAGGCTGAGATTCATGTCCTGCACGATCTGCCAGACACCCTTGGCCATGGCCGAGGATACCTGGAGCGTGTGCAGCTTGAGAGTCGGCTCGGCCTTGGGGGGGATCGTGTCGAGGTATTCCTCGGTAATCTGGGCGACGTGGGCCATCGTGGTGACGGCCTGCACCGGGAACTGGCCGACGCTGGTCTCCCCGCTGAGCATCACCGCGTCGGTGCCGTCGAAGATCGCGTTGGCGACGTCGCTGACCTCGGCACGCGTGGGCGTCGATTCCTCGATCATGCTCTGCAGCATCTGCGTGGCCACGATCACCGCTTTTCCCGCCGCCTGGCACCGCCGAACCAGGTCCTTCTGGATGATCGGAACCTTCGCCACGTCCATCTCCACCCCCAGGTCCCCCCGCGCGACCATCAGCCCGTCGCAGTGCTCGATGATGGCGTCGATGTTCTTCACCGCCTCGGGCTTCTCGATCTTGGCGATCAGATGGATGTCGGTCACCTTGTTCACCAGGTGCTCGCGCAACAGCGACAAATCGTCAGCCGAGCGGACGAACGAGAGAGCCAGGTAATCCAGTTCGTTCGCGACCGCCCAATCAACATCCCGCCAGTCCTTCTCCGTGATGGCCGGCGTCTTCACGACCGTATCAGGGAGGTTGATCCCCTTGGCGCTCTTCAAAACGCCGCCATCGGTGCATTGGAGGACGAGACGGTCGGCAGCCTTCTCGACGCAGAGGAAGCGAAGCAGCCCATCTTCGATCAAGACACGGTGCCCCACCTGCACGTCATCGATAAGTTGCGGAAACGTGGTCGAAGCAACGCCCTTTTCTCCCTCGATCGGCTCGCGCTGGAGCACCAACTCCTCGCCCACGTGGACCGGCATGCCGCCGGGATCCTTGATCTTGCCCAACCGGATCTTCGGCCCGCAAAGGTCGCCCAGGATGGCCACCGGCTGATCGTGCATCGCAGCCGCCTCGCGGATCCGCCGGAGGGTGCTAAGGTGGTCATCGAGGGTGCCGTGGGAGAAGTTGAGCCGGCAAACATCCACCCCCGCCCGAAAAATCTCCACCAGCCGCTCGACGTTTCCAACGGCCGGGCCAAGGGTTGCGACGATCTTGGTGCGGATGGGAGTCATAGGCGGATCAGAGGGTGATAGCGGGGGGAGGCGGAAAACGCAAAACCCCCTCCTCCTCTCCCTGCCCCTCCCCTTGCTCTCCCTGTGGGCGCGCGAAGCAAAAGGTCGGAGATTTGGCGTTGTTTGACTCCGCGGCCGGCGGGCTGCAGAATGCGCCACCCGCATGGGCAAAGGGCCGCAACGAGCGCGGATCTCGCCGTTGGTGGTGCAGGAGGCGCTGGCTTCCGGCGAGGGGGATCGCTTCCTCGAACTGGTCCGCCAGCTTGTGGAAGGGAAATCACTGGTTCCCTTGGTTGAACGCTGGATCAAGGATCACCGCCCCTGGGCTCAGGAGCAGTTTCTCAAACTTCTCGATGGTCCGCTGGACCAGCCTGCGGACCGTTTGATCGTCAAGCGTCTTTTCAAGGCGGCGGAGGGGCGGCAGGATCACGAGATTGTCGGTGCCTGCATGGCCTGCTTCGACCGCCTGGTGCGGCGGCAGGCGCGCGTGCCGCGGGCGCGGCGGGTGGATTCGCGGTTCAGTTGCCACACGATCTATTATCTGCGCCGGCGTGCCTGGCGGTACTTCCGCCGGCTGGGCCTTCAGCGACCGAACGAGTATCCCGCGGCGGTGGTGCACGCGCTGGCCCGCTATCGCGATCTGGACCTGCCGGACGGCATGGCGGTGCTGGACAGTTGGGGCCTGGTTCACGCGTGCTTTGGGGAGAGCGACGCGCTGGCGTTCAATTCATCCCACGCGCGCCTGGTCCGCCCGGCACAACTGGCGGAGATGGTGGCGCCGGCGTTCGGGGAGTCGTGGCGTTCGCCAGCCGCGGCCCGGCCGCTCTTCGGTCTTGTGGCGTCGGCCCGCGCCCGGGTCGTGCGCGTCTGGGCCGCCCAACTGCTCCAGCGCGACCACCGGGATCACCTGGCGGACGTTCCGCTGGAGGAGCTGCTCAAGCTCCTGGATCACGCCGACCCCGCAATTCAGCAACTGGGCGCCCAACTCCTCGAGAATGCCGCGGGGCTTGACCGCCTGGACGTCGCCACGTGGCTGCGGCTTTTGGGCTCGTCGAACGTCAACGCGGTGACGATCCTGGCGGAGCTGGCGCAACGGAACCTGCGTCCGGAGCGGCTGTCGCTGGGGGAGACGATCGAGCTGGCCCGAGCGCGGCCGGTGCCGGTCGCGCGGCTGGGCCTGGCTTTTCTCCGCACGCGCCGTATCGAGAGCCGCGAGGAGCGCGAGCAGCTTGCCGCGCTGGCGAACGCGCGCTGCGAAGGGGCCGGGGCGGAGCTGGCGGCGTTCGCGTTGTCGATCGTGGGGGCGCGCGAGCAGTACGACGTGGACCTGGTGTCCCGGTTTTTCGACAGCCTGATCGCGAGCATTCGCCAGGGCGCCTGGGACTGGCTGATCAACGAGAACTCGGCCGGGTGGAACGATCCGGCGCTTTGGGGCCGGCTGCTCGAATCGCCGTACGACGATGTGAGATTCCGGCTGGTCGAGCAACTCCAGCGGCGCGCCAAGCTGCCCGGCGTCACGGCGGCGAGCGGCCTGGCGCAGGTCTGGTGCGCGGTGCTGCTGGGCGTGCATCGGGGCGGGCGCGCCAAACTCACGGCGCTGCGGCAGATCAGCGATGCGCTGCGGGAGAATCCGGACGACGCGGCGGCGCTGCTGCCGGTGGTCGCGATCGCGATCCGATCCGTGCGCGGGCAGGAGGCGCGGCACGGCCTGGCGGCGATCGTCGCCGTTGTCGAAGCGCGGCCGCAGCTCGAAGGCCTTGTCCGCCAGCACCTGCCCGAGCTGGTCCTGGAGCCGGTGGCGGCAGGGGGGACGGTGCGATGAACGTTCGCTTCGCCTACCTGGGTCACAGCGGCGTGCTCGACCGCGGGACGGCGCAGACGGTGCGCCTGGTTCCGAACCTGGCGCGGGATCCGGTTGCGTTCGACGGCCCGCTCAAGCATCCGCTGCGCTTCCGCGAGGCGATGTCGGCGCTGCACGACACGGTCATCAGCGACCTGCGCTTCAAGAAGAAGGACAAGACGGCGTACAAGGCGTGGAAGCGCAACCAGACGCGCGACCTGGCGCAGCTTCGGCAGCAGGCGTACGTGCGGGAGCAGGCGCAGGCCGCCGCCCGCGCGGCGCTGATCACGCCGGAGCTTCGCGGGGCGTACGACGACGCCCGCAAGAAATACTGGGACGCCCGCGTCGCGTATTCGAACTATCTCCGCCGGCACGACGCGGCGCTGTGGCGGATGCTGCTGCCGTGCGACCCGGTGATCACGGTCGCGGATGACGTGGTCTTCTTCGAGTGCTTCTCCGCCGACGAGTCGAGCTACGGCTGCCTGACGGTCAACCGCGATGAGGGGTTCGGGCGAAGCGATCAGTCGCAGTACGGGACGACGAACGTCGATTATTCGTGGGAGCTGTACCATCATTTTCAGTCGCTGCGGTCGTATCGGGAAACGCGGCTTAACGTCGATCCGGAGGGGTTCAGCGTCGCCACGGCCGGCGCGGCGGGTTATCACGAGGAGAAGATCGACCTGCCGGCAGGCTGGCTTCGCGGGTTCATGCAGATCCAGGCGGCGATGGGGCTGCCGATGCAGCGGGTGGCACTCTCGCGCGAGGCGGTTTACTCGATCTGCGCGTGGTACAAGCGTCATCGGGCGTGGACCAGCCCGCGGGCGATCCGCTTCGAGCTGCTGCCGGGCAAATCGCCGCGGCTGGTGCTCGAGCCGTGGGAGCAGGCGATCGTTTCGCACGGGACGACGTATGACGGGCCAAGCGTGGAGCCGATCCGAATCTGGGGCGGGCGCAGATTGCTGATGTTCGCGCGGTTGCTGCCGCTGGCGGAGCGGTTCGACGTGTACCTCCTGGGCACGGGGCTG
>DATBFY010000205.1:0-7943 GCA_036558265.1 Tepidisphaeraceae bacterium | reverse complement strand
GTTGTCAGGGTCCAGCGCCAGCGCCTGCTCGTAAGCCTTGAGCGCCTTGTCGCTGGCGCCGTACGCCCTGGCGAGGTCCTCGAAGATCTCGGGGCTGCTGGGGTCCTTCTCGGCGGCGCGTTCGAGCAGGTTGATGGCGGTGTTGCGATCGCCGCGCGCCAGGGCGGCATGGGCCTGGGCGTACCACTGGAGGGCGTCGAGGGACACGGGGGCGGTCGTGGCGCGCCGTTTTGATTGCGCCAGGGTGACCGCGGGCTGGATCTGATCAAGTGTGAAGAAGGCCGGATCGTCGGCGGCGTGGGGTGCAGGCGGCCTGGGAGTACCGACCAGGGCCGTCGCGGGCGCCGACGCCTTCGCCCGCTGAGTCTTATTGGCGCACCCCGCGCCTCCGACGGCTACCCCTCCCGCCGCGGCGGCGACTAACAGCAACACCACGCCTCTTCGCATCATGCGGACATCCTGGTCGAGAAAGGACGGCAATCGCGCGTTCCGGCCCGCTGATTATACCCGTGGACGAGATCAACCGGCGACCCGCGGATTACGGAATCACCTTGTTCAATGGGTAGGTGATAATGCCCGTCGCCCCGGCACGCTTGAGCCGCGGGATCAGCTCGCGCTCCTGTCGCTCCTCCAGGATGACCTCGACCGCGACCCACGTCTGGTCGGCCAGCCGACTGACCGTCGGGCTCTTCTCCGCGGGAAGAAACCCGACGACCTCGGTCAGCTTGTTCTCCGGAACGTTCATCTTCAGGCCCACCTTCGCCCGCGCCTCGATCGCCCCGCGCAGCAGCATGGCGATGTTCTCCATCCGCTCGCGCTTGGCGGGGTCGGCCCAGGCCGCCTTGGACGCCACGAAGCGGGTCGTGCTCTTGAGCAGCGTCTCCACGATCCGCAGGTTGTTGGCCTTGAGGCTCGAGCCCGTCTCGGTGCAATCGACGATGGCGTCCAGGAGCCGCGCCTTGATCTCGGTCGTGCCCCAGGAGAACTCGACCGTCACCGGGATGCCGCGGGATTCGAAGTACCGCTGGGTCGTCCGCACCAGCTCGGTGGCGACGATCTTGCCTGCGAGGTCCTCCGGCCGCTTGACCGGCGACTCCTCGGGCACGGCCAGCACCCAGCGGATCGGGTTGCCGCTGGCGCGGGAGTACTCCAGCTCGCAGACCTCGACCACGTCCTGCTCGTTGCCGTTCTCGACCACCCAGTCGTGACCGGTCAGGCCGCAGTCGATGATGCCGTCCACGACGTAGCGGCTGATCTCCTGGGCGCGAAACAGCACGGCCGAGATGTTCGCGTCGTCGAACCGCGGGAAGACCGACCGGCTGTCGATCGTGACGCGGTAGCCGGCCTTGGCGAACAGCTCGACGGTCGCGTTCTGAAGCGAGCCGCTGGGCATGCCGATGCGGAGCGTGGTGGGAGGGAGTCGGTCGGTCATGTTGTAGGTTCCGCCATGCGGAACATCTTCTCTGAGGATCGCACGCCCATGTCCCGCACGGCGGGACCTACGCTTTGGCCCTTTTCTTCTTCTTCGCGTCGTCGCCGGCGGCCTGGGCGGCGGCGCGGAACGCGGTGTGGAACTCGTGGCATTCCTCGGCCTTCACGTGGTGCTCGAGGAACCGCTGCGCCTCGTCCAGGGTCGTCTCGGGTTCGAGGATCTCCTCCTCCTTGAGGTACTCGACGGTCTGCTCGTCCACCGGGATCGTGTGCCCGTCGAACGCGTAGAGCATCACGTACGCCTCGACGAACGGGTGCATCTCGGGAAGGTCGCGGAGGAACTGCCGCGCGTCGCGCTTGCTGATCGTCGTCAAGCGCTCCAGGTTGAGCGTGTGCTCCTTCTCGAAGATCGCGTTGAGCGCCAGCGTGATCATGGCCACGCGCCGCTCGATCTGCGGGTAACGCACCCCCAGCAGTTCCTGGATCTCAAGGTCCGTGGCGACGCGAAGCTCGTTGAGGTCCACGAATTCCTTGTCGATCGCCTTCATCGCGTCGTCGGCGCGGCCGTCGGCAACGTCGAAGGACATCGCGGCGCGGACCAGGGCCTTGAGCGGCTCCTGCCGTTCCTTGGCTGCGGGCTTGTGCTCCTTGAGCAGACGCTTGAAGAGCGATCGCAATTCCTCGGCGTGTTTGGTGGCGCTTTTCATAGGGATAATTTGGAATCGGTCATTTCGGCGATGCGTCGCCTTGGCGAATTACCAGTTACAAACGACCGGTTCCCCTCTCAGCTCTCCTGGTTCGCGTTGTCATCCGGATTGGCGGTCCCCGCTTCCGCGGCCCGCTTGCGATCCAACTCCTCGTTCTCGTCGTGAACCTTCTGAAGCAGCTCCTGGAGCGCCAGCTCACGCTTCAGGTCCTCGTCCAGGTGGAACTTGAGGAACGGCGCGATGCGGAGCGTCATCTGCTTGGTCAGCTTGCCGCGCATCAATCCGGCAGAGTGCTTGAGCGCGTTGAGCGCGGCGGTCTGCTGGCCCGGCGTCCCCATGACCGTCACGAAGACATCGGCGACCGACAGGTCGTCGCTGACCTTCACGCGGGTGATGCTCGGCATCCCCGTCAGGCGCGGGTCGTTCAGCTCGCGCATGATGATCTGCGCCAGCTCCTGCTGGATCGTGCTCGCGACTCGTTCGGTTCGTCGGGACATGGGGAAGACTGAAACATGAAGACGTGAAACATGAAGAGCACGGCCAGCGGTGATCTTCATGTTTCATGTTTCATGTGTTCACGTTTCGGTTCACAGCAATTCAATCTGATAATCGATCAACGACACCTGCGGCACCGACCTGACGAAATCCACCAGCTTGCTCAGCGCCCCTTCGACGTAGCGGGCGTCGTTGGACACCATCGCGACGCCCAGGATGCTCCGGCGGTGCTCGTCGAGCGCGCCGACCTCGGCGATCGAGACGTTGTGGCCATGGCTGATCCGGTCCTTGAGGCTCAGGATCACCCGCCGCTTGTCCTTGAGGCTCATGGCGTCGGCGATCGAGAGTTCGAGCTGGAGAACGCCGACGGTCATGTGGGGTTCAGGGTATGGGGTTCAGGGTTCAGGAACCAGCTTCGCTGAACCCTGAATCCTGACCCCTGAACCCTCTCTTACAACGTCCGCTCGAACTTCTCCTGCACGTACGCCTCAAAGCGGTCGCCGACCTTGATATCGTCGTAGCCCTGGAGCTTGATGCCGCACTCGAACCCGGCCTTGACCTCCTTCACGTCGTCCTTCACGCGCCGCAGGGTGTCGATCGACAGGTTCTCGGTGATGATCTTGCCGTCCCGGATCAGGCGGATCCGGCTGCCCCGCTGGATGTGACCGTCGGTCACCATGCAACCGGCGATGTTGCCCAGCTTGGACACCTTGAACACCTGCCGCACCTCGGCGTGCCCGTGCAGCTTCTCGCGGATCTCCGGGGCAAGCATCCCCGACAGCGACTTCTTCAGGTCGTCGAAGATCTCGTAGATCACCCGGTAGGTCTTCACGTCGACGTGGTTCTGCTCCGCCAGCGCCCGGGCGGCGTCGTCGGGGACGACGTGGAAGCCGATGATCGCCACGCGGTTGTCGGTCGGCTTGGCCTTGGTCGCCATCGCGAGCTGCACGTCGCTCTCGCTGATCGCCCCGACGCCGTTGTGGATCACGCGCACCTTCACCTCTTCGGTGTTCTGCCCGGTGACCGTGTTGACCAGCGTCTCCAGCGAGCCCTGCACGTCCGCCTTGATGATCAGGTTGATCGTGCTCACCGAGCTCTGCGCCGCCAGCGTCGAGAGCAGGTTCGCGCCGGTCACGCGGTTCTGCTGCGCGAGCTGCAGCTCGCGGTTGCGGTTGGCCCGATCCTGGGCGATCGTCCGCGCCAGGTCGATGTGGTCCACCACGAAGAACTTGTCACCCGACGAGGGCAGTTCGTTCAGCCCCGCGACGATCACCGGCGTGCTCGGGCCCGCCTCGTTGATCATCTGACCCTTGTCGTTCAGGAGGTTGCGGATGCGGCCGTAGGCATTGCCGCACAGCAGGACGTCGCCCACCTTGAGCGTGCCGTTCTGCACCAGCACCGTGGCGGCGGCGCCCAGGCCCGGATCCATCGCCGACTCGATCACCGTGCCCTGAGCCGGCGCCGTCGGATCGGCCTTGAGCTCCATCAGTTCCGACTGCAGGTCGAGGATCTCGATCAGCTCGGGGATGCCGCGCCCGGTCAGGGCGCTGGTGCGCACCACCTCGGTGTCGCCGCCCCATTCCACCGGGTTCAGGCCGTTGGCCGCCAGTTGCCCGAGCACCTGTTGCTCGTTGGCGTCCGGGCGGTCGATCTTGTTCATCGCCACCACGATCGGCACCTCGGCCGCCTTCGCGTGGTTGATCGACTCGATCGTCTGGGGCTGCACGCCCTCCGCCGCCGACACGACCAGCACGACCACGTCGGTCATGTTCGCGCCGCGCGCCCGCATGCCCGTGAACGCCTGGTGGCCGGGCGTGTCGATGAACGTCACGCGCTTCTGCTTCTCCCCCTCGCCCAGCGTCACCATCCACGCCGCGATGTGCTGCGTGATGCCGCCGGCCTCGCCCGCGGCGACGTTCGCGCTGCGGATCTTGTCCAGGAGGCTCGTCTTGCCGTGGTCGACGTGGCCCAGGATCGTGACGACCGGCGGCCTTGGACGCACGTTCGCCGGATCCACCTCGCGCTCGGCGAATTCCTGCTCGAGCTCCTCCTCCAGCGAGGACTCGCGCTGGATCTTGAGCTCGATGCCGTAATCCAGCGCCAGCGTCTGCGCCACCTCGAAGTCCAGCGCCGCGTTGATGTTCGTCATGATCCCCTGCCGCATCAGCTTGCCGAGGATCTCGTTGACCTTCACGCCCATCGCCGCCGACAACGAGCGGACCGTGATCGGCTCTTCCACCTCGACCGGCTCGCCCTTGTCCTGGGCGCTCTTCGCCAGCGGGTGCATGCCGCGCTGACCGACCTTGGTCAGGTGCCGGTCGAACGCCTGGCGCGACGCGCCCGCGTTGTGCAGGCGCTCCTGGCGCTCGATGAGGTCGGCCTCGGTGAACTCGCGCAGCTTCTCGTCCGCCTCCCCGCGCCGCCCGTCGGCGCCGCGCCGCCGCGTCGACAGCGACGAGCTGCCCTTCTTTTTCTTCTCCTCCTCCTCGTCTTCGGCCCGCTTGACGCCCCGGCCGCCCTGTGGACGCGCCGTGACGAACGACGGGCCGCTGCTCCCCTCCCCCGGCCGCGGACCGCGCCGCGGCGCCGGCACGATGTCCGGCTTCTCCTCGCGCACCACGCGCGGGCCCTGGATCTGCGCCGGACGCGGCACGAACGCCGCCGGACGCGCCACCGGCGGCTGCGGTTTGCGATCCGCGAGCGTGACCGTCTGGCGGACGATCGGCTGCCGCAACCCGTCCGGACCGATCGCCGGTCGCGACGTCCCGGGAGCCGTGGGCCTGGACGGGACGGCCGGCGGAGCCGGAGCGACGGGCGCCGAGCCTCCACCACCGGTCGCCGGGGGCTGCGGCGGGGCGGCGGGCGCTTCGGCCGCGACCCGGGGGGTCTCCGCGGGACGGGCCGGCACCGCAGGTGCCACAGACGGTTGTTCCACCGGTGCCGCCGGGACGACAGGGTGCTCGACAGGCTCCGCGCCCGACGCCGGCGCGCGCTGTTCGGCAACGACGACCGATTCGTCCGTTCCCAGCTCTTCACCGGGCGCGGCGTGCGGCGGTGGGGCGTCGGCGACGGCGGTGCTCGTCTCACCGCCGGTGGCGGTCGACTCCTCGGCGCCCTTCTTCTTCGAGCTCTTGCGCGCCGGCTTCGCCCTCGCCGGCGCCTCGTGCGCCGCTTCCGCGGGCGCGGATTCGGCGCCCCCCTCCCCCTCGCCCTCGGCCGACTTGCCGCTCCCGAGCTGGCCCTCGCGGTACCACTGCTTCACCGTCTCCGCCTGACCATAGGTCAGCGTCGACATGTGATTGTGCGCCCAGTCGAGGCCTTCGTCCTTGAGCTTGGCGAGGATGACCTTGCTCTCGATCTCGAGTTCCTTGGCAAGGGCATTCACGCGAACGCCGCTCTTCGTAGCTTTAGCCAAAACAGTCTCCCAATAAACAGCACCGTCAAACGGATCGGCCCGCGCGGCATCTCGTCGCGTCACGCAAACCAATCCCGCGCACCGATTACGAACTGACCAGTAATACGTTCACAAGACACCACCGGCTCGTTGTGTTAGCCGACAACTCAAAGAAAACACCGATTCCATCGGAATTATGCCGGTTCCTCCCGCCCGGTGACCGGGGGCTCAATGCGGCCTTCCGCCAATGCGGCCGCGTCGTCGTCTTCGGACTCGACCGTCTGCCGGCCGGCGTCCGGCTCGCTCGTGGCGAGGTTGACGGCCTGCTCCTCAGGCGATAGCTCGGCGCTGCTCGCCAGCGCCGCTTCCTTGTGGACGGTCACTTCGGGCGCACCGCCCTCGGCCGTCTCGAAGGCGCCGGGGAGCTTGTCGCCGTTGTCCCCTTCGGCACCTTCGCCCTCGGTACCAGCCTCGACCGCCACGCCTTGTCCATTGCCGGCTTCCTGAATGGCATGAGGCGGCGCCGGCTGACCGGCCACCCCATCCACCCCCTTGAGACCCATGAGTGCCGCCAGATCCGGCGCACCCCCCACCGCCTTGGCGCTGGCGGCGTCGGCTTTTTTCTTTTCCTGTTCGACGGCGACGACCTTTGCCTCCTCCCCGCACCGGTCTACCGCCCTCTGGGCCACCTCTTCCGGGATGCCCAGTTCTTCCATCAGCGGGCCGGTGCCGACTTCTTCGATGTCGCGGACGTCGATCAGGCCCAGGGCGATCACCCGGTCGATCTGGTCGGCGGGGAAGCCTTCGATGCCCTTCAGGGTCGCATCGAGTCGTTGGACGCCGTTCTGGAACTCCTGGGGTGTCAGGATGTCCACGTCCCAGCCGGTCAGGCGTGCGGCGAGGCGCACATTCTGCCCACGCTTGCCGATGGCCAGGCTTAGCTGATCTTCGTTTACGACGACCGTCGCTCGCCCGAGTTCGAAGCAGAGACTGACTTCGGCCACTTCGGCTGGCTTAAGTGCATTCTGGATCAGGATCTGCGACGATTCATTCCAGCGCACGATGTCGATTTTCTCGCCACCGAGCTCATCCACGATATTCTTGATGCGGCTTCCCCGGACACCGACGCAGGCACCGACCGCGTCCACCTTGCTATCAATCGACGAGACGGCAATTTTCGTCCGGTGGCCGGGTTCGCGAGCTAAAGCCTTGATCTCGATCGTTCGCTCGCCCACCTCTGGCACCTCCCGCTCGAAGAGGCGGCGGATGAGTTCGGGGTGGCTTCGGGAGAGGATGATTTTTACGGCTGCGGGGGTATCGCGGACTTCGAGGATCAGGGCCTGGATGCGCTCGCCCTGCTGGTGCTGCTCGCCGGGGATCTGCTCACTGCGGGGCATGATGCCCTCGACTCGGCCCAGATTCACAATCATGGTGCCGCCCTCGAAGCGGGCGATGGTGCCGGTGACGATCGTGCCGACGCGGTCCTTGAACTCCTCGTAAATGCTGCCGCGCTCGTCCTGGCGGATGAGCTGGATCATGACCTGCTTGGCGGTCTGGGCGGCGATGCGCCCCAGGGCCGAGAGCGGGATCTGATCGCCGCCGCGGCTGACGGTGATGTCGCCGCTGCCGCGTTCGAGGGTGACGGAGAACTCGCTGGTGTCTTCGGTATTGAATTGCTTGCGCAGGGCAGAGGCGATCGCCTGTTCGACGTCGGTATAGACCTGTTCTCGTTCGATGTTCTTGTCGCGGGCGATCCCGTCCACGATTCGCAGCAGTTCCGGATTCGGCATGCGTTCCTCGTATTCAGTTGTGTATTCAGATGTCCTGCATATTTCGGACTGAAGCCCGCATGTTCATGCGGGGTTTCAGCGCCGTGTACAACACGCGCAATCGCCAAACAAAAAGGCCACCAAATC
>DATBFY010000204.1:0-30784 GCA_036558265.1 Tepidisphaeraceae bacterium | reverse complement strand
GTCGCCGCGATCTCGGCGTCCGATCTGGCCTTTTGCGATTGGCGTCATGGTCGTCACGGGAATGGCAATCTACGTGGCGGCGCGGGCGCGGGTGCGCGCGGCGGACGTGGGGCCGATCCGGCCGGTGATGCTGACGCCCGCGGAAGGGGCCGCGACCACGTTCAACGCGTCGGGGGCGACGTTCCCGTATCCGTTCTACGCCAAGCTGTTTGCCGAGTACAACGGCCTGCGGCCTAACGTGCGGATCAACTATTCGTCGGTGGGGAGCGGGCAGGGGATCCGGCAGATCTGCGACCTGGCGAGCGATTTCGGCGCCAGCGACGCACCGATGACGGACGAGCAGATGCGACAGGCGAAGGGGGGCCAGATCATGCACATCCCGATGACGCTCGGGGCCGTCGTGCCGATCTACAACGTGCCGGGCCTGCCGAAGGACCGGCCACTGGTATTCTCTGGGCCCGTGCTGGCGGACATCTTCCGCGGGCGGATCAGCGCGTGGAACGATCCGGCGATCGCGAAGCTGAATCCGGACGTAAGGTTGCCGGATGCCGGGATCACTGTGGTGCATCGCGCGGACGGGTCGGGGACGACGTATGTGTTCACCGATTATCTATGCAAGGTCAGCCCGGAGTTTGCGAAGAATCCGGGGAAGGGAACCACGGTCAACTGGCCCGCCGAGGACAAGATCGGAGCCAAGGGCAGTGAAGGCATGCCGGGCGTGGTCGCCAAGACATCGGGCGCGATCGGCTATGTCGAACTTACCTACGCCATTCGCGGCAAGATCGAATACGGCACGGTGGTGAACGCGGCGGGCAAGCCGGTTCACGCGAGGCTGGAGAGCGTGACGGCGGCGGCGTCGAGCTTTGCCCATCCGCCGGCGGACCTGCGGATGTCGATCACGAACCCGTCGGGGGAGGAGGCGTACCCGATCGCGGCGTTCTCGTACCTGCTGGTGTACAAGAATCAGCCTGATCCGGCGAAGGCGGATGCGCTGGCCGACTTCCTCACGTGGGCGGTGACCGACGGGCAACGACTGGCGCCGGCGCTGGGATACGCGCCGCTGCCGGCGGAGATCGTGGCGCGGGATCATCATCAGATCCTGTCACTCAGCGTGAACGGGAAGCCGTTTGCGGCGTTGAGGTAAAGAAGGCTCGGACGGAGCCTCGCCCGCAGCGGTGTGCGGCGCTTGCGTGGATCGGGTGCGGCGCCTATACCTTTGCGTCGCTTGGCGGGCGCGACGCAATCCATCCTTCTGCTGCACGTGACGGGTGAGGATCGCCCCGGGATCACCGCGTCGCTGACGAAGATCCTGGCGCAGCACGCGATCGAGATCCTGGACGTCAACCAGACGGTGATCCACAAGACGCTGCTGCTGGGGATGCTGGTGCGGATCCCGCCGGACGTGGAATCGACGTCGGTATTGAAGGATCTGCTGTTCACGGCGCATCATGCGGACCTGCGTCTGCGGATGACGCCGGTGGACGACGACCAGTACGACGCGTGGGTGGCGCGCCAGGGGAAGCCGCGGTACATCCTGACGCTCCTGGCGCGGCGGCTGACGGCGGCGCACCTGGCGGCGGTGTCGGCGGTGATCGCGGAGCAGGGGTTGAACATCGACATCATCACCCGGCTGAGCGGAAGGCCGCCGCGGGTGGATGATGGGCGGGCGCGCAGGGCGTGCGTGGAATTCTTGATCCGCGGGGAGCCGAAGGACGAGGACGGATTGCGGGCGGCGCTGATGGGGGTCACGCACGAGCACCCGATCGACCTGGCGTGGCAGCGGGACAACATCTACCGGCGCATCCGGCGGCTGGTCGCGTTCGACATGGATTCGACGCTGATCCGCCAGGAGGTGATCGACGAGCTGGCGCGCGAGGCGGGTGTGTACGAAAAGGTGGCGGCGATCACCGAGGCGGCGATGCGCGGGGAGCTGGATTTCGACCAGTCATTGACGCGGCGGGTCGCGCTGCTCAAGGGGCTGCCGGAGGCGACGCTGTCGCGCGTGGCCGGGCGGTTGGAGTTGACGGAGGGGGCGGAGCGGCTGCTCGGGGCGCTCAGGTCGTTCGGGTACAAGACGGCGATCATCTCGGGCGGATTTGCGTATTTCGGACAGCACCTGCGGCGGCGGCTGGGGATCGACCACGTGCGGACCAACGACCTGGAGATCGAGAACGGCACGATGACCGGCCGGGTGAAGGGGCCGATCATCAATGCGCAGCGGAAGGCGCAATTGCTGGAGGAGATCGCGGGGGCGGAGAACATCGCGCTGCAGCAGACGATCGCGGTGGGCGACGGCGCCAACGACCTGCCGATGCTGGCGGCGGCGGGGCTGGGGATCGCGTTTCACGCCAAGCCGGCGGTGGCGAAGAGCGCGCGGCACAAGATTTCGACGCTGGGGCTGGATTCGATTTTGTACCTGATCGGGGTGAGAGATCGGGATCTGGTGGAGTAGAGGGCGGGGGTCTCGTGGTCGGGCGATGCGAAACCGCAAGCGACGCTTGGGACCATCCGCCGAGGGGAAACCTTCCATTTCGGTTGGATACCGTTAGAATCCTGCGCACCACACGGACGCCAAACTGCCAAACTGTCGAAAGATGCGATGACCGATCACCCGCGCGAGCAACAAGAACAGCAGCAGACCGTCGAAACCAAAGTTGCGCCTTCCAACGTGCCGCTCGAACCCCGGGCGTTTGCCGTGCTGGGGGTTCGACCGTCGATCCTGCGCGGACTGGCGGAGGCGCAGTTCGAGACGCCGTCGGAGATCCAGGCGTTGTTGATCCCGCGGGCGCTGGCCGGGGTGGACCTGCTGGGGCAGGCGCGCACAGGCACGGGGAAGACGGCGGCGTTCGGAATCCCGATCCTCCAGCGGTCGACCAAGGGCGTGGCGACGCAGGCGATCATCCTGGTGCCCACGCGCGAGTTGTGCATCCAGGTGGATACCGAGCTCAAGCGCCTCGGGCAGCACACCCCGATCCGCGTCGTGCCGGTGTACGGCGGGCAGAAGATCAGCGCGCAGATGAAGTTCCTCAAGCACGGGCCGGAGATCGTGGTGGGCACGCCCGGGCGGGTGATGGACCTGCTGGAGCGCCGCATCATCAACTTCAACAACGTCCGTTTCGTGGTGCTGGACGAGGTGGACCGGATGCTGGACATCGGCTTTCGCGACGATATCCGGCGGATCCTGTCGCGGGTCAAAGGTCAGCGGAAGAACGCCGGCATGGGCGATGACGCACAGGAGCCGTCCGGCGGCGGCGACGAGGGCAATGGCGAGACAGCCGATGCGGGATCGGCGGTGGGGAGCGATCGCCACCACCAGACGATCTTCGTCTCGGCGACGATCTCGGGCGAGATCGAGCGTCTGGCGCGGACGTACATGCGCGAGCCCGTGGAGAAGCTGATCGCGCCCGGCGCCGACGAGAAGCCGACCGTCGAAGAGGTCGAGCAGTACTTCCTGTCGGTGCAGCCGTGGGACAAGTACCGGTTGCTCAAGGCGCTGCTGGAGCGCGAGAACCCGGATCTGGCGATCGTCTTCTGCAAGACCAAGCACGGGGCGCAGAAGCTCGCCAAGCGATTGCACGCCGACGGCATCGAGTGCCGCGAAATCCACGGCAACCTGGCTCAGAACAAGCGCGACCGGGTGATGAAGAGCTTCCGCGGAGGCAAGTTCGACGTGCTGGTGGCCACGGACCTGGCCAGCCGCGGGATCGACGTGGCCGACATCTCGCACATCGTCAACTTCGACATCCCCGACGACCCGGAGGTATACGTACACCGGGTGGGACGCACCGCGCGCATGGGCGCCAGCGGCAAGGCGTTCACATTCGTCAGCCGCGACCAGGGGGAACTGCTGACCAAGGTCGAATCGCTGATCAACATGATCATCCCGCAGACGACTGTGGAGAACTTTAACCCCAATCCGCAGCCATCAGACTGGACGGACGCAAAGCCCGGCGGGCCGGGCGGCGCGCCGGCGGGGGTGGGGGCAGGCGCGGCGTCGGCGGATCCGGCGGCGGCGCACCCGTCGGTGCCGTTGCCGCCGCCACGGAGCCTGGGGGCGCGAATTCCGATCACGCGGCGGCATCGGCGGAGGCGTTAATGGAGATGAGGAGAATCGATATGCGAATGCTCACCGCGGTCATTGCCCTGGTGTTGATTTCCGTTCCGGTCCTGAGTCGCGCGGACGATCAGAAGACGGAGGAGGGCTTCGTCTCGCTCTTCAACGGCAAGACGCTGGACGGATGGACGCCGCAGGACCCCGCGATGGCCGACGCGTTCAAGGTGGAAGACGGGGCGATCCTCACCCACGGGGCGTTCACGCACCTGTTCTATTCCGGGCCGGTGAACAAGGCAACGTTCAAGAACTTCGAGCTGCGGGCGGAGTTCAAAATGGCGCCCAATTCGAACAGCGGCATTTTCTTCCACACCGAGAACCCGGGCCCGAAGAAAAAGGTGGAGAAGGGGTACGAGTGCCAGATCTGCGGCGATTCGTTCAAGCGGGACCCGAAGAAGACCGGGTCGCTGTACGACATCGAGGACGTGAAGGAGTCGCCGGCGAAGGATAACGAGTGGAGCACGTACGTGATCCGCGTGGAGGGGAAGCACATCGTGCTGACGGTAAACGGCAAGACGACCGTGGACTATACCGAGCCGACTCCGCCCAACCGCAAGAAGGGCCGCGAGGGGCGGGTGATTTCCAGCGGGACGTTCGCGCTGCAGGCACACGACCCGGTCAGCCACGTCTGGTTCCGCAACATCCGCGTCAAGGTGTTGCCGGATTGACGTGTCGCGCGTTGTGGGCGGCGGCGGCGGCGCCGGCGACGTGCTCGCCCCGGCGGTGATCGATGCGATAGCGCATCGGACTGGTGCCCACGTATTGCCGGAAAACGCGGATCAGCTTGACCGATCCACCGAAGCCGCACTCGACGGCGATCTGGTGGATCTTTTTGTTCGTGCTCCGCAAGAGTTGCTGCGCGTGTCGCACCCGCCGGCCATTGATCTCGTGAAGGATCGTCCGCCCCAGCTCGGCCTTGAAGCGCGTCTGCAGGCGGCGCAGCGAGATGCCGGTGGCGCGCGCGACGTCGCCCAGGCCGATCCGGCGGCGGTAGTTGGCGATGATGAACCGCAGCGCCCTGGCGACCTCCAGATCCGCGACCGCCAGCATGTCGGTCGAGTCGCGCTGGACGATGCCCAGCGGCGGGATCTCGATCATCTTCGTCGGGCGCGGGGCGCCGGACATAAGACGGTCGAGCAGGGCGGCGGCCTCGTAACCGACGCGCTCCTGGTCCGCGTCGATGCTGGAGAGCGGCACCGAGGCGGGTTCGCAGCGGTACTCGAAATTGTCGACACCCAGGATGGCGACCTGCTCGGGGACCAAAAGGCCCGCGTCCTCGCAGGCGCGCAGCGCACGGACGGCCGTGCCGTCGTTGGCGGCCAGCAGTGCGATCGGTAGCGCGTTTCGCGCGGCGAGCGTTGAAATCTGATCCAGGCGGACGTCGTGGAAGTCCAATCCCCGCGCCACGGCCGCCCTGCGCGCCGCCTCCAGGCGCTTGGCCTTGAAGGTGTTGTCGAACAGCCAGGCGAAGCCGACGTTTCGGTAGCCGCGGTCGGCGAAGTGTTCGATCGCCGCTTGGGCGATGCGGTTGGCATCGGTGGTCACGCGCGGGAAGTCGGAGAACTCCTCGTACTCGCCGATGTCCACCACGGGGATATCGCGGGCGGCAACGGCCTGGAGCCAGTCGATGAACGGCGCACTGGGGCCGTGGAACGAGACGATCCCGTCGCCGTCCCAGGTCTCGGGGAGCGAGCGGACCATCGTGAAGGCGTCCTCGAGCGCCCATCCCGCCTCGGCGGCGTAACGGGCGACCCCGCTGTGGTGGCGGTAATCGTAGTATTGCAGCACGAGCAGCACCCGCTTGCGACTCGTGCCCGTCCGGTCGCTTCTCCCCGACGGCAATCCCTGCCCATGGGCCAAGGCCCGCACGGCGGCCACGGCGGCCGCGGGGACCTGTACGTCCACGTTCCGCTCGTCCATCATTGCCTCACCATCCTTGTCCGATCAGCGAAGGATGGGATTGTACGCGCTGAGCAGGATTCGTAAATCCATTTGCGCGGCGCTTTCGCAGCAAGTTCTCCCGCACGCTGGCGCGCCCGTTGCAATAGGGATCTCCCGGGTACGGAACCCGCCTCAATCGGGCCAAGGACAGGCATTCGGGACGGAGCATCTTCATCAACGCGCGCTTCTTGCGCGCGCGAGGTTCAGATGCGGTCTGCCGTTGCCACACGCGATTTCCATCCATCACGCGCCAGCAGGCGGCGGGGGCGGGATGCGACCGCCGGTCGTAAGGCCGGTGACGCGGTCAGAATCCCGGCGGAGGTCGCCAACGGCGAATTGACCGTCGGGGGAAAGAACGTCGCACTGACGAATCTTCACAAACCCTTCTGGCCCGAGCTGGGGACCACCAAGGGAGACTTGATCCGGTACTACGCCAGCGTCGCCGGTGTCCTCCTGCCGCACCTGCGCGAGCGCGCGATGGTGATGAAGCGCTACCCGCACGGGGCGCACGGCGAGTTTTTCTTCATGAAGCGCGCGCCGATGCCGCGCCCGGCCTGGATCCAGACCTGCTCGATCGAGCACGAGTCGAAGAACGTGATCGATTTTCCGATGATCCAGGATTTGGCATCGCTGCTCTGGGTGATCAACCTGGGCTGCATCGACTTAAACCCCTGGTACGCGCGATGTGATGACGTCGATCGGCCGGATTATCTGCACTTCGATCTCGACCCGGTCTCGCCGGACAAAGGCAAACGCCCGGTGCCGTTCGAGCGGGTGCTGGAGGTCGCGCTGATCGTTCGCGAGGCGCTGGCGGGCCTGGGGATGCCGAGCTACGCGAAGACCACCGGCTCGCGCGGGGTTCACGTGTACGTGCCGATCGTGCGCGGGCCGAGCCAGAAACAGGTCTGGACCTTCGCCAAGGCATTCGCGCAGGCGCTGGCGCGGCGGCATCCGGCGATCATCACGGCCGAATACCGCATCGCCAAGCGCCCCGCCGGGCGGGTGCTCGTGGACTACAACCAGAACGCGTGGGGGCGGACGCTTGCGTCGATCTACTCGGTGAGACCCAAGCCCGGCGCGCCGGTCTCGATGCCGGTGACGTGGCGCGAGGTGGAGCGAGGTATCGCGATCGAGCAATTCCACTTGACCAACGCCGCCGCCCGGATCCGCGAGCTGGGCGACCTTTGGAAGCCGTTGCTCGAGAAAAGGGGGCGAGTGGACTTATCGAAGTTCTTGTGATCGAGGTGCCTCATGCCATTGTCCATCCGACCGCCGTTCCCGCCCATGGAGGCGGAGCTGGTCGAACGGATACCCCAGGGCCAGGGATGGCAGTACGAGCCGAAGTGGGACGGGTTCCGCTGTCTCGCGTTCCACGACGGCGAGCGGGTCGAGCTGCAGTCCAAGTCGGGTCAGCCGCTTGCGCGGTACTTCCCGGAGGTCGTGGAGGCGATCCGCGCGCTCAGCCCGTCGCGGTTCGTGCTGGACGGCGAGATCGTCGTGCCGGTCGAGGGTGAGTTGTCGTTCGACGACCTGCTGCAGCGAATTCACCCGGCCGAGTCGCGCATCCGCAAGCTCGCGGCGGAGCGCCCGGCGCTCTACATCGTCTTCGACCTGCTGCTGGACGATCGCGGCACGGCGCTGATCGAGCGGCCGCTGCGCGAGCGCCGCAAGCGGCTGGAATCGTTCGCCGCGAAATACCTGTGCGACGATTGCCCGGTACGGCTCTCGCCGGCGACGTCGGATCTTAAGGCCGCCAAGCGCTGGTTCGCCTCCGCCGGGCACAACCTGGATGGCGTGATCGCCAAGCGGCTGGACGCCGATTATCGATCCGGCGAACGCACCGGCATGGTGAAGGTGAAGAACCTGCGGACCGCCGAGTGCGTGGTGGCGGGCTTCCGCTACGGATCCAAGGCGACGACGACGCTCGGGTCGTTGCTGCTGGGGCTCTACGATGAGCACGGGCTTCTCCATCACGTCGGGTTCTGCTCATCGCTTTCGGCCAAACAGCGCAAGGAGCTGACGCCGAAGATCGAGGCCCTGAAGAAGCCCGCCAGCAAAGGCGGCGGCTTCACAGGCAAGTCGCCCGGCGGCCCCAGCCGCTGGAGCACCGAGCGATCCGGCGAATGGGAGCCCCTCGATCCGAAGCTGGTGGTCGAAGTGCAGTACGACCATTTCAGCGGCGGGCGGTTCCGGCACGGCACCAGGTTCCTCCGCTGGCGGCCGGACAAGTCCCCGCGGAGTTGCACGATGGACCAGGTCAGGGGTGCGCGGCCATCCATCAACCTGCTGAAACCGACGACCCCGCGGGCAGCGCGGCGGCGGCCGCGATCCCCTGCGACGCCGTGACTGGCCTTACCAGTCCAGCGTGCCCCGCCAGGCGGCCGTCAGGTCGTCGAGCGAGATCTCGATCACCCGCTCCTTCTGCGTCGTGACCGTCAGCTTCCGCAGGTGCTGCACCAGCCCGAACTCGCGGACCTCGGCGCACGCCGCGAAACGGCTGACCAGTTCCTGGAGCTCCACGCCGTCGATCAACTCGACCAGGTAGCGCCCGGGCGCTTCGGCGAACGCGTCGATGGTCAGCAGCCGCTCCGCTCCCACGATCATCCCCAGCCCCGACGCGATGCACATCTCGGCCATGGCCACCGCGATCCCGCCTTCCGATACGTCATGGCACGCCGCAATCTTCCCGTCGCGGATCTCGCCGGCCATCGCGCGATGCGTGAGCGCCAGTTGCTCGAGATTTCGTGGGTCGCGCGTCGCGACCAGCGCCACCCGGTGCGTGCGGCCTTTCAAGTCCATCGTCACGCACTTGCGCACGTCGTCGAGGACTGAGATCGCGCTGATCAGCAGCGTGTTCGGGATGCGCAGGACTTCCCTGGTCTCCTGGTTCGTGAACTGGTTGTGCAGGCTGTCCTTGCCCGAGATGAACGGGATGCCGTACGCCAGCGCCGCGTCGCGGCACGCCTCGCACGCGCGCACCAGCGTGCCCATCGTCCGCTCGTCGTCCACGCTGGGCCAGCAGAAGTTGTCAAGGATCGCCGTCTTGTCCGGATCGGCGCCAACGCAGACGACGTTGCGGATCGCCTCGTCGATGGACCAGATCGCCATTTCGTAAGGGTCGGCGATGTGCGGAGCCACGCCGCACGCGACCGCCACACCCTTGTAAGAGCCCAGCTTGGGCCGGATCACCGCGGCGTCGCTCGGCCCGATCTGCTGCGGACCGATCAACGGCTTGACGACACTCCCGCCCTGCACCTCGTGATCGTACTGCCGGATGATCCAGTGCTTGCTGGCGATGTTGGGATGGGAGAGTGCTTTGATCAGGTTATCTTTGAACGCCAGGGGCGTCTGGATCTTCGGCGGCCTATCTCCGAGGACCGAGATCACGGGCGGGGCGCCCGTGCTACGGGGTTTCTCCGTGACCACGGCCTGGCGCATCGGCATCGGCAGCCCCTTGTGCAGAAACCGCATCGAAAGTCTTCCGACCTCCGTCTCGCCGTAATGGAGGATCAACTCGGCATTCTGCGTGCCGAACGTGCCGATCACCGTCGCCTCGACATCTTCGCCCTTCGCCAGATCCAGCAGCTCCGCAACCTTCTCCTGTGGCACCGACAACGCCATCCGCTCTTGCGCCTCGCTGATCCAGATCTCGTCGTATCGCAACCCGGCATACTTGAGCGGCACGCGGTCAAGCTGCACCTCAGCCCCGACCGTCTCGCCCATCTCGCCGACAGCGCTCGACAGCCCGCCCGCCCCCAGGTCCGTGACGGCGGTAAAGAGCCCCCGGTCGCGCGCCTGCAGGATCACGTCGGCCACCTTCTTCTCGGTGATCGCGTTTCCGATCTGCACCGCATGGCTGAACTCGTCCGCGTGCGTGTCGGTCAACTCGGCCGACGAGAACGTCGCGCCGTGGATCCCATCCCGCCCGGTGCGCCCGCCCATCACCACGATCGCATCGCCCTGCCGCGCCGCCTTCTGGATCTTGTCGCGCGGGATTATCCCGACACACCCGCAGAACACCAGTGGATTCCCCAGGTATCGGTCATCGAAATAAACCGCGCCATTGACGGTCGGGATCCCCATCCGGTTGCCATAATCCCGCACGCCCGCCACGACCTGCTGCAGGATGCGCTTCGGGTGGATCACACCGCGGGGAACCTCGCGGACGGACGAAAAAAGGCTCCCGTCCCTTTTTCCACTCCCGGCGTCCGGATACGCGACGCAAAACACATCCGTGTTCGCTACCGGCTTGGCCGCCAGCCCCGTCCCCAGGATGTCCCGGATCACCCCGCCCACCCCCGTCGCGCTTCCGCCGTACGGCTCGATCGCGCTGGGATGATTGTGCGTCTCCACCTTGAAGCAGACCGCGTCCGTCTCATCAAACGCGATCACCCCCGCGTTGTCAGCGAAAACGGAGAGACAGAAATCCTCTTTTGTGGCATGGGCGGCCCGCCCATGATCTTGTGACGAACCGCCTTCCGAACCGATCAAGAGCGAGCCGCCCGTGCCACCTTTACCCATTAACGCCATGGTGCTGTCAAAAATCGTCTCCTTGATCAGGTTCCCGTACCGCCGGCTGCCGATCGTTTTGCCGGATTCGTCCTGAACTTCCACCTCCACCGTGCTCTTGAGCGTCTTGTGGACGCAGTGTTCGCTCCAGGTCTGCGCCAGCGTCTCCAACTCGACGTCCGTCGGCTCGCGACCCTGCTCGCGGTAATACGACTGGATCGCCCGCATCTCCGCCAGCGACAGGAACAGGTGCCCCTCGCGGCTGAGCGTCTTAAGCTGCTCATCCGACAGATTCCGGATCTCGACGTGGCGCAGCTTGAGCGTGTAGGCATGCCCGGATTGAAATTCCTTCGGCACGAACGCGTCGAAGTGCACCGATTCGATCACGCCGTTCGCCAGCACCCGGCTCGCGATCCGCTCGAGCTGCCCTCGATCGACTTGGCCGTCGATGACGAATGCCCGCCCCGTGCGCACCGCCCGCACGTCCAGCCCCATGTCCGCCAGCGCCATCTCAGTCGAGGCCGCCACCGGATCCATTACCCCCGGCTTGAGATGCACCTCGATCCGGCTCTTGCCCGCCTCCGGCGCATGCTCGCCATCGATAAACGCCGCCTCTTCCACCACCGGATCGGCCAGCAGCTCTCGGGCGGCGCGCTTTAAATCCTCCCGCCGCGCATCGCTCTCGATCAGGAAGATGCGCCAGGTCGTGATCGGGCCCACCTGAGCGCCCGTCCCGGCGATCTCGTGCCGAACCGCCTCCCCCGTGCGGTCGATCCCCTCCTGGTCCGGCCTGGTGCGCACGTCAATGCGGTAAATCATGCACCGATTCTATGGACGCGGCCCGGCAAGTAAAATGCCGCGCGGCGGACCGATCCGACTGCAATCCGCCAAGCTCCGCCGCGTCTTGATCTTTGGAGACGTCCTCTTTTCACGTCTTCACGTTTCACGCCCATGTCCACCGTGCCGATCATTGACGCCCCGCAGGCTCCCGACTGGGACGCGATCCCCCACGAGGTCACCTGCCCGCTCTGCGGCTACAACCTCCGCGGCCTCGCCGACCCCCGCTGCCCCGAGTGCGGCCATCGCTTCAACTGGCCCGAGGTGACCGACCCCGAGAAGCGGCTTCATCCGTACCTCTTCGAACATCACCCCGAGCGCAACGTCTGGTCGTTCACCCGCACACTGGTCGGGACCCTGCGCCCGGGCGAGTTCTGGGGCGGTCTGCCGCCCAGCCAGCCCTCACGGCCGAGTCGGCTGAGAGGATACTGGCTCCTCACATTTCTGATCGCAACGCTGCCATTCTTCGCCGAGTGGGCACGGGCGACGATCACCGGATGGAACCGCCCAAGCACCCTGGTCTTCGGGCCACAGGGCTGGCCCTACTCGGAGCATAGCTGGTCGCAGTTGTTCATGGCGGCGCGAAATGCATGGTCGGGCGACCCGATTCTCTCCATGACTTTCTCGCAACTGCTGCTCTGGATCGTCTGGCCCTGGTTGACGCTGCTCACCCTCCAGATCTTTCGCATCTCGATGCGCCGGGCGAAAGTCCGCACCGTCCACGTCCTCCGCTGCGTCATCTACAGCTTCGATTTCGGCGCCTGGTTCGGCCTGCTGGGCTACTGCTGGGCGATCTTCGCGATCCTCACCGACGACCAGCGCTTCGGCACGCGACGTTGGCCCGAGACCGAACTGACCATCCGCGCCGTCGGCTTCTTCGGCATCGCGACCATCCTGGTCCTCTGGCGAATGGGCACCGCCTACCGCCGCTACATGCGATTCGACCACGCCTTCGCCACCATCGTCTCGTCCCAGATCATCGTCTTCCTCCTCGTCCTCAACTACTTCGCGATCCGCTGACCGCCCGCCCGACGCAATCGATCAATCATCATCCGGCCCCGCCGTCGAAAAATCCGCCCACAACGGCCGATGATCGCTCACATCTTCCATCGCGCGCTTGTCATCGTTCCCGTAAAGCAGCTCGTCGAACCGAACCACCCCCACCGACCCCGCAAACTCCCGCGTGAACCGCGGGTCGATCAGCATGTTGTCGAACGCCTCGCTCGACCCCAAATTCGTCGCCTCGCGGTTCAGCCGGATCCACCCCTGCTCCTCGAAAAGGTGCAGGTTGCCCGCGCCGTTGTGCATCTCGTTGAAATCTCCCAGCACGATCAGGTCCTTTTCCGCCCCGCGCTGCGCGATGCCGGCGGCGATCCGTACCAGCGCCTCCGCCTCGGCCCGCCGCTTCGCGTTGTTCGCCTTCTCCCCATACCACAGGTGCGCGGTCAGGAGCATGAAGTCGAAGTTGCCCGACTTGAACGTGGCGTTCGCCGGCCGGCGGTCGAACACCGCGGCGTCCGGCCCCTCGGCCAGCCTCGGCCCCTCGATCAGCTCGACCCGATCCGATCGGTACAGGAACGCGTAACGCTCGTGATTGCCCGTCTGCGCCGTGATCTCCACCCGCCACGGCTCGTTGAGCTGCCGCCGCAGCTTCTGCACGATCTGTCCCTGCTGCTGCACTTCCTGGATCGCCAGCAGGTCAAACGAATTCTCCTGGATGATCCGCGCGATCGTGACCAGGTCCGGCGGGTGATCCACGCGATCCGAGAACTTGCGCAGGTTCCACGTGGCGATTCGGACCCGCCCCTGTGGGTGCGTCGCCGCCGCCGTCGCCCCGGGAAAACTCGAGGCCGTCGGCCCGCCGCGCTCCCGGGCGCGCTGGTAAACCCACCACCCGCCCGCAACCACCGCAAAAACGATCAGGATCCCCAGCAGCCACATCCGCCCGCGGCGGTCCGCCAGCATCCGCCCCACCGCCGGTACGACGACCTGGTTGACAACCTCAGCCGCCAGCCGCTCCTGTGCCGAAATGCGTCGCCTCCGTGCCACGACTGGCCGACCATCATACCGGATTGTCTACGTTGGTGCAGGCGTCCCGCCTGATTCGCCTTTCCTGTGGTGCGAGTGTCCCGCCTGCTCGCGCAAAGCGCGTCACCGCCGCGCGGCGGGCTCACGTGAGGGGCGAAACCTGTCGATCACGCCGCCGTGCGGGCGGATGCCGCCCCGCACTCCGGGCACCGCTCCGGCGTCGCGCGCAGGTCGTAGCCGCAGTTCGCACACCGACCGAGCCGAGGGCGAATCCGGGCGTTCCCTCGAAGCCAGACCAGTGAGGTCGCGGTCAATAGCGCGATCGACCACAGCGGGATCCGAAGGACATAGTGCGTCCCCAGCGGCGCAAAGGGCGTGCTACTGCCTTTCTCCGGGCGAACCTGGCGTACGAACCCCAACACGCCGATCGCATCACCTGCATCCGGCGCGCTTGCCTCTCGCACGTTCACGTGCCAGCCCGCGTCCAGCCAACGTTGATCCTCGACCCACGCGCGTCGTCGGTAAAGCTGCACGCAGTCGTCCAGCGTGACGCCACCCCGTTCACAATAAACCCGTCGGTTGATCACTTCCTTGCGATCGGGAAGAACCAGAAAGCGTTGGGCCTCATCGCAGCGAGAATCGCTCCGAGCCCACATCACGACCTTCACCACGCAAAGAAGAAGTGATATGAGAGTGCCGTCGCGGCGTTCGACAGGATGGCAGCGGGCCGTGTCATCAGCCGAATTCTACCATACGGCTTCGCACGGCCTTCCCTCCCGACGGGCGGGGGTGGCCCGGCTGCGGCGTCTTCGGACGGTGTAGACACCGCGAAAGCGGTGAAATCGGCCTCCACAGGCCGACCCGCAATCAAACGTTCATCGTCCCCGCGACACCGGAGATTCTGACCCAAAATGCCGTTCTTTGGGTCAGAATCGTAGGTTCGCGCCCGACGAGCGCCGAATCCTCTAACAAAGTAAATCTAAGAAACGCCAGTTGTGCGCGGGATCGTGAGACACGCTCGTCGATCACGCCAGTCTCCCACCGGCAACCGTCCCACATTCCGGACACCGCTCCGGCGTCACGCGCAGGTCGTACCGGCATGATCGGCATAACCCACGACGGGCGCGTCGGCGCGCGCGCAGCGCGGCCACCGCGCGCGCAACCGGCCGTATGGCGAACGCGAGAACCACCAGCCAATAACGCATACCCAGGCTGCGCACCTCCGAGTGCCCCGGGGATCCGGCGAACGCAGAAAACGTGACGGGCCGCGATATGGGAATCGGGCCCTCGCCATCGGTTCCAAGCGACAACGCTGGGGGATCGAGCGGGCCGGCGGCAACGATCCACCCCACGCGCGGGATTGGGGGAAAGCACTCGGACTCGAGTGGCCGTCCGAGAGCGCGACGGCTGCTCACCGTGATGTATGCCCATCCGCGCTCAGACGAGAACACCGCCGCCCTTCCGTCGGGCAGCTCGTAGCCGAACCCCACGTGTCGGAAGTGACTCCCTGCCCAAAGAACCCCCGAGGCCACACCCAGGAGCACTGACACCACCGTCGCGGCGTTCAACAAGATGCGGAGGGACCACTTCACGGCGCGTTCATCATATCCGCGCTGGAGCGGTCGTGATTCTATTTTGATTCGACCTTGGTGGGCCCGTTTGACTAAACGACGAGAAAGCCCCGGCCGCGTGGTCAGCCGATTCGCCGCACCGAAGGTGCACTTACCCGCCCGTCTCGCAAACGACAACCCCGCGCCCGTTCATCACACGTACGTGATCGTATCCTTGCTCCCCACCTTCGTGCTGTAATCCAGCACCTTATCCCCCAGGCTGATAATGAACCAATCCGACCCGTTTCCGCCCGTCAGCAGGTCCACATCGTCATCCGTCACCACGTCGTCGACCTCATTCTGTTCCTGCGGCGTAACCACCTTGTTCGCCGACCACAACACACCCAACGCCCGCAGGTCCGCCGCCGACAGACCGGGCGACGCACTCCCCGCCACCAGGATGTCGTTGCCGTCCATGCCCGCCAGGATGTCGCGGCCGTCGCCGCCGACGATCACGTCGTTCCCGCCAAAACCGGTCAGGATGTCGTCGCCGGCGCCGCCCAGGATCACGTCGTCGCCGTTGCTCCCCACGATCACGTCCGTCCCGTCGCCGCCGCTGAGCATCGAGCGCTGGTTCACGTCGATCAGCACGATGCCGTCGATGCCCGCCCGCCCCCACACGCGGATCTCCGAAACGCTCGACACCGGGATCGTGCTCGACAGCACCTTCAGCCCCAGCGTCACCAGGAACTTGCCCGTGCTCTGACGCGACACCGTGATCACGTCGATGCCCGGCGTTCCGCCGATGCGCAGCACGCCGTCGGCGCCCAGCACCGCCGTCCCGTCGGCGACCGCCTTGTTCACATTGATCGACACCGTCGCCGGATCGCTCGTCAACACCGTGGACGGGTCGCCGCTGCCGTCACCGCCGTCGCTCACGTTAAACGTGAACGAATCGGTCGTCCCGCCCTCGGTCTCCGCCGCCGGCTCGTAGGTCAGACCCAAGGGCGCCCCGACGAACGTCTGACCCACCGTCACCGGCACGCCGTTGTACTTCAGCACGCCGCGCTGCGGAAGCGTCAGGATCTTGAAAAGCAGGCTGGCGGCCGCCGTCTCGTTGTCGTGCGCCGTCAGTCCGATCGTCGCCTTGGCGTCCTCGTTCACGTTCACCGTCTGCGCGTCCGCAACCGGCGGCGTATTGGGTTCCAGCGCCGGCGCCTGCTGGTACACGACGTCCACCCAGTAATTGGTCGAATTGAACGTGTCGCCCGGGAAGGTCGGGACCGGCGAGTAGTGGAACAGGCCGTTCCCGCCGTCGACGCCGTCCTGCAGCGCGTGCAGCGGACCGTTATCCGCCCCGCCCGCCGCGAAGTAGCCGCCGTCCAGCGCGTAGTGCCCGTTGGGCGCGAAGTACGACACGATGTACGTCGTACCCGCCGTGATGTCCACCGGCGTGTCAAGCTTGACCTGCTGCCACCCGCTGGCCGTCTCGTCCGTGAACGTCGCGCGCCCGATCAGCGTGCCGTCGGTCGTCCAAAGGCTTCCCACGTGCGTCCCCGTGTTCCCCGCACCTTTGTAGAAACGCAACGCCAGGATCGAACCATCGACGTCGGCGCGGAACCGAACCCCCACCTCTACCGATTGCGAATCGTTAAACGACGTGTTCGTCGGCGTCACCGAGTCGTTCCAGATGCTGATCGGCGGCGTCGCCCACGTCCGGAACGTCGAGTTAAAGTCCGCCGCCAGCAGGTTGCCGCCGGTCGAGTGCACCCCCGCCGCCCCGCTCTTGACGACCACCTTGTAAGTTCGATTGAGGTTCAGCGTCCCCGTCGGATCGATCGTCGCCGTGCGCGTCGCCGGATCGTACGTGACCGCCGCCGACACCGGCGCGTTCGACGAGTCGCGCAACTGCACCGTTGACGTCGTGATCGACGTCGCATCCATCGGCACGGTGAACGTCACCGCGACGTTGCCGCCGACGTCCACGTTCAACGCACCGTCGGCCGGCGCCACGTTCTCCACCTGCGGCACCAGCGTCTGGTCGAACGTCACGTCCACCCAGTAGTTGTTCGAGTTGAACGTGGACCCCGGGAATACCGGCGCAGCCGTGTAATCAAAGAGTCCGTTCCCCCCATCCGTGCCGTCACGAAGCGCATGCAGCGGTGAATGGTCAACGCCGCTCGCCGCAAAGTAGCCACTGTCCAGCGCGTAGTGACCGTTGGGAGCAAAATAGGAGGCGACATACGTCGTGCCCGCCGTGATGTGTACCGGGGAAGCAAGGCTGACCTGTTGCCAACCGCTCGCCGACTCCTGCGTGAACGTCGCCGATCCCAGCAGGCTCCCGTTCGTCGCCCACAACTGCCCGGTGTGCGTGCCCGTGTTCCCCGCGCCCTTGTAGAACCGGAAGCCGGTCACAAACCCATCCGTGTCGCTTCGAAACCGTACGCCGACCTCGACCGAGGCCGGATCATTGAACGCCGTGACCGTCGGCGTCGCCGAGTCATCCCAGATGCTCACCGACAGAAGAGTTCGCTGCTCCAGCGATTCCACGCACGCGCCCAATAGCCGTTCGGCAATACGCTGCGCCGCCTTACGAGTACGCTGTGACGCATACGTGGATTCCCCACGCGAAACACTATCATTGGCTCGACTCGATTGCATGAAATGGCCCAACCTTTCCTCGAGAGGTCCTCGCCTGATACCCACAACCAACGCATTTAACGCCGGAATGCTAACACTGTTGTGGACGGAGTGCAAATAATTCGAAGTTTAGAAAATACTATATACACACATATGAATATCATATTCGTCATAGTCGGCTTTCGCATCCAGCGCCAGCAAATTGATTGGCGTCTAAAATGCCGCCGATGTCGCTCCCCTTCACCGAATCCCTTCAGGCGGCAATCCTCCACGCCACCCCGCTCCTCCTCGCGGCCGTCGGGGAATTGATGGTCGAACGGGCCGGCCTGGTGAACATCGCCATCGAGGGCATGATGCTGGTGGGGGCGTTTGCGGCTTGGGTGGCCAATGGGTACGTCGGACCTGCCTCGGGGCTCCTCGCAGCCGTCCTGGCGGCGACCCTGCTCGCGGGGATCTTTGCCATCGCCACCCTCATGTTCGCCGCCGACCAGATCGTCACGGGCACCGGGGTCAACCTGCTCGCATTCGGCGCGACCGCGCTGGCGTACAAGCGCCTCAATGACGCCATGGCCGAGCGATCCCTCACGGGCATCCATCCCTCCTGGATGACCCTCACGGCACTGCTCCTGGTTGCCGGCGTCTGGGGCTACCTGCAATTCACTCGACGGGGACTGGAACTGTCGGCGATGGGTGAGGCGCCCGAGGCCGCCGATGCCGCCGGTCTGGCGGTCAATCGTCGAAGGCTGCTGGCCCTGGTTTTCGGCGCCGCCTGCGCGGGTCTGGCGGGGGCGTACCTCTCCACGATGCGGGTCCAGGGATTCGTGGAGAACATGACCGAGGGCCAGGGATTCCTCGCGCTGGCCATCGTCATTTTCGGTCGCTGGTCGGCGGGTGGGGTGCTTGCGGGGGCAATGCTGTTCGGACTCCTCCGGGCGCTGACTAACCTCCTGGAGGTCCACAGCGGTTTCTCCGGCGCGACAAGTCAGCTTTTTAAGGTCTTGCCCTATGCCGTGAGCCTGCTGGCGCTGGCGGGGGTCGCCGGTCGTTCCGGGGCGCCGGCGGCGTTGGGACGGGCATACGTTCGCGAATAAATGCGTGGGTGGAAGACTTCGAGGCCATGAGGGGGGCATGGCCTGCCGCGAGCCTGTTCTGGATCGCCCTCCGCGACGCCTTGGAACTCGCCGCCACCGCTCGCCGGCCTCTGCCGAATTTGCGGCCACGCTCCGCGCGACGCCCGAGCAATGCCCGGAGTATGGTACGATCCTGAAGGCATGAGGGGCCTCCTACGCATCCTGCCGAACGCAGCAACGGTGGCGTCGCTCCTATTGTGCCTCGCGACAGGGGTGATGTGGGTTCGGAGCTACGGGCACAAGGACGTCGTTCGGCAACAACTGTTGTACGGGCCCGAGGGGCGGCGGTGGGTGGTGGATCGCACGGAGATCCACGGCGGCAGGGTGATCGAGTGGTCCGTCCAGTCCGAGTTCGGCCGACTGCTCCTGGTCGTCGACAAAACCGTCTCGACCGGCCAGCGGGCCTTCGTCATGACGGCGGACGAGGACCTCGACCTCCGATCGAAGACTTACGCGCTGGACCCGGGCGACGGCAGCGGAGAAGTCGAGCAGATGGAAGATCGGGTGCGGGAAGACGGCGGGTTGCTGTGGGCAGGCTTCGCCGTCTCCTCTCGCGTCGACGTGGACAATCCGGATGGTTCTCTGGTCCGTTCCCTGCGTCTGGTCGCGGTACCTTACTGGGCGGTCTTCGCGTCGTTCACCGCCATTCCCGGCGTACGAACCCTGGCCGCCGTTCGGCGGCGCTGCAAACGGCGTCAAGCCGCCGGCGTCTGCCCCACCTGCGGTTACGACCTCCGCGCGACGCCCGAGCGGTGCCCGGAGTGTGGTACGATCCCGCGATTGTGAGACGCGTCTTGAACATCCTGCTAGACGTCGCGACCGTACTGTCGTTGGTACTGCTCATGGCGACGCTTATCCTGTGGACGTGGGGCCGTTGGACCTTACCGAGTCTGTCGGAGCAGATCGCGATCGCTTTGAAGCATCAAATAGAACCGGTGAGTGCGAGGAACCTGGTCTGGCAGAGTGGGCCGCCAACACCGCACGGCCAGATACTCCTGCGGTCGAGCTGGTTCCCTTATGCCGCGAGCTCAGTGGCCTTTAGCGTGGCGCCGGCTTGCCGGCTCAAGGCGCGGTTTCGTGAACGGTGTCGGGAGCGACGTCGCATTTCCGGCCTGTGCCCCATCTGCGGTTACGACCTCCGCGCGACGCCCGAGCGGTGCCCGGAATGCGGGACGCCCCGGTGATGCAGCGATGGTTCTTCTCGCGTCGGTCGATCCGTGGATTCTCCCGGCAGTGCGTCGTGTAACAGGTCACACCGAGGGTTGACGCCATGAGGAAAGCATCGGCGGACGACATCGAGCGGCTGGTCGCGCTGATGGCGGAATTCTATGCTGAGGGGGGCTACCCGTTGGATCACCGGCGCGCCGCCGGGATCTTTGCCGAGCTCGTGGCCGATGCGCGGCTGGGTCAGGTGTGGCTGATCCAGGCCGGTTCGAGGGCCGTGGGACATGTGGTCGTGACCGTGTGCTACAGCATGGAGTACGGCGGCCTGATCGCGATCGTGGACGACCTGTACGTCCAGCCGGGGTATCGCGGACGCGGGCTGGCGACGGCGGCGCTGGCGGAAGTGCGGGCATGGTGCGCCGCCCGCAGCCTGCGGGCCATCAAGGTCGAAACCGGGCCCGACAACGCGGCGGCCCAGGCGGCTTATCGGCGGGCGGGGTTTGTCGTGAAGACGGATCGACAACTGATGGCGTTGGAGTTGGCCGCCCCGACGCACGTGGGGTGAGCGTCGCGGCGCTGCGGGACGCGGCACGGGGCGTGGGAGGGTGGTCCGGGACGGGCGGGACGCCCGGTTCCCGCCGCGAGTGCCCGGCGATGTTTGCCCGCCGAAATATTATGATGCCCGAGGCATGACGCGCCTGTTCCGCATCCCGCTGGACACGTTGATGGGTCGGGACGAACTCCAGCGGTTAATGTCCTCGCTCAAGAGCGTGCCCCAGCCACGGAAGAACCAGATCCGCGCCGAATGGCGACGGATGAATCGTCGGTCGGCCGCGTGCTGGTTCGGCGCCGCGCTGACGTGCGTCCTTCCCGTGGCGGGGATATGGCTGATCGGACGTCCGCCCTTTCGCCCACCCAATCTGGTGATGCTGTCGTTGTACTTGTTCGCCGGCGTAGCCACTGTCGCTCCCGGCCTGATGCTGCTTCGGCAGGCGGCGGGCCGGAACCTCGAAACCCTGCTCCGACGCTGGAACGTTTGCGTCCGTTGCGGATACGACCTCCGCGCCACGCCCGACCGCTGCCCCGAGTGCGGTACAATTCCTTCTCGATGAAGCGCTTGCTCCGCATCCCGCTGAACGCCGCGACGGTGGTATCGCTCGTGCTTTGCGTGGCGACCGCCGTGCTGTGGGTGCGCAGCTACTTCATCACGGATCAGTTCTATGGCTGGCGATTCCGGGACGAACACGACCGATACGATCAAACGCGCTGGACGCAGGTGTTGGTCGAGGCCCGTAGCGGCAGGATCGGGATGATGCGTTGGGCCCAGCGCGCCGACCGCGTGCAGCCCGATGGCCGGACCTACCGCGAGCGGATCGAGGAGCGGTGGGGCGCCGATCCCTCCCACGCCGCCACGTCCGCCGGCCAAATGCCCCGCTACGGCGCCTTCCATGACGATCTGGGGCGGTTATGGGCGGGCTTCCGATACTTCTCGTGGGACGCGACGAGGGTCCGGAACGCTTCGCGGTGGGAGGCGGTCGCGCCGTTCTGGGCGATCGCTCTGCTGCTGTCTGTGCCGTCGGCAGCACGCGGATGCTTCTGGCTGGGACACCGCAGACGCCATCGTGCCGGCCTGTGCCCCACCTGCGGCTACGACCTCCGCGCGACGCCGGAGCGCTGCCCGGAGTGCGGTACTATCCGGCCCGCGACGAGCAGACAGAAGCAGCCACGAAGGCGCACGGATGGCTTGTCATTTGTCTGGGGCGTGGTGGTTCTGTTCTGCGACAATCCGCCGAGGACGGGTGCAAGGCGCGTCCTCGGACCCGTCAGTAGTAACGGGTCGCGGCCTAAAGGGCGGCGGCGACGGGAATGACTTGTTTCAAGCGGAGGATCTGATGACGCGAGTTTCTCTTGTCGTTGTGCGCTGGGCCGCTCGTATGATGATCGCGCTGGGGGCGGCGCAGCCGGAAACGGCCGCGGGTGCGGACGGGCCGGCCGGGCGGGCGGGGCGGGACACGTTGTCGGTGCTGATCGTCACCGAAGGGAATCCGTTCCTCAACAAGGCGATCGCGGCGACACCGGACGTGGCGGTACGGACGATCACGCCTAAGGACTACCGGGCGGACCGCGTGGTGGCGGACGTGACGGTGTTCGATCGGCACGTTCCGACAGAGTTGCCCAAACGTGGCGGGTTGCTGTTCGTGGATTGCCTGCCGAAGGGCGGCGCGTTGAAGGCGGTGATGGACGAGAAGGGTGCCGAGGTGATGTTGACGAACGTGCGGGCGACGGGAAAGGTGGCGGATCATCCGGCGGTGCGCGGGATCGTGCCGAAAAAGGTCTACGTCGAGACCGTGCGGATGGTGGACGCAGGGAAGGGGTGGGGGACGTTGATCGACGGGGACAGGGGGCCGCTGGTACTCGGGAGCGACGCCGGGCGGCGGGAGATCGTCGTCACATTCGACCTGGCGAAGAGCAATTGGCCGTTGCAGGCGAGCTTTCCGGTGTTCGTGCGGCAGGCGATCGAGTACCTGGGGACGGCCGGTGCCGTGCCGGAGGGGTTGTGATGGAGCGGACGTTGGACGCGACGACGGGGCGTGCCCGGCGTGTGGTACGATCCCGCCCACATGAAGCGCCTCCCCCGCATCCTTCTGAACGCTACGACATTGCTCGCGCTGATGCTGTGCCTGATGGTGACCGCGGCGATCATCGTGCAATGGGCGCGGAGCCGCCGGGGCGGCGAGGTCATCTCGCGCAGCTCCGTCCGAGTCGAACCGGACCGAATCATCATGATCAATCGGCGGGCTTGGTCCACCCCCGGCACGCTGGATCTCGACTGGAACGAGGAGACGATCGACACGTCCGGCTATGCGAGCATTGGTACCGTGCCCCGCGAGGCTTGGTTCCATCGGCGCGACGACGGCGACTTCGGGCGCCTGGAACGTACAGGCGGCGACGCACCGGCTTGGTTGGTTCGTGCCGGCCTGAATTGGTCCAGCGGGAGCTCGACCGGCGCCGGGCCGAAGGATCGCCGCCATTTCTTTTGGGTTCAGGTGCGATTCTCGTTTTTGCTGCCGACGGCGATCGCAACGACCATCGTTCCGTCGATGGCGGGCTGGCGAATCATCCGCCGGATCCGGCGCCGTCGCGCCGGCCTGTGCCTGACCTGCGGCTACGATCTCCGCGCCACGCCCGACCGATGCCCCGAGTGCGGTACAATTCCTTCTCGATGAAGCGCTTGCTCCGCATCCTGCTGAACGCCGCGACGGTGGTGTCGCTGGTGCTGTGCGTGGCGACGGTGGGACTTTGGATGCGTAGCCATCTTGTCGGCGACCAGTGGTACCGCAGCCGTTGGACGTTCCTGGCGGGACCGGCCGGGCCGAAGCCGCTCCGCGAAACGGCGGTGTTCGTCATCTCGGGGCGAGGCGGCCTCGCGATCGAGGTGCGCCTCCAGGATCCCGTGGGCTTGGCCGTCGCGCCCGAGGACCGGCGCCGATTGTCGACGCTCGTGGAGCACTCGTGGAAGCGCGATCCCGCGCCGGGGTATCCCGAGGCGGGCGGGCCGGACGTCTCGTGGAGGGGCCTGGGGTTCGGGTACTGGATCAGCCGGTATGGCCTGGGCAACAGCGCGTCGAGCCGGCGGTTCTGGTTTCCGGATTGGGCACTTGCCGTCGCGCTGGCCGCGTTGCCGGCGGCCCGGATCATCACCCGCCGACGCCGTCGCGGCGGGGCTGGTTTGTGCGCTCAGTGCGGCTACGACCTCCGCGCGACGCCCGAGCGGTGTCCGGAGTGTGGTGCCATTAATAGGCGTTCCATTTGATTCGCGCGCCGCCGAGCGCGCACCAGGACCACGGGCAAGTGAGTACGCTTGCTCATGCCATCCCAAACGGCGTGAATCGCGCGCTGGTTAAGCGCTCGCCCGCTGCTCGAAGGAGGCTTCGCCCATGCCGTCGGGGAGGATCGCGGACAACAGTTCGCCGGGCTGGAAGGGCTTTTGAACCAATTGCTGGATCGCCCCGCTGTGCAGGCCGGCGACGATGCTCGCCAGGTCGTGGTAGGTGGTCAGGAGGACGCGTCGCGCCCCCGGGCGCATGGTGCGTACGGTTTCGAGCAGCGAAACGCCGTGGGATGTCTGTAAGACGTGCTCGGTCACCACGACCTCGACGTCCTTGAAGTTTTCCACCCAACCCAGAAGCGTGCGGGGATCGCGCGTAACCAACACCTGGAAATGAGGGGAAGCGATCTTCGAGATCGTCTTGAGCACGGCTTCATCGCCATCCAGCGCAAGCAGTCGGTGTTTCGAAGGCATAAGAGTGGAGTGCTGTAATTTAGGCGCGGTGTGATGCGCGATACAACCTCATCTTACATTTCGGCAAGGCAGACGGCATGGGTGAGATGTGGAAACCCGCTCGCGGCCGTGCTAAAGGCTGCTGCCCATGAGCTTGGCGAACTCGAGGGCGACGATCTGCTCTTCGACCACGACCCCGGTCGCCCCCGCGCGCTCGGCCTTCATACCCGTGGAAGTGTAATTGACCCGGGCCAGCATCTTCAGGCTGGGATTGATCTGCCGGGCAATCTGGAGCACTTCGAGAACCATCCGCTCGTCGGGCAGGGTCACAGCCAGGAACTTTGCCGTCTCAATTCCGGCCTGGCGGAGCAGGTTGGGGTCGCGGGCGTCGCCGCACAGGACGGGTTTGTTGCAGGCCGCGATCGACTTGGCGTTGGAGGGGTTGAGCTCGACGACGGTATAGGGCACCTGGCGGGCATCGAGCACTTCGGCGACGAACCGTCCGGGCAGGCCGAACCCGACGATCACTACGGTCGGTTTGGGTTCGGCGGTATCCTGCGTTGATGGGGACGTTGGCGCGACCGCGGCGACCTCGACGGGAGCAACAACCCCTTGCGGCGGGAGTGACGGGGCGGATTGTACGGTCGGGCTCGTTTCCATCGCGTCAGCGCTAACTTCCGTCGTTGCCGCGCCGGCGTCAAGGGGCAAGTCGCGCCGGTGCGAACGGGCGAGGCGCTGGCAAGCCCAGCCGCCAAAATGTTGCAGGGGGTCATGGTTATCTAGCCGGCGCGGGTCGCCGAGCGGCATCGTCGGCGCGGTCGGGGGCGGCTTTCTGCTCGTCGATCCGGTCTTCCACGCCGCCGGTTGGCACCGCGGCTGGGGGACAGCTTGCGGCGCGATCGGCAGGGGGCGGCGTCACCAACGCCCCGGTCGCTGTGCAGCGCCGCAGCGTGAACTCGGCCAGCCGCAGCGCGAACTCGCGGTCGAATTCCATCGGGCCCAGGTGCCTGGCATCGGGGAGGACGAACATTTCGGCCCCTGGGATGCGCTCGCGCATGAATTCGCTGGCCGGGCTTGGCGTGATCGGATCCGCCGAGCCGGCGATGAGCAGCGCCGGCATCGCCAGCGCGTCGAGCGTGGCGGTGCCGTCCGAGCGTAGCAGGCCGAGCGTTCCGCGCGCCAGCACCGCCGGGGATGCGCGAAGCGCAAAGCGTGTCGCGAAATCCAGGCGCCGCCGGCCCTGGTTCCCGGAGAATCCGGCGCGATGGGTCGCCCAGTGCGTGGAACCGTTCAGATACGCGAGCCACTGCATCGCCCACACGGCGGCCGATAGCGGGATCGTCAGGTACATGAGGGGTTCGATCAGCGGCTTTTGGATGGCCGTGTACAGCTCCGCGTGGGCGATCGTGCGAAGGGGATTGGTGTAGGTCCCGTGCGCGAGCACGATTCCCGCGACCCGCGCGGCGACGAGCTCGGGAAAGAGGCGGACGAATTCCAGCGCCACGAGCGTGCCGCTGCCGTGTCCGACCAGGACGACCCGGTCGCCTGACGCGGTCGTCCCCTCGATCACCCGTCGCAGGTCCTTGGCCATCCGGGCGACGGAGAAGTCGCGATCCTTGGGGCGCGATGAATTCCCCAGGCCGGGCAGGTCCCAGGTGACGATGCGCCAGGCCCCGCGCAGGTGACGCCGCACGTCGTGCCACTGGGTGCGGTCGGCGCCCCAGGCGTGTACCAGCACCAGGGTCGGGCGCGCGGCGTCGCGCGCGGGGGCCGTCGGTGGAACGTCAATCTCCACGTAAATGTCCCCCATGTCCTCGCGGTGGAGCAGGCGCACCTCGACGTGACGGTGCTGATCGGCGCGGGCGTCGGCCTTTGGCGATCCGCGACGGCGCCCCAGCGTCCATCGGGACACCAGCAGCCCGGCTCCCAGCGACCACGCGGTCGTGACGACCGCGCCCGCCAGCAACAACGTCGCGACGTTGAAGCCGGGGTGAAAGTCGAGGCGGGTCGTGTCGCGCGTGTAGGTCGGACCGTCCTCCATCCGCACGGTTTCCCGGGTGCGGACCTGGGAGCGGTCATACCAGCCGCGCCAGAGCCAGATGCCGGCGACGATGATCCCGACGGCGACCAGGCCGCGGAACCACGCCGACAGCACCATGAGCGGGGAAAACGGCATTTGAACGACATTACCGTTGCGCCGAGCGCGCGACAATCGGGAATTGACGCGGGAGGGGCGTGGGGTGCGTGGCACTTTCGGCGGGAATGATTCGCATGACCTCGGGGGCAGGAGTGCCCCCGGTCGGCCATGCGAGACAGACGAGAATCACCTTTTTGCGTAAGTGGCGCAACTGTGGTCCACCGACGGCGTTAAGCCGTCATCCTGAGCGCAGCGAAGGATCTGGCCGCGAACGAGAGTTGACGTCCGTTCGGGGCAAGATCCTTCGGTCGTTTGAAACTCCCTCAGGATGACGGTGGCGCGCTGACGCATAATGTTGAAGAAAGTCTGCCCCACCAAGGCGGCGCGTCGCGGGGGACAAATGTCTCTCCCCTCTTGCCGGTTGGGCTCCTACACTTCCCTTACCCACCTGAAAGGAGCCTTGCGATGCCCGACACCCGCACCGAACGCGATTCGATGGGCGAGATGCAGGTCCCCGCCGACGCCTGCTACGGCGCCTCGACGGCCCGCGCGCTCGAAAATTTCCCGATTTCCGGCCTGGGATTCGGTCGCCGGTTCATCGCCGCGCTGGGACTGGTGAAATGGGCCGCCGCCGAGGTCAACAAGGAACTCGGACTCCTGGACAAGACCAGGGCGGGCCTGCTCCAGCAGGCGGCGCAGGAGGTCATCGACGGCAGGCTCGACGACCAGTTCGTCGTGGACGTCTTCCAGACGGGCTCGGGCACCAGCACCAACATGAACGCCAACGAGGTCATCGCCAGCCGCGCCAACGAGATCGCCTCCGGCAAGCGCGGCGGGAAGGAGCCGGTCCATCCCAACGATCACGTGAACATGCAGCAGTCGAGCAACGACGTGATCCCGACGGTCATCCACGTCGCCGCCGCCACCGCCCTCAACCAGGCGCTGGTGCCGGCGCTGCTTCACCTGGCGGAGGGGTTCGAGGTCAAGGTGGAGCAGTTCGACGACGTGGTGAAGATCGGCCGCACGCACCTCCAGGACGCCACGCCCATCCGCCTGGGGCAGGAATTGTCCGGTTACGCGGCCCAGGCGCGCCTCGGCGCGATGCGCGCCAACAAGGCCATCAACGCGCTGCGCGAATTGCCGCTGGGCGGCACGGCCGTCGGCACGGGGATCAATTCTCATCCCGCCTATGCCACGCTCGCGATCGCCGCCATCGCCCACAAGACGGGGTTGGATTTCGTCGAGGCGAAGAATCATTTCGAGGCCCAGGCCGCCAAGGATGCGGTCGTGGAGGTCTCGGGGTTCCTCAAGACGATCGCGATCTCGCTCTCGAAGATCGCCAACGACATCCGCTGGCTCGCCTCCGGGCCCCGCTGCGGGATCGGCGAGATCTCGATTCCCGCGACCCAGCCCGGCAGCAGCATCATGCCGGGAAAGGTCAACCCGGTGATGAGCGAGATGATGCTGCAGGTGGCGGCGCAGGTGGTTGGCAACGACGCGACGATCGCGTTCGCGGGCTCGGGACTGGGGAGCACGTTCGAGCTGAACGTGATGATGCCGGTGATGGCGTACAACCTGCTGCAGTCGATCGAGTTGCTTGCCCGCGCCGCGCGCGTGTTTGCCGACCGCTGTGTCGCCGGGCTCGAGGCCGACCGCCAGCGATGCCAGAGCCTGGTCGAACAGAGCCTGGCGATGTGTACGAGCCTGGCGCCGCGGATCGGCTATGACAAGGCCGCCGAGATCGCCAAGGAGAGCTTCAAGACCGGCAAGACGGTGCGGCAGCTCGCGCAGGAGAAGAAGATCCTCCCGGAAGATGAACTGAGCAGGACGCTGGACCCGCGCCGGATGACCCAGCCGCAGGAAGACATGGTGGGGAGCGGCGGGGGATGATTCGCTTGGGCGACCCGTCCTCCTCAGGTCCCGCTCGCGACATCCGCGCCCTCGTCTACGTCTTCAGACTTGACGCAATGTTGCCGGATCATCGCCAGCAGATCGCTGGTCTTGTACTCGCCTTTGACCACGTACTCGCACACGCCCAGTTCCCGCGCCCGGCGGATCGTGTTCTGGTCCGCCTGCCCGCTCAGCACGATCACCGGCACGTCGCGCCCGAACGATTTCTCCCGCAGCAGGAAGAGGAACGTGAGGCCGTCGATGGGGGGCATCGCCACGTCCAGCAGGATCAGGTCGGGGTGAGACCCCACCGCCTGGGCCATCGCCATCACTGCGTTGGCGGCGCAGACCACCTCGTACCCCTCCATCTTCAGCAGCCGAGCGAGCGGCTTACTGACCTGCGGGTCGTCGTCCACGACGAGGATGGTCGGCATAGGTGTTGCCATTCTCCCCTCGACTACCCTCCGGGGCAAACCGGCAAAATCCCCTGCGGGAAGGCGCGCGTGTGCGCGCTCCTTTCGGATCGCCGCTCAACGGGCGCAGCATTTGCGCCGCTCGATGCCGCGCCCGCGCGAAATCCCGTGAAATCCCCGTATTATCGCCCCTCGTCGCCGGCGCAAATTATGCGGCGCGGGTGCTAAAGTCTGCGCCCCCCTCAACCCGACAATCACCACGACAACGCGATACGCGAGGCCCGCACGGATGCGAGCCCGCGGGGCCAACGGACTGGCCCCGCGCGATGCGCCCGACGCACTTTCGAACAAGGAGGTTCGCACCCCTCAAACATCTCACCCCGGCCGGGGCGGAGCCACGGCTCGTGATCCTCGCCGCCACGCGCAATTCGTTTCACGCGGTCGTTCTCTGCAACCCGCCGCGCGCGCGGCGCGCGAACTCTCTGCAAGGTTATTCGTGGTTTTCTGCCGGCGGACGTCAGGTCGCCTGATGGATTCAGGCCTGTGCGTCCCGTTGAGAACGTAACACAACCAAGGCCCCGACCGGGCCAAATGTATCACGGAGGATACACAAATGAGTCGCATCAACACGAACATTTCGTCGCTCCAGGCGATCCATACCCTCACCCGCAACCAGACCGACCTGAACACCCGCCTGCAACGGCTTTCCACGGGCCTCAAGATCAACAGCGGCAAGGACGCCCCCGCAGGCCTGATCGCCAGCGAAACGCTCCGCAGCGAGATCAACGGCATCCACCAGGCGATCGACAACTCGACCCGCGCCGGAAACGTGATCAACACCGGCGAAGGCGCGCTGTCCGAGGTGTCGGCGCTCCTGCTCGAAGTCCAGTCCCTAACCAACGAGGCCGCCAACACCGGCGCGCTCTCGCCTGAGGAAATCAAGGCCAACCAGCTCCAGGTGGACGCGATCCTCAACAGCGTCAACCGGATCTCCAACACCACCCAGTTCAACGGCGTCAAGCTGCTCAACGGCGAGCTGGACTACAGCACCAGCGGCGTCTTGAGCACGGCGATCGACAGCCTGCAGATCAACGCCGCCAAGCTCCCGGACAACGGCACGACCACGGTCGTGGTGCAGGTCGTCGCCTCGGCGCAGCTCGCCGAGGTGGATACCACCGTCTCGGGCGTCGGCGCGGCGCCGGTGACCATCCAGATCGCGGGCAACGCCGGCGTCGAGCAGCTCTCGTTCGCCGCCTCCACCCATAACTCCGCCATCGTCGTCGCCATCAACCAGCTCAAGGCCGCCACCGGCGTCTCGGCGACCCTCAGCGGCGCGGCGCTGCGCGTGACCTCGACGGCTTATGGCTCGTCCCAGTTCGTCACCGTCAAGTCGATCACCGGGACCTTCCTTGACGCCACCGACAAGGGCCAGGATGCCCAGGTCAACGTCAACGGCACCACGGCCGAAGTGGACGGCCTGAGCGCCTCGGTCCGCACCGAGAACCTCGACGTCCACCTCGACCTCGACGCGACCTTCGGCACCACGATCGACCCCAACGGCACGACCTTCGTCATCACCGGCGGCGGCGCCAAGTTCCAGCTCGGATCCCAGGTCAACCGCCAGGGACAGATCAACGTCGGGATCGGATCGGTCTCCAGCAGCAACCTGGGCAACGGCGTGGTCGGGTACCTGTCGAGCCTCGCCAGCGGCGGCGCCAACTCCCTGATCTCCGGCAACACGATCCAGGCGCAGAAGATCATCACCGCCGCCATCCGCCAGGTGGCGGATCTCCGCGGTCGACTGGGCGCCCTTCAGAAGGACGTCCTGGAGACCAACGTCAACAGCCTCAACGTCGCGTTAGAGAACGTGACGGCCAGCGAGAGCGCGATCCGCGACGCGGACTTCGCCAGCGAAACCGCGGCCCTGACCCGGAGTCAGATCCTGGTCCAGGCCAATACCTCGGTGCTCGCCCAGGCGAATTCCAGCCCGCAGCAAGTGCTCAGCCTGCTCGGCCGTTAACGGGTAGCGGGGTCATCGGATACTCGCCCCCTCCCGCGGGGAAGGGCTCACATCAGACTCCCCCTCGCGATAGCAGAGTAACCACGGGACGGGCGGCCGGGATGACCGGTCGCCCGTTCTGCGTGTGTGCCA
>DATBFY010000203.1:0-18098 GCA_036558265.1 Tepidisphaeraceae bacterium | reverse complement strand
CTGATGACCGCGGGCTGGCCGTTGACGGTCGCCGGGCGACAGGTGGAGAAGGCCTTGCGGAAGTCGCCGTCGGCCTTGACCTTTCCATCCGGGTCGGTGTCGCCGTAGTCGATGGACCGGGGCGTCTTCCACGCGTTGGCGCCGGTGTTCTTGTCCAGCGCGATGACGAACTGCGCGTCGCTGCCGTCGAAGTCCAGGATCAGCAGGTTCTCGTACTTCAACAGCGACGACCCCGCGCCGCGGAAATGATTGATATGAATGTCCCGCCGCTCCCACAGCGGCTTGAAGGTCGTCGTGTCGAGGCACACCGTGCCCGCCGACCCGAACGTGATGTAGATGCGTCCCTCTTCGATGACCGGCGTCGGGGAGGCGTAAGTGTTGAACCGCTTGAAGATCGGGTTGGGCGCCGGGTCATCGAACAGCTTGCGATCGAGCAGAACCTTGCCGCTCAGTTTGTCGAAGCAGAGCGCGAAGAGCTCGCGGCCGTCCTCGCTGGCGGTGGTCAGCCAGACCTGGTCGCCCCAGATGACCGGCGACGACCACGAGCGGCCGTGGATCGGTATCTTCCACTTGACGTTCCTGCCCTCGGCCCATGTCGTCGGAAGGCCCGTGGAGTCGGAGACGCCCTGGCCGGTGGGCCCGCGGAACTGCGGCCAGTTGTCATCCGCCCGCGCGCCGTCGAGCGCGCCGCCGATAGACAGAGCCAGAAAGAGGAGGAAGCAGAATCGTTTGCTCATGCGGCGCCTGGGGTGAGGGTGTCCGGACACGGGCGGGCCGCCCATGCCACGCGTGTCAGTGCCACGCCTGTCGGCTGTGCATCTTACCCGGATCAGTCGCGGGATGTTGGGGCGGCGAAGACGCCGGCCGGACTGGCGGCGGGGGCGGAGCCGGCGGGATGGGCGATGTGGAAGTCGAGAACGGTGGTCTCCGACTGTACGCGCGTGCCACCCGAGGTCATCGCCGTCACCGTTCGCAAACGCTCTCCGGGCAGGTCGTGGCAGAACCATTCCTCGACGACCACCTCAAGCGGCTTGTCGTTGCTGGTGCCCTGGACCCGCGTGGCTTCGACCAGGCAGTTGCAGGTCTGCCCCTTGATCCGCAGCGGGGAGGCCACCGCGGCGATCCGCCGCTGGCCCCGGGTGGAAACCTTCGGACCCTCGACCGCAAAGTCAGCCTGGAGGGCGTCGGCGGGTAACGGGATCTCGCGGTTGTTGATCGAGATCGTCCGCGGCGGAAGCTTGGTGCCGCCCGATGCATCCCGGAAAAGCGTCAGGAGCGTCGTCCGGCCGGCCTCTTCGAACCGGTAGGTCTTGACCGAGCAGACATACCGCTTCGGCCCGACCGTGACGACCTGGTCGGGCTCGACCGCGTGGGGCTTGAGCCTCAGTTCGTCGAACGTCCGCCGGTCGGCGGGGGCAAGCGCCCGGGCGGGGCCGGTGGGCATGAACGCGTCGCCGCTCCACTTGGCCTCCTCGACCGCCCGCTGGACGCCGTCCCGGGCCAGGATGGTGACCTTTCGCCGGATCTGCGTGGGCGTGTCGCCCGAGCGGAGGGTGGCCTGCATGATGATCCACGATCCGGGGTCGAGGTGGCGGTAGGCGTCGAGCAGTGGGGCGTGCGAGGGCTGGGTTGCCGGTGCCTGCACGTTTCCCGCAAGTGCGGGCGTCGCAAGAGTTAGCATTAGGAGGATGGCCGGCAACCGGGGCGTCATCGCCCGGTTAATACCCGAAACCTGCGGGGATGTTGACGAACCTGCCACCGCGCCACGCGATCGGGCACGTCTCGGGTCCGCAAGGCGCCCGCCGCTGGCGCGCCTCATTGCCGGTCGAGATCTTCCAAAGCGCTCCAGAAGTCGTCACTGGTCGCCGCAGCGGCGTCCAACCGCGCCTTCCAGCAGGCTGGGCAATAATACTGACCCTCCGAATCCTTCACCCGCTTGGTCAGCGAGACGTCCGCGTGGCAGATGCAGCAGTATTTCCGCTGCCACGCCGCCAGTGGAATGCGCACGATCGCCCCGCACTGCTTGCACCGCCCGATCTTCCCCCCGGCCGAATCGGGCATGTGCGTGACGTGCTTACAACGCGGGCAGGGACATGGGATGGCCATGAACGATCCTTCGCGAAACGGACGGACCTTCGAGCAGCGCCGGTCGGCGCCTCGGCGAGACAGAAGTGGGTACGTCGGGTGGATTATACGCGATGTCCACACGAGCTTCAGCGAGTGGTGTGTGCAGCGGAGGCGCGACCGTGAGTGATTATCGAGAGGCGCCCCCATTCCCCCAGCCGTGATCGAAGCCATTCAGCGCGTTCGGTATCAGAGCGGATCTCTGCGTCAACGGCGTCTGCCGCCCCGTTCCCACGGGATCGATCGACGCAGAGGTAATTTCGGCCCAGGATGACAGGCCCTTCCGAAGCGTCGAGGATCTCGGCGGGGCAGATTGATGTTGACAACGGGAGGCGGACGGCTGACAAGGGACGGTCCCATGGCGGACAAGCCTTCAAAGGTCGCGATCGTCGGGGCGGGGTCGGTAGGGGCGACGATCGCCTACGCGTGCCTGGTGCGCGGGGTGGCCCAGTCCATCGCGCTCTATGACGTGAACCGCGCCAAGGTCGAGGCGGAGGTGTTGGATCTGAACCACGGCCTGCAGTTCGTGCCGATGGCGACGCTCGAGGGGTCGGATGACCTGGGCGTGTGCCGGGGCGCAGACGTGGTCGTGATCACCGCCGGCGCCAAGCAGAAGTCGGGGCAGAGCCGGATGGAGCTCGCGTCGGCGAACACGGCGATCTGCCGCGCGCTGGTGCCCGGCCTGCTACGCGTGGCGCCGGACGCGATCCTGCTGGTGGTGACCAACCCGGTGGACGTGCTGACGTACGTGACGCTCAAGCTCTCGGGCCTGCCGCGGCAGCGGGTGTTTGGCTCGGGGACGGTGCTGGACTCGTCGCGGTTCCGGTTTCTGATCGCGCGGCGGCTGCGGGTGTCGGTGCAGAACGTGCATGCGTACATCGCCGGGGAGCACGGGGACAGCGAGATCCCGCTGTGGTCGAGCGCGGACGTGGGCAACGTCCCGTTGCACGAGTGGGCGGTGAGCGGGCACGGCAAGCTGACCGTGCGCGACCGGAGCGAGATCTTCCAGGACGTGAAGACGGCGGCGCAGCAGGTAATCGCGGGCAAGGGGGCGACGAATTACGCGATCGCGCTGGCGACGGCGCGGATCCTGGAGGCGGTCCTGCATGACGAGAACGGCGTGCTGTCGGTCAGCTCGCTGCTGAGCGGCTACCACGAGATCGACGACGTGTGCCTGTCGGTGCCGTGCATCGTGAACCGGGGCGGGGTGGAGGCGCCGCTGCCGGTGCCGCTGAACGCGGCCGAACTTGCCGGACTTCGCAATAGCGCGCAAACGCTCAAGGCGGCGATCCGCGCCGTCGGCTTCTAACCAAGGCGGAGATCGAGCCAATGAAGCGAATCGATTCAGCGACCGATCGGACAGAAGCACTGGTCCGCCGCAGACGGTTTCTGTCCGCGCTTTGCGCGGCGGTTCCCCTTTGGCGCATCCGGTCGGTTCTGGGGGCGCAACGGTCGCCGGGGCCGTGGCCGGCGGCCGATGAGGTGCTCTCGCGCATCGCCTTCGGGTCGTGTCACAAGCTCGACCGACCGTTCGGGGTCTGGGACGCGATGCTCGGGCACAAGCCGGACCTGTTCATCTTCCTGGGCGACACGGTCTACAAGGACACCGTGGACATGGAGGAGAAGCGGGCCGAGTATGCGAAGCTGGCCGCCGTCCCCAACTTTGCCGCGTTTCGCAAAGAGGTGCCGATCCTGGCGACCTGGGACGACCACGATTACGGCGCCAACGATGGCGGCGCGGACTATCCGAAGCGCGACGACGCGAAGAAGATCTTCCTCGACTTCTTTGACGAGCCCCACGATTCGCCGCGCTGGAACCACGGCGGGGTCTACGGCGCGTGGGTCTTCGGTCCGGCGGGCAAGCGCACGCAGGTCATCCTGCTCGACACGAGGTACTTTCGATCGAAACTGCGGCACGACGACTTCGGCGGGTACCTGCCCCTGGATGACCCGCACGCGACGTTCCTGGGGGATGAGCAGTGGCGGTGGCTTGGCGAGCAGCTCAAGGTTCCGGCCGAGCTGCGGTTGCTGGTCTCGAGCATCCAGGTGGAGGCCGAGGATCAGCCCAACGAGAAGTGGTCGAACCTGCCTCGCGAGCGCGAGCGGCTCTTCAAGCTGATCGCCGACAGCAAGGCCCAGGGCGTCGTGCTGATCTCGGGCGATCGCCATCACGGGGAGATCTCGTCGATGGACGTCGGGTGCGGGTACCGCGTGTACGAAGTGACGTCGAGCGGGTTGAACTGCCCGTACGATCCTTACGACGAGCCCAACCGGCACCGCGAAGGGCAGATCCTGTGGTCGGACAACTTCGGGATGGTGCGGGTGGACTGGAGCGCAGCGGACCCGTCGGTGGACCTGGAGGTGCACACCGGCAAGGGGTTCGTGGGGTTGAAGAAGGAACTGAGGTTGAGTGACTTGCGGGCGGCGAAATAGAGAATCGGGAATGGCTGTCAGGGGGCAACAGCGGAGGCGCTGGCGGGGCTCACCTTTCGATCGCGGCAATCACGTCGGGGACGGCCTTGCGCATCAGTTTGGTAAGAGCCGCGGTCAGGACGTCCCGGTACTCGCCGGAACTACCGGTAATGCCCGAGCCGCCATCCTCGACCGCGAACTCCTTGTTCAGGCGCTCCTGGCCATAGCGCGTGACAATGCATTTTACTCGAATGCGGGTCTGATAGCCCTGCCAGCCCATGTCGGTCATGAACTCGATCACGGTGCCGCTGACGGTCGTCCCGCCCACGCGCCCCGCTGATGCAGCGCCGGACGGCGCGTTCGACTGCGAGACGCTGAAGCCGGCGTGTACCAACTCGTCCGTCAAGGCCCGTCGGATCCATTCGCCCGCGTCGCCATCGGTGGAGAGCACCTTGGCGGTAGCCATCCCGTAGCCGTTTCGGACTTGCCCGATCTTCGCTTCGTCCTCCTGGCCACGTTCGCTCCGAAACGGCTTGACTTCGACGGCGATCGGCGAGCTCGCCTTGATGCCCATGACCGGATGATAGTCCAGCGTGATGTGCCGGTCTCCGAAAGCGCACCCGAGCGCCGGGCCACACAACGTCAGACAGATGCTCCACCGGACGACGCACCTGGCACCCGTAGTGGTCATAGCAGGCCTCTCGTTTCCCGCGCGCGGCGAACCGAATCTTTTCCGTTGCAAGCGTGCTCAACCATTATAGGATGGAAAGTAATCGATTGAACTCGCTTTGGTGTTTTTCGCGTTCGTCCCGCGCATGGAATCCACGACCGGGCAGGAGGATGGCATGAGGCGCGCGTTGATCGTCGCTTTGTTCGGGCTGTACGGTCTGTTGTTCGGGGCAGGTTGCGCACAGCAGCTCTCGGGCGCCGTCGAGCCGGGGGTCGACGTCGGGGGGATACGGTCATTCTACATCGTTCGAGACAAGGAGACCGACGTGACGACGGCGATCCAGAAGGATCTCACGTCGCGCGGGTTCACGGTGACAGCCGGCCCGGAGTCGACGATGCCGTCGTTGGTGGACGCCAGGGTGTTGGCGAAAGATAAGTGGATGTGGGACATCACCATGTACCTGCTGGAGGTCAAGGTGGAGATCGTCCATCCGCGGACGGGCGCGCTATTGGCGTCCGGGCGATCGTACCGGACGTCGCTGGTGCGCAAATCGCCACAAGAGATGGTGAACGAGGTCTTTAATAAGATCTTCCCAAATTCACCCGCCAAGCATTGATCCGGGCGCGCGCCTTTGCGATTCAGCGCGTCGGGATTGCGTCGGTCGGTGGGATCTGGTTGCGCATGAGGCGACCGATCTGTCCGCTCAGCCAGAGGTAGTGATCCGACCGCGGCACGTCGAGGTGGACGAAGGGGCTGGCGCCCACGGGCGGGTCGGTGCTGAGCTTGAAGATGGCGGTGCCCTCGTCGATCTCGTCGAACATGGCGACGTACGCCATATCGGCGCCGGCGCGGCGGGCGGCGACAGCCTGGGACCAAAGGAATTGGCCGCCGCGGCGGGGGATCTGGTCCACCGGGGATTCCCGGCCGCGCGTCTTCTGGAGGTTGTGCCAGGAGAAGCCGGGGAAGATCACCGGGAGGTAATCGACCTTGTGATCGCGGCACCAGCGCAGGTCGGGCTCGATCACGTCGGTCTGGATCTTCGCGAGCTGCTCGGGCCGCCCGAACCGCCCGACGGCCCAGGGGCTGACGACATCCGATTCCTGGATGACCTGGTGCAGGAGCGGGTCCTTGAGCGCATCCCGGTTCTGCTCGCGCCAGTAATAGGGCACGCCGACCATGACCGTGTTGCCGCCCACCTGCGGATCGGACTTGAGGAATCGCACCAATTCCAGGCATTCCTGGAGCGTGTAATCCCGCCGGTCGTTGAACCCGATGCCCCAGACGGTCACCACCGGCTTGCCGTTGTGGCGGAGGTATGTGGCGTCGTCGCGGACGTGCTGCTCGGTGACCAGGCGCTTCCAATCGGGCATGACGACGCTGGCGATCCGGCCGCGGCGCAGGCCCGAGAGGTCATACATGACGGCCCAGAGGCGGCCCTGGTTCTTCGCGGCGGCGCGGACGTTGTCGAGGACTCGCTGGAGGTGCTTGTTGATCTGCGGGCTGGCGACCGAGCCGCCGAACCGCTGGAGGAAGACGCCGTCGATGCCGTAGGTGCGCATCCACTCGAAGTGCCGATCGACGGTCTTGGGGTCGGCGGGGGAGAAGACATACGCGGTGCTGCCGTCGGCGTGCTTGAACGCCGTGGGGACGCGCTGGTCCTGCGGCAGGTCGGATACATCGGGCCAGAGGTCGATCACGCAGTGACCGGGCTCGAAGCGCCCGCCGTCACCGAGGTGAATCCACTTCAGCCCTGTCCCTTCGATGGTTGGGGCGGCCCAGCCCTGGTAGCCGGCGAGGACCTTGCCATGCATCGAGGTGTTGTCGGGGAGGGTCGGCGGCGGCTCGGCGGCGGAACCCGCGAGAGCGGACATGAGGAGGAGAAGTACGAGTGCGGTAAATCGCATGTGGATAAGTGTAACGTGCGGCGCGCAAACGACACTGGCAAGCCTGAGAGCTTGCCAGTGCCACCCAATGAACGGTGTATCCGCCTGTCACCGCAGCCGCGTGTCGCTGTTGCTGATGCCGCGCAGGGCCAGGTTCAGGGCGTCCACGTTGCTCGCCAGGCGCTTGGCTTCGGCGACGTCGATGATCTGCTTCTGGAAGAGCTCCGTGAGGTGCTGGTCGAACGACTGGCTGCCGGATTCGCGGTTGCCGACGGCCGCCTTGAGCTTCTCGAACTCGCCGTCGAGGATGTACTTGCGCACCAGCGGGGTGGCCATCATGATCTCGATGACGGGGATGCGGCCCTTGCCCTCGCGCTTCTTCGCCAGGCGCTGACAGATCACGGCGTTGAGATTCAGGCCGAGCTGGGTCTGCTGCAGTTCCTTCTGAAGCGGGTCGAAGAGCGAGACCATGCGCTCGACGGTCATCGCGGCGTTGGTCGCATGCACGGTGGTGAAGACCAGGTGCCCGGTGTCGGCGGCCCGTAGTGCGGTCGAGAGCGAGAACGTGTCGCGGATCTCGCCGATGAGGATCGTGTCGGGGTCCTGGCGCATCATGGCGCGCAGGGCGTACTCATAGGACTCGCTGTCGGTGCCGACCTCGACCTGCGAGACCAGGCTCTTGGCGTTCTCATGCTGATACTCGATCGGATCCTCGACGGTGATGATCCGCTCGCTGCGCATGCGGTTGATCTTGCCGATGATGGCGGCGAGCGTCGTGGACTTACCCGAGCCGGTGGTGCCCGAGACGATGACGATGCCGCGGTGGAAGTCGGCGAGCTGCTCGACCTGGGGGGGGAGGTTGAGCTCTTCGAAGTTGGGGATCTTGGTCACGATCCGCCGCATGACGATCGCGAACTTCTCGCGGCTGTGGAAGATGTTGGTGCGGAAGCGGGCGACGCCGGGCATGGAGTAGGCGACGTCCACCGAGCCCTTGTGGTCGAGGAGGTGGTGCTTTTCGTCGGGTTCGGCCTGGGCCTTGATGATCTGCTCGACGTACTCCTTCATCAGCTCGTCGGAGAGGGGCGGGACGTCGAGGAAGCGGGCGCGGCCATCGACGCGGATCATGGGCACCGAGCCGGCCTGAAGGTGGATGTCCGAGCCGTTGATCTTGACGGCGGTCTTGAGGAAGTCGTGGAGCGTGAGGCGGCGCTCCTCGACGTGGATCTCGGGCTGGGGAGTGTCGCGGTCGATGTCGGCGTTCTCGATGACTCGGGATGATGACATAGGTTGTACTACCTCCGGGTGTGGCGAAAGCTCGCGGGATGAACGACTGCAGGTATTTTACCCGGACGCGGGGCGCCCAGGCAACGTTAATCGACTTTGGTGCGATCGACGGTAAAACGGGTCACATGCGCGCTTCGCTCCTCGTACTCCTCACATGGTTTGCCCTGTCCGCGACGGCACAGGAGGTCCTGCCGACCGGCTCGGCGCCGCGGGCGCTGGAATTCGATCATTTCCCCTCGCGATTCCATGCGTTCGTCTGGCGGAACTGGAACCTGGTCGAGACGGCGCGCCTGGCGAGGGTCGTTGGGACGGCGGCGGAGAACGTGCGGTCGGTGGCTGCGTCAATGGGACTGCCCCCGGAGCGCCCGGTGCCACCGGCGTTTCGGAGCCGGTTGTACCTGTCGATCATCCGGCGGAACTGGCACCTGCTGCCGTACGAGCAGTTGATGGAACTGCTGGGCGTGACGCCGGGGCAATTGGCGCAGACGCTGCGCGAGGACGATTTCCTCTGGATCAAGCTGGGCTCGCTGAAGCCCAGGTGCGAGCCGCTGGTTTACGCGCCGCCGGATGAGCGGGCGATGGCGCGGTGCGAGCAGATTGCGAAGCTGGTGCGAACGAGCTTTGCGGCGGATGAGCGGGCCGTGGAAGAGCCGCTGGCGTTTCTGACGTCGCTGGGCCGGAGCATTCCCGACGACCAATTTCGGCCGGCGCGGGGGGATTGGTCGCACCCGCGGTTCCTGTATTCGTATTTCGCGGTGTTCGGCGATCCACTGGCCGATCCGTCGCTCGATCCTTATCCGGACGGGTTGCTCCAGCGGTATGCGGACCTGGGCATCAACGGCGTGTGGCTTCACGTCGTGTTGCGGGACCTGGCGCCCTCGAAGGAGTTTGCGGAGTTCGGCCAGGGACACGAGCAGCGGCTGGCAAACCTGGCGCGGCTGGTCGAGCGGGCGAAGCGGTTCAACATCGGCATCTACCTCTACATCAACGAGCCGCGGGCGATGCCGGCGGCGTTCTTCAAGCCGGCGGGGCGACAGGAGCTTGCCGGCGTGCGCGAGGGAGATCACGTGGCGTTGTGTACGTCCAATCCCGCGGTGCGGAAGTGGCTGGAGGACTCGCTGGCGTACGTGTTCGAGCGCGTACCGGGGCTGGCGGGGGTGTTCACGATCACCGCGTCGGAGAACCTGACGAATTGCGCATCCCACGGCCGCCAGGGCGACTGCCCGCAGTGCAAGGGCCGAAAGTCGGCGGACATCCTCACCGAGGTGAACCAGACCATCGAACGGGGCGTGCACCGGGCGTCACCGGACGCCAACATCATCGCCTGGGATTGGGGTTGGCCCGACGCCGCCGCCCCGGACGTCATCGCCGCGCTGCCGGAATCGATGTTCCTGATGTCGGTCAGCGAGTGGTCGCTGCCGATCGAGCGCGGCGGGATTAGGTCCAGCGTGGGGGAGTATTCGATATCCGCGGTCGGTCCGGGGCCGCGGGCGACACGGCACTGGGCGCTGGCGAAGGCCCGGGGGCTGCGGACGCTGGCAAAAGTGGCGGCGAACAACACCTGGGAGTTGTCGGCGGTGCCGTACCTGCCGGTGTATGACCTGATCGCGCGGCACGCCGCGGGCCTGGCGAAGCGGGACGTGGACGGCCTGATGCTGTCGTGGTCGCTGGGCGGGTATCCCTCGGCGAACCTGGAGGTTTTCAAACGAGTCAGTGGCAAGGAGGAACCGGAGCGAGTGCTGGAGGAGATCGCGCGGCGGAAGTTCGGTGAAGGCGGGGCGGCGCATGCGCGGGCGGCGTGGCGTTTGTTCGGCGCGGCGTTCGAACAGTTTCCGTATGGCGGGGGTGTGGTGTACAACGCGCCGCTCCAGGTCGGGCCGGCGAACCTGATGTTCCTCGCGCCCACGGGCTACCACGCCAGCATGGTCGGATTTCCGTATGACGACCTGAACGCCTGGCGCGGGCCGTATCCGGCGGGGGTGTTCGTCGGGCAGATGCGAAAGTTGGCGGCGGGGTGGGCGGATGGGGTGGCGGAATTGGAACGGGCGGTGGTGGCCGCGCTGCCGGAGAAGGCGGAGGCGGCGCGAAGGGAATTGAACATCGCGCGCGTGGCGTTGCTGCATTTCGCGAGCGTCGCGAACCAGGCCGAGTTCGTGCAGACGCGGGATTCGCTGCGCGCGAGCCAGGACCCGGCCGATCGGGAGCGGCTTAAGGCGAAGCTGATCGAGCTCGTGCGGGCCGAGTCTGTCAACGCCAGGGAGCTCTTTTTACTGCAACGACGGGATTCGCGCATCGGGTTCGAGGCATCGAATCACTACTATTACCTGCCGCAGGACCTGATGGAGAAGGTCGTCAACTGCGACCACCTTCTCCGGCAACTGGCAACGGACAACTGACAACTAATCTGCTAGGATTGACGACAACGCGCCATGCGATTTAACGCCGCCCTGTCCGAGCACGAGTCCACGCCGCACGCCGCCGAGGCGGTGGCGGCGTCGGCGAAGGCGGCAATGCCGGACTCGATCGACGTCGCGTTCGTCTTCTTCACCGCCCATCACGCGTCGGAGGCTGACGAGCTGCTCGCCAGGATCTGGGCCAAGCTTTCGCCCCAGGCGTTGATCGGGTGCAGCGGGGAAGGCGTGATCGCCCTCGATCGCGAGATCGAGCGAGCGCCCGGCATCGCGCTCCTGGTCGGCCGGCTGCCGGGTGTAAACGTCCAGCCGTTCCACATCCGTCGTGAGGAGTTTGCAGAACTGGCGTCGGACCCGAAGGCGTTCAAGGAGCGCCTGGGCGCGGGGGATCCGACCCGGGCCGTCATCGCGATGGGTGATCCGTTCACGACACCAATCCCGGCGTTCCTGGAGGCCATGGACGAGCACCTGGGCGGCGTGCCGGTGATCGGCGGGATGGCCAGCGCGGCGCATCGGCCGGGCGAGAACGTGCTGTTTTACAACGATGGGTCTGTGAACGAAGGGCTCGTGGGCGTGTCGCTATCGGGCGGCGACCTCGAGGTGCAGACGGTCGTCTCGCAAGGTTGCCGGCCGGTCGGCAAGACGTTCGTGATCACCCGGTCGAAGGACAACGTGATCTTCACGCTCGGAGGTAAGCCGGCGCTGATGGCATTGCGCGACGCGATCATGGAGATGCCGGCGGGCGACCGCGAGCTGCTGGAAAACGGGCTGTTCGTCGGCCGCGCGATCTCGGAATACAAGGAGCGGTTCGGCCGCGGAGACTTCCTGGTGCGCAACGTGATGGGGGTGGACAACGACAGCGGCGCGATCGCGGTGGGGGAACTGGTGCGCACCGGGCAGACGGTTCAGTTCCACGTGCGCGACGCGGCGACGGCCAGCGAAGACCTGGGGTTGATGCTCGCGCCGCAGCAACTCGCGGGGCCCGCGCCGCTGACCGGGGCTTTACTGTTCTCATGCAACGGGCGGGGGACGCGCCTCTTCGACCGGCCCTGTCACGACGTCAGCGCCGCGCGAGCGGCCTTGCCGGCGGGCGCGGCGGTCGCCGGATTCTTCGCCGCCGGTGAGCTCGGGCCGGTGGGAGGGCGGAACTTCATTCACGGGCACACTGCCAGTTTCGCCTTGTTCCGCGCCGCAGGGCGCTAGGACGCGCGCAGCGAGAGGAGGACGAGTGATGAACGTGCGATACCTCGCCGCCGGGCTGCTACTTTGGATCGGTCTGCAGGCGGCACGCGCCCAGACTCTTTACAACGGGATCGAGTTGTCCGACTCGTGGCCGCCCCGGCTCAACGAGCTTTCGCGTGATCCGATGCCCGTTCCGTACTTGGCGCATCCACCGCGCGTCATCCCGATCGATATCGGACGACAGCTTCTGGTCGACGACTTCCTGATCGAGAAGGCGGTCGGCCTGACGCGCACGTTTCACGAGGCGCAGTGGTACGCGCACAATCCGGTGCTGGCGCCCGATCGGCCCTCGGACAGGACCGGTTCGTCGCCGACCGCGATGGTGTTCTCCGACGGCGTGTGGTTCGATCCACGCGACCGGCTGTTCAAAATGTGGTACATGGCTGGCTACGGCGTGTCGACCGGTTACGCGACCAGCCGCGATGGCGTGCATTGGGACAAGCCCGCGCTGGACGTGCGACCCGGCACGAACCTGGTCGATCTCGCGCAGCGCGACTCGTCCACGGTCTGGCTTGACCTGCTCGACCCCGACCCTGCCAGGCGGTTCAAGATGTTTCGCGTGGGCAAGGGGTGGATCTGCAACATCTATTTCTCCCGCGACGGCGTTCACTTCGGCGAACCGGTCGCCCAGGCCGGTCCCGGCGGTGATCGCTCGACCGTGTTCTACAACCCGTTTCGCAACGTCTGGGTCTATTCGATCCGGACCAGCCACAATAAGCAGCGCGTCCGGCGATATCACGAGGGACGGGACGTCCTCGAGGCGGCGCACTGGAAAACCGCAGAGCCGACGTTCTGGGTTGGGGCCGACGATCTGGATCCGCGGCGGGCGGACCTGAACACGCCCTGCGAGCTCTATAACCTCGACGCGGTCGCGTACGAGTCGATCCTGCTGGGGGCGTTCACGATCTGGCGCGGACAGCCGAAAGATCGCGCCAAACCCAATGACGTGGTGCTGGCGTTCTCACGCGATGGGTTCCATTGGGATCGCGCGAACCGCAACCCGTTGATCGGCCCCAGCGAACGGCAGGGCGACTGGAACTGGGCCAACGTGCAGTCGGCCGGCGGGGTGTGCCTGGTCGTGGGCGACCGGCTTTACTTCTACTGCTCCGGCCGGGCCGGCAAACCGGGCACGCCCGAGAGTGGCGTTTCGTCAACCGGTCTGGCGTTCCTCCGACGCGATGGCTTTGCGTCGATGGATGCGGCGGGCGAGACCGAAGCCACCCTTACAACGCGTCTATTGACGTTCAAGGGGTCCCACCTCTTCGTCAACGCCGACGCCAACGGGGGTGAACTGCGGGCCGAGTTGCTCGACGAAGCAGGCCGGCCGATCGAGCCGTTCACCCGCGCCCGCTCGACGACGATCCGCGCCGATCAAACGCTCCACGAGATCACGTGGACGGGCGGCGATCTATCGAAATACGCGAATCGCCCGGTGCGGCTCCGATTTTTCCTGCGCGACGCGAAACTATACGCCTTCTGGATAACACCCGATGCCAGCGGCGCCAGCCACGGGTACGTCGCCGCCGGAGGTCCTGGGTTTGATGGCCCGATCGACGTGGTGGGTCCGGCGGGTGCCGCCGCTGCTGCGGACGTTCTCTCGCCGGAGGCGAAATAGCCAATATTTTGGCAAGCGATAAGCGCCAATCCAGATCCGACCTCTTCTACGGAATCGTTCGCGTTGTTTCGGCCGGGCTGATAGAATCTGAGCAGATGGGCGGCTCGACGACGCAGTTTCTGAGCGACCAACTCGATTCGTACACCGAATCCTGGCAGCGCGACCATGCCGACGCGCTGGCGTGTTGGGAGCTTGAGGCTCGGTTGAAGATCGCGCTGGGTCTTTTTCAGGCAATCCGGCTGGTGGATCAGGAAATGTCGCAGGCCGTGGCCGAGGGGCGTTTGTCCTGGGACGCAGTCACGACCGAGCGGCTTGTGGGCTTCTACCGCTCATGGGAAGCGCCGGCTGGTGCGATCGTGCGACGCGCACGCGACCTGCGTTCGCGCGGTTTTGAGGTCGAGGGCGCGGTGGAATTCGAGCGCGCTGCTCTGGAGGCAAAGGGCACGCTCAACATCTCTTTGGATCGACTGGAACAATCAGCCCGACAGGCGCGCGAAGGCAAGTTGCGGCCGCTGGGGGAGATCCGTGATGAGCTACGCCGTCAGTCTGACTCCAGAGGCTGAGCGTGACCTGGCGCGACTGCCGCCGATGCTCGCCAGCCACGTTCTGGATCAACTCGAGGTGCTCGCGAAGGATCCCGTTCGACTCAGCCGACCGCCGTCCTTTCCGCATCCGCTGTACCAGAAGTATCAGTTCTTCTGGCCGCCCGACGCGCCGCCCGAGGCTCACATCACTATCCTCTTTCGATATTCGCAGGACGAGACGACGCTGGAAGTGGTCGGCATTGGCGTCGTGTACCATTGATAATCCTACCCATGACGCCAGAGCCGAATCCGATCCCCCTGAATTACAAGTCGCCCGAACCCAGATCCCATGTCCGCGATGACCTCGCGTATGTCCTGCCGATGTTCACATTCCTGGGCTTTGTAGGCCTGTCGGGAATGGGGCACGAAACCGCGCACGGGAACAACTGGTACCCGTGGACGTACGTTGCACGGGTGGTGGTGGTCGGGGGGATGCTGGTGCTCTTCCGCCGGACGTATACCCGCATCCGGTGGGATTACTGGTGGCTGGGGCTCATCGTGGGGGTGATCGGGATCTTCCAATGGGTGGGGATGCAGGTCTGGCTGGAGCGGCACTTCGAGTTCTTCCGCCCGGGTGGCAAGGTCTTCGACCCGGACCTGTTCTTCAACCAGGCCGCGACGCGCGACGTGTTCATCGGCATTCGGCTGCTGGGGGCGGTGGTGGTCGTGCCGTTCATGGAGGAACTGTTCTGGCGCGACTTCTGCTGGCGGACGATCATCGCGCCCAACGACTTCAAGCTGGCAGCGGTCGGTGAGTGGGACCTCAAGGCGTTCGTCATCGTGCCGTTGGTCTTCGCGCTGGTGCACGGCAACTGGTGGCTGACCGCGATCGGCTGGGCGTTCATGGTCGGGGGCTTGCTGGTCTACACGCGGTCGCTGGGGGCTTGCATCGTGGCGCACGCGACGACGAACCTGCTGCTGGGGCTGTGGGTCCTGTATTCGAAGCACTGGTCGTTCTGGTAGCGGCGTGACCGATAAGAGTCCGCCCGGCAGCGCGCAGGACAGTTCGAATAGACTGTTTTTGCGTCAAAGGCTGCTTTTCCAACCTATTCTCCCTCCGCCGCATTAAGGGGCCTCTCCCGCTCTCCGATGAGACGCACATCCGGTCGTGCGCGCGGCCGCCAGATCGCGCGGCGCGGCTGATAAAGCCGTGCTTCCCAGCGCGGCGGAGGGAGAGTGCCGTATGCGTCGTATCAATCTGTTCGTCCTGCCGTGCGCCGTTTGTTTGGCGATCATCGCAGTTTCACCTGAGGCCTTGGCGTCGGCCTGGACGTTTACCGGTCCGGTCACGGCCGTCAGCGGAAACGATCCCGGACACGTGCAGTTCCCGACGTCGGAGGCCGCCGTCGCCATCCGTCCGCAGTCGCCAACGCAGAAATCGCTGACGGTTGAGAACTACTACATCCACGACCTGATCAATCAGAAGGGCCTGGACCTGCGCGCCACGCGATTCGACAATGGCATGCCCGCCTGGGCCTACCAGACGATCACGATCCGCAATTCGAAATTCGAGGACATCGAACGGCGCGAGGACCTCCCGGGCGGCAACGGCCTGCACATCGACCACATCCGCATCAGCGGCGGGGCCGACAACCAGGACGTCAAGACCAACATCCTGATCGAGAACGTGACGATCGACGGCGGCGACGCGCTGCCGATCCTGATCACCGACGGCACCTACGGGACGGTCACGCTCCGCAACGTGACCATCCGGAACACGACGCTCAACAACGTGCAGTTCAAGACCGACAACGTCGGCAGCGTGGACAAGATCGTGATCGACAACTGCCCCGGTCTGGGCGTGGCGCTGATCGGCCGGCCAGGCTCGATCGGCGAGGTGCTCGTGCGCAACTCGCCGGACGTTCGCCTGGGCGACAGCCTGAACGCCAAGGGGCGAACCGGGGCGACGATCAGCTACATCGACGCGGAGAGTGGCGAGGGCAATGGCGGCGAGTTCACGGGCAGCCCGGTGCCCGAGCCGGGCGCTGTCGCGTTGCTCGTGCTTGCCGCAATCCCCCTGCTGCTCGACCGCCGGGCTCGCCGCCCATAGCAACGAGATTCAAACCTCCTTCCACGCGGGGCGTCCGGCCGCAAGGCGGATGCCCCGTGTTGTTTGCGCCCCCGCCCTTTCCTATCATGTCGGGCGATGTCCTCCAGCAGTTCGAACGACCCGCGCCGCCTCTACCTGGACAACGCCGCCACCAGTTTTCCCAAGCCGCGCGCCGTATACGACGCGATGGCTCGCTACGCGACCGAGCTGGGCGCCAGCGCCGGGCGCGGCGCCTACGCCGAGGCGGTCGAGACGGGCCAGCTCATCACCCGGTGCCGGCAGCGGCTGACCCGGCTGTTCAGCGGTGAGCGTCCGGAACACTTCGTCTTCACGCTCAACTGCTCGGACGCGCTGAACCTGGCGATCAAGGGGTTGATCCACGGCGACGATGCGCGCGGCGGCCACGCGATCTGCACGCACATCGATCACAATTCGATCCTGCGCCCGCTGGGCGCGCTGGAGGACCGCGGCGCGTGTGCGATCACGCGGGTGCCGATCGATCCGAACAGCGGCCTGGTCGATCCGGACGACGTCCGCAGGGCGATCCGGCCCGACACGGGCTTGATCGCGATCACGCACGCGAGCAACGTGACGGGGACGATTCAGCCGATTCGTGCGATCGGGCGGATCGCGCGCGAGCAAGGGGTCCCGTTCATCGTCGATGCGGCGCAGTCCGCCGGGCACATCCCAATCGACGTGCAGGCGGACTTCATCGACCTCCTGGCGGCGCCGGGTCACAAGGCCCTGCTCGGGCCGCTGGGAACGGGCCTGCTATACGTCCGGCCGGGGCTGGAGGAGCGACTCCGCCCCTTGCGCGAGGGCGGCACCGGTAGCGTCAGCGAGAACGACCGCCAGCCGGAATTCATGCCCGACAAGTTCGAGCCCGGCAGTCACAACGCGATCGGGATCATCGGGCTGTCCGAAGGCGTCCAGTGGATCCTGGACCAGGGCATCGAAAAACTGGCGGCCCACGACCTGGAGCTGGTGCGGACGTTCATCGAAGGCGTCGGCGAGGTCGAGGGGCTGACCTATTACGGACCGCAGGGCGTGCGAAATCGGCTGGGGGTATTCAGCGTGCGGGTTGAGGGATTTGAACCCTACGAGCTGGCGGCAATCTTGGAATCGTCTTACGGAATCCTCACGCGGCCAGGCCTGCACTGTGCGCCCCTGGCGCACAACGCGATCGGGACGACGGCCCACGGCGGGACGACGCGGTTCTCCTTCGGACCATTCCTCACGAAGCAGGACGTCAAGTTCGCCACCGACGCGCTGGCGGAGATCGCCACCTCGCGCGCGGCGGTGTGAGCGCGGCGGGCATATACTCCAGGCGTGCTCATCGACACGCTCACCTATCGCACGATCGAATTGCCACGCGATGCGGCTCTGGCGTTCGCATCTCACCGTGACGCCTGCCGGATGTCGTTCGGCGAAGCGTTCGAACAGCATCTCAGCTCGCGGGGCGCCTACCTGCGATGGCTGGCGGCGCGCCTCGAGGAGTATCCGGAGGGGCACCTGCTGGCATTTTCGGGAACGCAGTGCGTGGGGCAGTTGGAATTGCAGGTGCCGTACGGGCTGACGTTCGGCTACGTGAACCTGTTCTACGTGACGCCGCCGTTTCGCCGGCAGGGTTATGGCCGCGTCCTGAACGAGCGGGCCGAGCGCTATTTCCGGAGCTGGGAGGCGCGGCGCATCGAGCTGCACGTCTCGTCGAGGAATCCGGGGGCCATCGCATTCTATGAGGCCGTCGGATACGAAGTCATGCGGCGTGAGGGCAGCATGCTGAGAATGGTGAAGGACCTTTGATTACCAAACGAAATGCGGCC
>DATBFY010000202.1:0-14645 GCA_036558265.1 Tepidisphaeraceae bacterium | reverse complement strand
GTCGCCAGCGCGACCGGCGCCCCCAGGCGCGCGACCCACACGTCGGTGCCGTTGGCGAGCCAGTCGTCGTAGGAGACGTGCCCGAAGCCCTGCTTTCCCCAGGTCTTGCCCCAGGAGTTCTGGATCCAGAACCCCTCGTGGTCGTAGGCGACGATTGCGAACGCGTGACCGCCGATCAGGTTTTCCGTCCGGACGATCGTGCCGTCGGATTTGGGCTTGCGCCAGCCGTCGTGGACCTTCGACGTGGCGTAGAGAATCCCGACCTCGGTCAGGGCGCTGTGCATGCAGACCAGGTCCTGGTGGTTTACGCGGTAGTAGGCGCCCAGCGGTCGCTTCGTGGCGTCGGCGGCGCGGCCGTGGTCGAGCGTGCCCTGTGGGTTGTTCGCGTCGTACTGCCATTTCGACTCGGCGCAGATTCCGTGCTTGTGCCATCCCTTCATCGCGCCGCGGGCGCTGGAGCCCGAGTAATCCTCGCCCGGCCACTCGTCGTAGCGCCGCGCCATCTCGTAGATCATCCGCGGGCTCACCGACGTTTTGTCGGGCTTCACCCGGCGCTTGCGCAGCAGGTAGTTGGCGACGGTCGCCAGCCCGAACCCCGTGCACGCCCCCTCCTGCCCCTGGTTGAGGATCGGTACGCGGAGCTTGAGGTAGTCCTGAAGGGGCCAGAGGGGCGGCACCTCGACGAGCGTCGCCTCGTAAAGCTTGTCCCGGAAATCCGGCGTGTCCGGGCGCGCGTCGAGGGTGCGATGGTCCCCGCCGGCGCTCTTGAGGACCGGAAGGGCGGCTTGTGTGGCCGTGGAACCCGTGAGACGCTTCCCGTCGTGGTGGGCCTTTGCCCGATTGCGACTGGCCATGATTTGTGCTCCCGCTGCTGGTGTGTGAGACGCGCTCCCCGCAAAAGTGAAGGTACATCGCGCGGCGGGGGGCGACAAGGGAATTCAGCGAGCGCGACCCGCGATCTGGGTTCGTTTGGCGCGGGAAGGAGGGGGGGTGTTAAGCGGGGAGGTTTGATCGCGATTTTTTTTCGGGATGGGGAGATTCGGGGAGTTTTGGGGAATCGAAGAGGAGTCGCTGCGCGACGCGGCGGGGGATTTCGCTCGCTGAAGCGAGCCCTACGTTGAGCGATCTTGCGGGTCATGAGCGCGCGCGCCCTCCACCTATGGGGCGATTGTGCGCGGCGGTGACGCGCGGGGCGCCATCAAGGTTGCGGAACCTAGGATTTTGCTCGGGAAATGGGATGAAGATTTTTTGATTTGTCTCGAGAGGGGGTAGCGCTGCGCGCGTCATCGGCGCGCAACAAGATTGCCGGAAATTGGCGCGCGGGGCGCGTGGTGTGATGGGATGTGTGGCAGGCGAAAACGAAGGAATCCCGCCACAGGGGGGCGGGATTCATGATTAAGAGCGGGCGATGGGGATCGAACCCACGACGTTCAGCTTGGGAAGCTGACATTCTACCACTGAATTACGCCCGCGCGGTCACGCTGACCCAATAAGAATACCCTGCACCGGGCGGTCGTCAAGCGGCTTAAAGTTGTGCCGTGAGCTCCCCGGGGCGGTAGGATGGGCGGACATGAGCAGCAGCAGCAGCAGCAGCAGCACGACCGTGTTGACGCCGTCGTTGGGGCAGCAGGGCTCAACCGGCATTCAAACCGGGCCGTTCGCCTCGCCCGCGGGGACCTCGCCCGCGGGGGTCGGGGCGCTGGGGAAGCGCGTCGCGTCGATCGATGCTTATCGCGGGCTGGTCATGCTGCTGATGATGGGGGAGGTGCTATCGTTCTCGCGGGTGGCGCGGGCGCTGCCCGAAAGCAACTTCTGGGCGTTCCTCTCACACCATCAGAGTCACGTGCCGTGGATCGGGTGCTCGCTGCACGACATGATCCAGCCGTCGTTCTCGTTCCTGGTGGGGGTGGCGCTGCCGTTCTCGCTGGCGCGGCGGGCGAGCGCGGGTCAGCCGCAGTGGCTGCGGACGCTTCACGCATTCTGGCGGGCGCTGGTGCTGGTGCTGCTGGGCGTGTTCCTGCGCTCGACGCATGCCAGGCAGACTTACTGGACATTTGAGGACACGCTGACGCAGATCGGGTTGGGCTACGGCTTTTTATATCTGCTGGCGCTCGCCTCGGTGCGCATCCAGTGGGCGGCGCTGGGGTTCATCCTGGTGGGATACTGGCTGGCGTTCGCGCTCTACCCGTTGCCGGGGGCGGATTTCGACTGGGGTCGCGCGGGGGTTTCGCCGGGCTCGGCGGCGGTGCTGAGCGGGTTCGCCGGGCACTGGAGCCTGAACACGAACCTCGCCTGGCGGTTCGACACGTGGTTCCTGAACCTCTTCCCGCGGGAGCGCACGTTCACCAACAACGGCGGTGGTTACGCGACGCTCAGCTTCATCCCCACGCTGGGTACGATGATCCTGGGCCTGATCGCCGGCGGCGTGCTGCGCAGCCCGCGGTCGTCGTGGGGGAAGGTGGGCTGGTTCGCCGTCGCGGGCGTGATCGCCCTGGCGGCGGGCTGGGTGCTCGGGGCGCTGGGCATCTGCCCGGTGGTCAAGCGGATCTGGACGCCGAGCTGGGTGCTGTTCAGCGGCGGGTGGTGCTTCCTGATGCTGGCAGGGTTCTACCTGCTGCTGGACCTGTGGAACCTGCGCGGCTGGGCGTTCTTCCTGATCGTGGTGGGGATGAACTCGATCGCGGCGTACCTGATCGCGCACCTGTTCGAGGGCTTCATCTCCGACGCGCTGCCGCGGCACCTGGGGCGGCACTGGAACGACTTTGCCGGCAAAGCCTACGATCCGCTCATCCAGGGCGCGGGAATCCTCCTGGTCGAGTGGCTGATCCTCTTCTGGATGTATCGGCGGAAGATCTTCCTGCGGATCTGACGCTCAGCCGAGCTTTTCGGCGAAGAGGGGGGCGAAGTCGCGCTCCCAGACCTCGTTGGCCTGGTCGGCGCGGCGGCCGGTGAATTCCTGGAGCCAGATCGCGCCCATGTTATCGAGGTTGAACGGCCGGGGGTCGAGCGTGATCGGGACGGTGAGGACCTCGCCCTGGCGGAGGACCTCGAAGGTGATCGTCTGCCCCGCCTTGACGGCCTTGACCGAGTCGCTCAGGCGCTCGGGGGTGTTGAGCTCGACGGTTCCGGCGGCCGTGGTCATCGAGAGCAGCACGTCGCCGTTCTGGAGCATGCGGAAGGCGCAGAAGCCCGGTACGCGCGACACGACCGCGACCCCGCGTTCCAGCGTCAAAAGCGCGCGATCCTCGGGCCGGCTCCAGACCGGCAGGCTGACTCCGAGAAATCCGGCGCCCTGGTCATCGGGCAGGTAGGCGTCGCCGGCGAGGTAGACCTGGGTCACCACGTCGCGAAGGACGATGATCTGCCCCGGTTCCAGCGGCATGCTCTGCTGCACCGATTGGCGGAGGACGCCCAGGTCCGAACGCCGCAATCCCATGAGGGCGATGCGGGCGGCCTCGCGGTTGGAGTAATCGTCGTCGGCAAGCTGGGCGATCAGGCGCGTGAGGGTCGCGACGTCGCCGGCGGGGCGGGTGGCGGAACTGACGAGCGGGCGCGTGGTCGGCGCAGCGGCTGCGGCGGGGGCGGCGCTGTCGCGATCGGCCGCCAGCAGCGGCGAGCCGATCAGCCCCGCCGCCACGACGAGCATCCACCCCGACATCAGGTGACGTCGCATACCACACCTGCCTTCACGCAAGCCCTCTCGACGACGCGATCCAGGCACGACTCGTGCCAGTTGACCTGTCCGGGTTATCGGTCGATCGACCCGACGGGTTGCTTCGCAACTTCGCGTCAGCCTTCCGCCAGCTCGATCAGTTTCTGCGCGTTATGCGTCAGCCAGTACACCTTCCGCTGCACCATTTCGAGGAACTTCAGGCCCTCGAGGCGACCGAAATTCCCGGTGGCGGCGATCGGGAAGACGGCCTCGGCGATCAGCGCCTCGGCCATCAGGTAGGGAATGGTCCGGATCTCCGCCTGGGAGAGCAGCATCACCTCATCATAGCCGCGCAGGAAGCGCTTGAAGCGGGTCTCGTCGATGTAGTCGGGCCAGCGGGTCACGTCCTCGTCCCCGCCGATGATCGAGAACTGCAAGGCCCCGTTGGCGATGTCCACGATGCGCGGGAGCATGCGGGCGGCGTCGTAGTCGATCACGGCGACGACGTGGTTGTCGCGGAAGAGCATGTTCCCCGGGTGCCAGTCGGCGTGGACGATCTGCCGCGGCCAGGTGTCGATCCCCATCTCCTCGGTGACCTCGGCGGAATAGCGATAGCTTTCCAGCAGGAAGTTCAGGAGGGCGTTCAGGTCAACGTCCCGCGCCGCCCCGGCGAGCGTGCCGGGGATCTGCCGCAGACCCGCTTCGACCGACGGCGCCATGTGGTAACTGCCGGTCGGGGGCTGAAAATCGGTTTTGAAGTCGAGCAGGAGCTTGTGATACAGCCCGAGGATCCGCCCGGAATCAAACGTGGCCTCGAGCGTCTGCGGGTAGCTCTGGCCGGGGATGTACTCGAAGATCTCGTAGACGCCGTTGCGCCACTGGAGCAGCGAGTTGTTCTCGCGCTTGGTGCCGATGAGGTGCGGGAGCGGAAACTGCTTGCTCGCCAGGTAAAGCTGCAGGGCGTGGGAGAAGGCGACCTTGAAGGGGTCATCCTTTCCGCGGGCGCGTCGTTTGAGCAGAAACTTGCCATTTTCGGAGGTGATCAACAGCTTGGGGGCCTTGCGCGATCCGCGGGGGTATTCCTTGATCTCCTGGAGGATCCCGATGTCAAAGTGGGAAAGGACGATCGCAAGCTCTTCCGTGCCGAAGCGCTCCCGGCTGCCCTCCTGGCGCGCTGCCACACCGGAACCGGATATCGTGCTGGGGGCGGGGGATGCGATGGGCTGCGTAGTCATACGAGAGGTGATGCGCGCGGTGTTCGACGGCCCATCCGACCGGAACACCATGCCAGCCGGGATCTTACCATAATGGACATCGGCGCGCAGTCAACGCAAGTTTTACGTCGGCGCCAGGATCGCGGATCGTCTGTGATCTTGTCGGACCATGCGAACGGGAGGGAGGATCGAGGTCGGGGGGGGGCGCGGCCCTGCGGGCCGCCGCTAAACGGTTTAGATCGCCGCCCGACCACTCTGCAGGAGGGTTAGCGGCTGGCTGCGCGCGACCAGGGCGGCGGGCCAGAGGCTCGCCAGGAGCGAGACGCCCATCAGGATGGCCGCACCCGCCGCGACCATCGACCAGGGCGGCGCGAGGTCCGGAACGTAGCCGAGCAGGTGCCGGCTGAGCCCCAGGGCGTTGAACGAGAACAGGAACCCTGCCGCCAGCCCCAGCGCGCATCCGACCAGCCCCAGGAGCAGCGCCTCGGCGAGCACCAGGCGCAGCAATTGCCCGCGGGTCACGCCGATGCTGCGGAGGATGCCGAACTGCCACTGCCGGCTGCGAACCGACGCCATGACGGTATTGGTGACGCCCAGCGCCGCGACGGCCATCGCGGCGAACGCGACGGTGCTCAGCAGCAGCAGCAGCTTTTCGAACCCCTTGACGATCTCGAACTTGATCTTGCGGACATCGCCGGCCTTCCACCCCTTCTCGCCGAGCTGATCCTTCACCTTCTTGAGCATCACCTCCTTATCCACGCCGGGCTGAAGGTTGGCGGCGAAAAGGAAGGCCTTGTCCTTGCCGAACTCCTTGCGCGCGTCGTCGATCGAGCCGAAGACGCTGGCCGCCGTGCGCTGGTCGAACATGCGCCCCATGTCGAACATGGTGACCATGACGTCGATCCCCGGCGACCAGATCACGCCGCAGATCTTGAACGGCTTCATGCCGTTCTTGGTCATCAGCGGGAGGCTGTCGCCGACCTTGAGCCCTTTGAGGACGCGGAACTCATCGGTGACGATGATGTGGTCGCCCTTTTTGAGTCCCTCCACGGCGTCCTTGGCGTTGCCGTCGCGGAACTCGAGCTCCATCATCTGCAGCGCCAGGTCCGGATCGACGCCCAGGAACATCGTCGCGTCGGGCAGCACTGCCGCCCCGATCACGCCGAAGAGCCCCTCGGGCAACCCGGGGAACGCCAGCGCGATCGGCAGCACCTCGCCCTTCTTGATCCCCTCGACATCGTCGAGTTTCTTCCACTGGTCCTGGGTCAGTCCCTGGCCGGCGTAGATGAAAATGTCCGGAAACTTGTCCGGCAACCGCCAGCCCATGAGCATGGAGTGACCGACCGTTTGCATGGCGACCAGGATCGCCAGTCCGACCATGAGGGCCGCGCCGGTGCCGGCGGCGCGCCAGATCCCGCCCGAGAGCTGGTGGCGCAGCAATCGCGGCTGAACGTCCATGAGCCTGGCCGCCACCCGCGCCAGGCCGGCCTCGACGATCACGACGATCAGCGGCGCGAGCAGGAAGAAGCCGATCATCAGCCCGGGCAGCCCGAGGAAGAAGTGCCCGTAGTACCGCACCTCGCGCGGCGCGCCGGGGAAGTAGATGAACGTGGTGTCGATCGCGATCAGGCAAACGCCGATCGCCGCGCACACCAGCGTCAGGCGGGGCGACGACGCCCTGGCCTGTGGCGTCAGGGCTTCGAGCGGGCTGACGCGCGACGCCAGCCACGCCGGCAGGAGGCTGGCGATCAGCGAGAAGACGATCGCCGCGCCGACGCCGATCCCGACCGCGGGCCAGTCGATCATCAGCCCCGCGCTGAAGAAATCGGATTTCCAGGTCACCAGAATCCACGCCCAGAGTATGCCCAGCAACACCCCCACGATCGCCCCGGCGACGCCGATGTACGCGCTCTCGATCATCACCATCCGCGCCACCTGCGTCCGCTGCGCCCCCACCGCCCGCAGCATCGCCAGCGTCCGCTGACGCTCGGTCACGCCCATGCTCAGCGTGGTGAAGACGATGAAGGCGGCGACGATGATCGAGACCGCCCCGCCGGAGAAGCTCAGGTAGTGCACGCCCTGGAGGTTCTTGTCCAGTTCCTTCCGCGTGTCGCGCGCCAGCCGCAGCGTCAGGTCCCGGTTGATGGCCTTGAGGCGCGGTTCCCAGCGTCCCGCGAAGGCCCGGTCTTCGGACGCGCTGCTGAGCTGGATCAGGATCCGCGTGATCTGCCCCTTGCGATTGGTCAGCTCCTGGCAGGTGCGCAGCGGCAGGTAGATCCAGGAGATCTTCTCCGCCAGGATCGCCGGCTTGTGACAGATGCCGACCACCGTGAACTTGCGGTTTCCGTTCAGCCCGGGAAGGTTGATCGTGTCGCCGAGCTTGACCTTGAGCACCTCGGCGGCCTGCTGGTCGATCACGGCCACGTCGCCGGTGGGGGTATCAAACCAGCGGCCGGCGTCCACGGGCGTGCGGACGATGTCCACGTCGGCCGGGCGATCGACGCCGATCAACTGCGCCGCCCGCCCGAACACCGGTTTGCCCGCCGCGTCGATCAACCCGGTGTCGGTCTCCAGCCGGCCGACCGCCAGACGCACGGCCGGATCTTTGCGGATCTGCGTGACCAGGTCTTCGCTCACCCCGGCGCGAAAGTCCGCCTTGTCGGTGACCTGCACGTCGGTCGATCCCATGTACGTGACGAGGTACTTGAGGATCGCCCCCTCGGCCGACTTGTACCCGCTGGTGACCGCGACGACGAGACTGACCGCCAGCGCGATCGCCCCGACGGTCAGCGCCGTCCGTACTTTGCGCGTCGCGAGGTTGGACCGAACCAGTTTCCCGAGCGGCATGATGCCTCGTAGCACGGGCGCCCCGCCCGTGAAAATCCTAAGACACGGGCGAGGCGCCCGTGCTACGCGCAACTCGCCCTACCTTAAACATTCCTGATACCGCAGCGCCAGTCCCTGCCCGCCGTTAGTCTCCTGCGTCGTGAACCGCTCGACCATCCGTCCGTCCTTCAGCACCGCGACCTCCTGCGCGTACGCCGCCACCGTCGGCTCGTGCGTGACCATCACGATCGTCTTGTTGTGGATCTGCGACAGGTCTCTCAACAACTCGCAAACGGACTTGCTGTTGCTCGAGTCCAGGTTCCCGGTCGGCTCGTCCGCCAGCAGGACGGCCGGCTCGGTCACCAGCGCTCTTCCGATCGCGACGCGCTGCTGCTCCCCGCCGCTCATCGCGTCGGGACGGTGGTCGCACCGCGTCGTCAGTCCCAGGCTCTCGATCAGCTCGCGCACCTTCGGCATCACCTCCGATTCGCTCCGCCCGTCCAGCAGCAGCGGCAGTGCGACGTTTTCCTCGGCGGTCAGCGTCGGGATCAAATTAAACGACTGGAAAACCAGGCCGATGTGCCGCCGGCGGAAGAGCGTCAGCTCGCGGTCATTCATTTCCGCCAGGTTCTCGCCGCGGATGACGATCCGGCCCGAATCGGGCGCCGTCAGCCCCGCCATCAGGTGCAGCAACGTGCTCTTGCCCGAACCGCTGGCGCCCATGACCGCCAGGAACGTGCCCGCGGCAACGTCCAGGCTCACGCCCGCCAGAGCGGAGACCTCGCGGTCGCCCTGGCGGAAGTGCTTGACCACGTTGTCCACGACCAGCGGTGACATGGGGCGATTATTGGTTTCCTCTGCTGCTGTCATCAAGACGGTCTGATGATAGCCCTCGCTCACGAGGCTCACAAGAATAGTCGTAACAACGCCGCCCTTCTTTCGGCCGCACGGACAATGTGTCTGCCCTGAATCACGATTTCGAATAACCGTAACTCCGATCCACCGCTTGCGGTTTCGCGCCGTGGCTCGACCACGTGCCTTTCGGATACGCTCTAAATCTCCCATGCGCCTGCTCGTCACCGCCGACCTCCATTACAACCACGGCCGTTCCAAAGCGCTGGCGGTCGATGTGATCAAACAGATGAACCAGACCGGCGGCGACGCGCTGTTGCTCGTCGGCGACACCGCCGTCGCCGACGGACAGCATCTCGAAGCCTGCCTCTCCCAATTTACGCTCAAGGGGCCAAAACTCTTCCTCTGCGGCAATCACGAGCTGTGGACCCGCGGTCCCGACAGTTACTTCCTCTTCACCGACGAGCTGCCCCGCCGGGTCCGCGCGCTGGGCTGGCGATGGCTCGAGACCGAGCCGCTGGTCGCCGGAGGCGCGGCCGTCGTGGGGACCATCGGTTGGTACGATTACACTTTTGCCTCGGAACAACTGGCCATCCCCCAGCGCTTCTACCAGGCCAAGCTCTCGCCCGGCGCGGCGGAACAACTGAACCGCAACGACCTGCTGGCCGACCGCTCCGACATCACCCCCGCGGCGCTGGAGATCAGGGTGCGGTGGAACGACGGCACGTTCGTAAAGCTGCACCGCAATGACGTACAGTTCGCCGCCGAGTGCGCCGAGCGCCTCGAGGATCATCTCCGAGCGGTGAGCCCGACCGCCTCGCAGGTGGTCGTCGCGACGCACCACGTCCCCTTCCGCGAACTGCTCCCGCCGCCACGCGCCGGCCCGCTCGAATTCGTCAAGGCCTACCTCGGGAGCCAGCGCCTGGGCGACGTGATCCGCCGATTCGACAACGTCAGCCGGGTCTTCTGTGGTCACAGTCACGTCGCCGCCCGCGCGACCTTCGGCCAGATTGAAGCCGTCAACCTCGGCAGCTCCTACAATTGGAAGACCTTTCAAACGCTCGACCTGCCCGATTGACGTCGCCTCATTTCATCCTTCTGCCTTCATCCTTCATCCTTCGATTCCTTTCCTGTACACTCTCCCCCTCGATGTCCGAAACCCCGACAGCATTCCTCGACGTACCGCACCTTCTGGAAGCGAGTCAGCCGCGCCCGCGCCCGATCTGGGCCTGGTACGCCATGCTCGCGGCGGCCCTGTTCATCCTCACCAGCACCTGGGCCGCCGGGCAGAACAAACAGCTCCAGAACGTCGTGCAGCCCCTGGGCTTCCTGTTGATGCTGGGGGTCATCATCGGCATGAGCGTCTTCGCCTCCCACGCCGTCAAGCAGCAGCGGCAGGAACAGCAGCGGCTCGAAGCCGTCGAGGAGCTCGTTCAACTCCGACGCTGGGACCAGGCCGGCGCCATGCTCGACGCGCTGCTCGCCCAGCCCACGCGCAGCGGCGCGGCGCGGCTGCAGGCGCTGATTTACCTGGCGAGCGTGCTGGCGCGGTATCACCGTTTCGCCGACGCGATCGCCGTGCAGAATTACCTGCTCGAGAACGCGCGCATGGACCCGGCGGCTACCCACTCGCTCAAGGTGATGCGCGCGATGGCCCTGCTCCACGAGGACCAGCTCTTCGACGTGGACAAGGCGCTCTCTGACCTGCGCCGCGTGGCGCCCGACTCCGCGGGACTGGCCCTGGTCGAGATCTACCGCGACGTGAAGACCGGCCACCCCGCCGAGGCGATCGATATCGTCCAAAGCCGCCTGCCCGCGATGCGCGCTCAGCTCGGTCACCGAGTCGCCGACGTCCACGCCCTGGCGGCGCGGGCGTACGACCTGCTCGACCGGGACGCCGAGGCCGCCGCCGCGTACGAGCGGGCCACGCTTCTCTCCCCGGCCGAGGAGCTGATCCGCCGATATCCCGAGCTCGCCCCGCTTGGCGAGAAGTACACGCCCGCCGCGGCGCCCGCGAAGGAGGCCGCCGCGTGATCTCCGTCAACGAGGCCATCACCTGCTTCCGCCGCGACCTGACCATGAGCACGCTGCTCAAGGCAGGTCTGGGCTTTGGCGTCGGGCTCATCCTCGCGCTGCATTTCGTGCCGATGGGCAAGTTCGACCCGACGATCCTGCTCATGGTGCTGGGCGCGGTCTGGCTGGTGCTGTGGTACCGCACGGTCAAGGGCTCGCGCCTCGCCGCCGAATCGTCGTCGCTGCTCGCATCGGGCCGGCTCGATCAGGCCGAGGTGCAGATCGAGCAGTCCTTGCGCGCGTTTTCGATGTCGCGGTCGATCAAATCAATGAGCCTGCTGAACCTCGCGGTGCTGCGGCTCGCCCAAAAGCGCTGGCCCGACACGGCTTTGCTCTGCCGCGAGGTGCTGTCCGCCAAAAAGGGCACCCCCGAGCACGTCTCCAAGTCCGGGCGGCTGCTCCTGGCCGATTCGCTCCTGGAGATGGGTGATCTTCGAGGGACGCACGAGGCGCTTGCCGGCCTGTACAATCATCGCCTGACCCTTGCCGAGGCCCTGAATCTCCTGCGTGTTCAGACCGACTATCTGGCAAGAATCGGCGCATGGGAATCCCTTTGCCAGGGGCTCCAGACCAAGGTCGAGCTCGCCGAAACGATGCCCGCCCCCAACGCCGCCAAGGTCCAGGCCATGCTCGCCCTGGCCGCCAGGCGGACCGGGCGGGCCGAGTGGGCCAGTTACCTCCGCCGTAGGGTCGAACTGCTGACCGACGTCCAGGAATTGACTGGGGAACGCCCGATCCTCTGGGAGTTGTGGGAAAAGTAGCAAATGATGCCAGAGTCGGTACGCTGTGGGGGGCACGACATGGAGGTCGCGTGATGAGGAGCTTGTTGATCGCGCTGGGCGTGGTTTGTACGGTGGGGCTGATCGTCGCTGGCCTGTGGGGCTGGCAGCGGGCCGAGGCGGTCGTCACCTGGGTGGGCTGGGAGAAGCGAATCATCGGGGCGTGGGCCGTGCGCTGCGCGGCCGTCGCCCTGGTGTCGGTGGCACAGGCGGTGGCGCTGACGCTCGTTGTCGAGCGCGTCTACCACCGCCGCGACGCCGTCTGCGCCGTGCTGAAGTTATCGGCCCTCCTGACGTGCATCGTCTGCACCGCCTCCGCTATTGCGCTGGGGTTGGCCGGACGATAAGACCGACGGACGGGCCGCGGACCGTCCGAAAAGTGCGCGAATCGTCGCGCGAGGGTCACGCGCCCCAGGGAACATCATGTCCAAGTCGAAATTCTGGATTGTATTCATCGCCGCCTCGCTGGCCGGCCTCGCCCCATTCCGCGCTTGCGCACAGGACCAGGGCGCTTCCACCGCCGCCAGCACCGAAGCTGCCACTGCCCCCTCCCCCGAGCTGGCCGTCCGCTACGCCTCCCTCGCCCAGGAAACCCTCCGCCAGAAGGTCGTCCTCAACCCGCACTTCAAGCAGGCCGCCGCCTTTCTCATGGCCGCCGCCAGGCTCGATCCCACCGAGCCCCGCTACCCCCGCATGCTCTACGAGGCCATGCTCCAGCTCCACGACCTCGACGGGGCCCTGGAAGCGATCAAGGCCTACCGCGCCGTCAACCAGCAGTCCGCCGACGACCAGCTCGCGATGGTCAACTATATCGACCTGAGCGCCACCCGCCTCCAGACCGCCGAGGCGCGCCTGGAACACTACCGGAAACTGCTCGCCTCCCGCGCGCCCGACCCCGTGAAATCCCACTGCGCCTTCCGCGCCTCCCAGGTCGCGCGCGAGCGCGGCGAGCTGGACCTCGAAGGCTCCCTCCTCGAACAGTCCCTCAAGCTCAACCCCGTCAACCTCGACGCCCTCCGCGCCCGCCTCGAACGACAGAGCAACGGCGACGACCCCGACGCCAAGCCCGCCGACCGCGTCGGCACCCTCCTGGCGATGGTCAAGTCCAACCCGGTCCAGCCGATGGTGACCTACCGCGTCGCCCGCGAGATCGCCGACGCCGGCATGCCCGAGGAGTCCCTCCGCTACTACACCCTCAGCGTCAACCTCGCCACCTCCACCGGCACCGCCATGGGCCGCGAGTTCGCCCTCGGCTACGCCAGCGAGCTCTACCTCATGGGGCAGCCACAACTGCTCGCCGTCACCAGGACCATCGTCGAACAGCTCCTGAAACAGGACGGCGGCGACGTCGAGTCGCTCCTGCTCCGCTGGCTCTCCGAGAAAGGCACCGGCGACAAGGACGCTGCCGCCAAGACCGCCAGACAGATCGTCAACGCCTCCCTCAATCGAGTCCTGACCCTCCGCCAGCGCCTGGGTGTCACGGGCCCCGGTGCCACCACCCGCCCCGTCGATTCGCCCGATCTCCCGGCCATCCCCGATCTCTCCCCGGACATTGCCAAACTCAACGCGGACCCCAACCTCGCCGCCACCCTCCACGACCCCTACGCCCAGGCCGTCAGCGACCTCGCCTGGTACCTCGTCTACGTCGCCGATCAGCCCGCCGAAAGCACCCGCCTCCTCCCCACCCTCAAGGCTTTGCTTTCCGAGAAGGACCCCCTCGTCGTCCGCATCGAGGGCTGGAATTTCCTCGTTCAGGACAAGCTCAACGAGGCCGGCGTCAAGTTCCGCGCCGTAGCCGACCAGGACGTCCTCGCCCAGGCCGGCGTCGATCTCCTCTGGGCCAAAAACCCCGCCGAAAAATCAAAGGCCAATGACGCCGCCGCCAGGCTCATCCAGCAGCATCCCTCCGGGCTCCTCGCCGCCGTCCTGGTCGACACCCTCCACGACCTGAGCCCCAAGGTCACCCCGCGCGACGACGCCAAGGACATCAAGGACGCGCTGGCCGCCTTCCCCAGGGACTGGCTCAAGATCATCGACCCCGCCGCCGCCAAGAGCGGCTTCTATACCCTCCGCGCCGAGATGGCCAACAACCGCATCCTGTTCCCCTTCGGCGAGCCCATGGTCGCCACCGTCTCGATCAAGAACATCAGCCAGTACGACATCACGATCGGCCCCGAGGGCGTGATCCGCAACGACCTGTGGTTCGACGCCCAGCTCCGAGGTCTGGTCCAGCAGATGATCACCGGCGCCGCCTACGAGCGCATCGGACAGGTGCTCGTGCTCAAGCCCGGCCAGACCATCAGCCAGAACGTCCGCCTCGACCAGGGACAGCTCGCACAGGTCCTCAACCGGTACCCCAACCCCACGCTCAGCTTCTACGGCCTGGTCCGCACCAACCCCCGCGGTGATGGCGGCTCCGGCCCGTGCGGTTACGGCGTCCCCTTCTCCTCCATTACCGAGCGCACGGGTTTCCCGCTCAATGAGAACGCCCTCCGCGCCCTGAGCAACCTGGTCGCCTCCGGCACCGTCCCCGAGAAGATGCGCAGCCTCGAACTCATGGCCGCCGAGGTCGAGCAGCTCCGCACCCAGCAGCAGCAACAGCAGAACAACCCGCAACAGGCGGCGCAGATCAACATCCTGATCACGTCATTCCTGGAGGCGATGAACAAGGCCGCCAGCGACCCCAGTCCCGCCGTCGCCACCTGGGGCTCGTTCCTCGCCGCCGCCCATGACCAGACCAAGGTCGTGCCGATGCGCGACCGCCTCCTGGCCGACGCCGACCCCACCCGCCGCCTCATCGGCATGATGATCGCCGGCGCGATGCCCCTCGATGATCAGAAGAAGCTCGTTGCAAATATCTTGAAGGACGACAAGGACCCGATGGTCCACCTTTACGCCGCCGGGATGAACGAGATCGCCCAGATCGCCGCCCAGCAACCGGCGACCACGATGCCCACCACCGCCCCAACGGTCGCCCCCATCCCCGCACTGACCCCCACGCCCATTCAACCCACTCCCGATACCAGCCCGAACAAGTGACCTGAACGCTGAACCCTGAACCCCCAACCCTCACGTGTCATTGATCTTTCCCTCACCGTCCACTACATTTGCCCCGTCGAGCCTCGGGACCCTTTCCTTGGCCGACCGACCCGGACGGGCCGCGCAAGACCGGTCAGCAGAATGATTTAACCGCCTTGTGCGACTCGTAACTCCTGGGGTTTTGGTGACTCGCGAGCCAAACGCATCAGA
>DATBFY010000201.1:0-9023 GCA_036558265.1 Tepidisphaeraceae bacterium | reverse complement strand
CGCTGGTGCGGGAGCGCGTCCATCGGGCGGAGCTCGACGATCTGCTGCCACGCCTTCACGGCGTCGTCGTACTTCCTGGCCTTGACCAGGGCCTCGGCGTCGGTGGTGAGTTTCTTCACCTTCGCGCTGGTCTCCTCGTCGTAGCCCCACGTCGAGACCTCCTTCTCCGTCCACGCGAAGAAGTCGGCCTGGAACTGCGACAGGCTCTTGCCCAGGATCTCGGGGAAGACGTCGCTCTGCTCGCGGCCTTTGCGGAATTCCTCGAGCATGGCGAGCATCTTGTCGTGCCCGAACGTCTGCTCGATGTACGTGCAGATCCAGTACGACTGCGCGTACGCGAGCTGCCGGTCGCTGGGCTTTTTCGGCCGCACGAACCTTCACGTCAGGTTCTCCATCGTGAAGAGCTGGTGCTTCTTCACGGCCGAGTACAGCATCGGCACCCACTCCCACCGCAGCGGCGTCCGCTCCTCGAAGACCGCCAGCCCCTCGGTCATCCAATGCGCGATGCGGTTGTCCGTCGCCGCCAGCGTCACCGTGTGCGTGAACTCGTGCCGCAGCACCTGCGACCAGTTGTACGGTCCCATCGTCTGCCGCCCCTTGCGCGGCGCGACCATCGCGATCACCCGCCCCGTGCTGGCCCCCACCGTCCCGATCCACGGCGAGCCCGTCGTCCGCACGCTGAACGCGTCGTGCGTCGGGAACACCTCGATGAACGTCTTGCGCGGCGGCTCGGTGTGGAACGTCCCCGTCACGTCCTTGTAGATGCTCTCCAGGTAATCGCTGAAATAGAGCGGGATCACCGGATCCACGTCCTTGTCGTACACGACCACGAAGTGCTCGCTCTCCTTTTTGGCGTACTTGCGGTAGTCGTCCAGCAATCGCAGATAGTTGGTCGTCGAGTAGTTGAAGGGATCGAGGATCCGCGCCTGCTCCAGCACCGCGTACGCCTCGTCCTCGTCACCGCTCTGCGTGTACAACAGGCCCAGCCCGTTCCGCGCATCCGTCCACCAATCCGCCCGCTTGATCGCGACCTTGTACATCTCCGCCGCGCGCGGGTATTGCCGCATCGCCGCCAGTTGCTCGGCTACCTCGAGGTACGCCACCGCGTTGTCCGGGTCCAAATCCTCCACCTTCTTGAGCACCGCCCGCATCGGCTCTTCCTTGAGCTGCAGCGCGTACACCGCCGCCAGGAGGCCCATCGCCTCGATGTTCCGCGGCTGGCGGTCGATGACCCGGGTGATCACCCGCTCGGCGTCCTTGGGCCGACGTTGCTGGAGCAGGTTGCGCGTCTCCAGCACGTCCGCCTCGACCGACTCGGGATCCACCTTGCGGATCGCGTCCACCGCGTGATCCGCCCCGTCAAAGTTGAACTGCTTGAGCGAGAGCTGCCCCAGCAGCACCAGCGTGTGGATGTCGTTCGGATTCTCGTCCGCCACTTCCTTGAGCAGCTCGATCGCCGTCTTCTCGTCGTCGCGCGCCACGTGGAATTCCGCCGCCGCCACCTTCGCCGGCCAGTAATCCCGATCCAGCGTCAGAAACGCCCGACCAAAGCACTTCTCCAGCAGCAGGTTGTGCAGCGCCTGGCGGTTCTTGTACTCGGCGTTGATCGTCGCCCAGCGGTCGATCCCGCGCCCGATCAGCGTCAGCTCCTCGGCATTTTCGAAGTCCTCGGAGAACAACCGGTCGATATACGGCTTGAAGAAATCGTACGCCGCCCGCGCCTGCTCCATCCGCCCCGCCGTCTCGCTGATCTGCCCCAGGTAAAAGTGTGCCGCGACCGAGTCCTTCTGCTCCGCCAACACTTTCTTCAACAGGTCGATCGCCTCCTCATAACGCGCGACCTCCGCCAGGATCCGCGCCCGCTTGATCTGCGCCGCCGGCTGATCCGCCACCCCCGGCCCCGACAGCGTCTTGAGCGCCGCCTCCTTCTTCCCGATTGCCGCCAGCGACGTGGCCCTGATCAGCGCCACCTGAAGCGGGTCCCCACCCTTCACCTTCTTGAGCGTCAGCAGCGACAGCTTGTACCGCCCGGTGAACGACTCAAGCTTGGCCTTGTCCAGATCCTTGAAGTACGCCGGATATTCGAGCTTCTCGAGATCCTCCGGGATCAGCGGGGTGATCCACTTGTTGGGGATTGACTCCTGGATGAAATCATCCCCTCGGGCGACCGGCGGTTGGACCGACGACAACCCCAGCACCGTTCCCAGCACCGCGACGACAAACGGCTTTCCACGCATCACGCAAACCATCCTGAAAGGATTCGACCGACGACGGCGCTCCGACCCGAAAATTGGATGCGCCCCACCGCACGAAGTTGCGACCGCCAAGTATTATACGACCGGTCACAAGGCGCGTGGCACCCGTCGCCCACGCTCCTTACGTTTTTCGCTTTTCGTCTTTTCGCATTCATGAACCTCTCCCACTACATCAATAACCCCCACGAATTCGCCATCCTTCGCCACCACGACTTCTTCAACCACGCTGGCGTCAGCCCCTTGCCCCGCTGCGCCGCCGACGCCCTCCGGCATTTCGCCCGGCACTACGAAGACCACGCCTACCTCGATTCCGGCTTCTATAAGCAGATCGAGGCCCTCCGCATCTCCGCAGCCGCCATGCTCAACGCCCAGGCCGCTGAGATCGCCTTCGTCAAGAACACCAGCGAGGGCATCGCCACCGTCGCCAACGCGATCGACTGGCAACCCGGCGACCGCATCGTCACCACAAACGTCGAATATCCGGCCAACATGTACCCGTGGATCGACGTCTCCCGCCGCCTCGGCGTCGAGCTGATCACCGTGCCCGAGGTCACGCAGCCCGATGGATCGCGCGCGGTTCCGTTAGACGCGCTACGCACGGCTCTCGACCACCCCCGAACACGCCTTCTCACCCTCTCCCACGTCGAGTACGCCAGTGGCCAGCGTCACGACCTCGCGACCCTCGGCCAGGTCTGCCGCGAGCGCAACATCCGCTTGTGCATCGACGCCATCCAGTCCATGGGGGTCCTGCCCATCGACGTCCGCGCCATGAACATCGACTTCCTCTCCGCCGACGGCCACAAGTGGCTCCTCGGCCCCGAGGGGGCCGGCGTCCTCTACTGCCGCCGCGAGCTCCTGCCCACCCTGCGCCCCCTGAGCGTCGGCTGGATGAACGTGATCGACGACCAGGACTACGGCCACTACGACTACACCCTCAAACCCGATGCCCGCCGCTTCGAGTGCGGCACCCACAACGTCCCGGGCCTGCTCGCGTTCAAAGCCAGCCTCGAACTCCTCCTGGGCCTGGGAATCGACGACATCGCCGCCCGCTTGAAGCTCCTGACCGACCATCTCATCACCGGCCTGCGGGACAAGGGCTATCAGGTCATCAGCCCCCGCAATGACGAACAGTGGAGCGGCATCGTCAGCTTCGTCTCCCCCAGGCATGACCATCAAGTGATCTGGCGCAGTCTCAGGGCCAACCACCGCACCGAGATCGCCCTGCGCGAAAATCGATTGCGAGTCTCCGCCCATCTGTACAATACCGAGGAGCAACTCGACCGCCTGCTCGCCAACCTCCCTGCGCACTGAATGCGCGTGTCACAATGCGACCACGCCGACTTCTCTCCTTCGCAACCGCCCTTTTCGGCCTGGGTGGGTTCGCCATTATCATCCTGCCGCCAATTCCTCGCACATCTCCCACCCAACTCCAGGTTCGAGGTATCGCCCTGGCCCATTCGATGCGCGGTGGGAACGGCTACGGGTCCGAGTCCTGTCGCAAGCAACTTGCCGACATCGCCGCGTTGGGGGCCAACTGGGTCAGTTTGACGGACTTTGCGTTTATGCCCGCCGTCGACCGGCCCACCGTCTCCTTCGGGCGCTCCGCCGAGAAAGCCGGGCTTCCCCAGGCGATCCGGGACGCCCATTCCGCCGGCCTTAAGGTCCTCATCAAGCCCCACCTCTGGTCCCGCGACTTTGGCGGGAACAAGAAGTGGCACGGCGACATCGCGATGACCCGCGAGGACGACTGGCAGACCTGGTTCGACCAGTATGGCCAGTACATCCTCCAACAAGCCCGGATCGCCTCCGAAAACCACGCCGAAGCCCTGAGCGTCGGCTGCGAGCTCGAGGGCACCAGCAAAGTCCAGGAAGGACGCTGGCGGACGCTGATCGCCCAGATTCGCACCCAATATGACGGCTACCTGATCTACTCGGCTGCCTTCGCCGAATGGCCCAAAGTTCCGTGGTGGGACGCCGTCGATTGCATCGGCATCGATGCTTACATGCCCCTGACTGACCTGGAGAACGCTTCGGACGAAGAGCTTCGCCAGGCTTGGACCCGGCTTTATGACGAGCAGCTCACGCCTTTCCAGCGGAAGTGGAACAAGCCGATCTGTTTCACCGAGCTGGGCTATACGGCCAGTATTAACGCGGCCGCGCGTCCCTGGGCATATGACGTCAATCGCCCCAGCACCGCGTATCAGGCCCGCCTCTACAAGATCGCCCTGGAACAGGCCGGCCGACACGATTACGTCCGCGGTGTCTTCCTCTGGAAGTGGTTCACCAGCGACCCGGGTCCGCGGATGGATCGAGGCGAACCGTTCGCGATCCAGAACCGGCCCGAGGTCCTCGATGCCATCCGACCTGCGTTCAAGTAGGCAAGTCACGATCGGGCAAGAACCAGATCGGCCGACGGCGTATTGGCGAAGAACGCGAGACTGCTCGGGTTCAGGTACTCGATCAGCGTGTCTCCGCCGAGGTCCAGGCGGCCACTCTCGACAAAGTGTCCGGGGATCTCCGCCGCGGCCGGTGCGGTCGGATCGTCCATCCTTGTCGGCGAGTGAACGACCCAGACTCGGTCGACCCCATCCGCCGCGGCAAGGAAGCTGGCTGCGAGAGTCGGCCCCGACTCGACCAACAGCTCGGCGTTGGACGCTCCGAAGATGCGCCCCAGCGCATCGGCAAGCTTGAGCCGCCCGCTGGCATCCGTGTTGATCATCGTTACGGTCGCGCCGGCCGCTTGCAGTGCTTCCCTACGGTGCCGAAACGGCCCGGACGTATCGTGCCCGCAGAACAGCGTCGTCGGTGCGCCGCGATCTGTGAGTAACTGCGCATCCACAGGAGTCCGAAGATCCCGATCCAGCACGTATCGGGCTGGATCGCGACGCAGGCGCGCAAACCGGGCGTTCAGCGCCGGGTCATCCACCAGCACCGTGTTGACCCCCACCAGGATGGCGTCGCACCGGGAGCGCAACTCGTGTACGAGTTGGCGCGAAATCGCATTGCTGATCTGCATCTGACGCCCCCCCGCCCCCGCCACCTTTCCGTCCGCCGTCTGAGCCCACTTCAACGTGACATAGGGCCTTCCCAGCCTGGTGCGCGTGATGAATGGGGCGATCAACTGCCTGGCTTGGGGCTCGAGGAGCGGGCCGTCTACGACAATTCCCGCGGCGCGCAACATCGCCACCCCCCTGCCGTTGACGTCCGGGTTCGGATCGAGACACCCGATCACGACCCGCGCCAACCCCGCCTCGATCAGTCGCGGCACGCATGGCGGAGTCTTCTTGTTCGTGTGGCAGCAGGGTTCCAGCGTGACGTACGCCGTCGCCCCGACTGAAGACTCGGTGCAGTTGGCCAGGGCACTGGGTTCGGCATGGGGGCCCCCGAATTGCTCGTGATAGCCCTGGCCGATCACCCGCCCGTCCTTGACGATGACGCAGCCGACCATCGGGTTGGGCTCGACCCGGCCGCGGCCATTCATGGCCAGGCGCAGAGCGCGGCGCATGTAGGCTTCATCATTCTCCGGAAGTGGGTTCATTCAGGCGGTCGCCGGCGCGGTCTCGTCGGCCTTGGCGGGGCGCTTCACCGGCATCAACATGCTGTACACGATCATCAACCCCACCCCCACGCATAGGAGGATGTCGGCGACGTTGAAGATGAAGGGGAACACCTCGCGCACCTCCCCCGGATAGCCGCCCAGGTGCCATGTCCCGGGCCAGCGCCAGCCCGGCAGGGCGTGAATCATGTCCCGGACGTAGCCGAACACGATCCGGTCGTACATGTTGCCGAGCACCCCCGCCAGCAGCATACCGAGGATGAACTGGTACAACCGCTGGTTGCGGCTGGTGGCGAAGAGATAGCTCAGGAACCCGATCGCGATCGCTGACACCCCCAGGAACAACCACTTCTGTCCCTGGCCCAATCCGAAGACCGCCCCGTGATTGGTGGTAATCTCGAAGTGCACCCATCCCGGGATGAAGACCACCCGCATCGGCTTGCCGTCGTGCGCCGCGCCCGCCAGCGAGAGGTGTGCGAAGGCGTAACCCTTGGTCCACAGGTCCAACGCCACCCCGATGAGGCAGACCAGGATGAACCGCGCCACGGCGGAGGGGGACTTGAAGTTGTCGGTGGGAAAGGACATCGGATCGGCCAACGTTAGCCGGAGAATGAAAAAGGGCAAAAGGAGTGCCGTCCTTTTGCCCCGGGGTTCGTCGCTAAATGCCTCGCTTACCGTACGCCGCGGTTTTCCAGCTTTCGGGCGTGCTCGATCGAGTAGCGGGCCCACGGCTGGACCTCAAGCCGCACTTTACTGATGGGCTTGCCGGTGCCCTCGCAGATGCCGTAAGTGCCGTCGTTGATCTTGATCAGGGCGGAATTGATCTCGCGCAGGAGCTGTCGGTCTTTTTCCATCAGCCCGAGGGTGAATTCCTGCTCATAGTTGTCGGTGCCCATGTCGGCCATGTGGAGGGGGAGGTTAGAGAGGTTCTCCGCCCCCCGCTGGAGGGCCTCGCGCTCCATCGAGGACATGTCGCCGACCAGTTCCCGCCGCTTCTGCAGCAACAGGTCGCGGAAGAACTCGAGCTCTTTGGTGGAGAGTCCGGCCAAGTTCTTTCCGGGCTTGGGCTTAGCGATCGGAGGAGGAACGAGCGTGCCGCCGGGCACGAGCGGGGGCTTGGCGGCCTTGCCATTGCTGGGCCTGGAATTTGCCGACCTGGCGCTCAAAACGGGCTTGATGACGGGGGCGGGCCTGGCGTTTTTCGCGTGGATCGCTTTGGCGGGCTTGTTCACCGTCGCCTTTTGCGGAGCAGGCTTGTGAGACGATTTGGCGGAGACGGCGGATCGGGCTTTTGTGGTGGATTTGGTTCTGGGAGGGCTGGTCGTTCGAGCGACGGTGCGCGTGGCCGCCTTGGCCTTCGCCCGCGGCTTCTTCGCGGAGGTCTTTTTGTTGATTTTGGCCACGAAACCCCAACTCCTTTCGTCATTTGTGGTTGACGCCATCGTCAATCACAGGGGTCTGGGTCTGCTCCGAGCTAAAAGACCCTCATTTATAAGCTTAAGCGAGGGATCTGTCAACAGTTGGGGTTCGGCCGCCGTTCGGGCAAACGAATTGTTGGCTTTCGTGGGGCGGTGCAATTGTGACGTTCTGACCCATCAGTATAATCCGCCCATCTTTCACCCCTGGACCGGAGCGTCCCGCGGGAAGTTCACTCTTTAGTTTGTTTGTTTTTGAGTCCCCCAACGCAGGAGGCAGAACACGATGGCCGACAACCCCCCCACCCAGGATTTTCCGACGATCCTCGGTCCTGACGCCACGTTCAAGGGCGAACTCTCCTACGAAAAAGGCATGCGCCTCCACGGAAAGCTCGAAGGCAAGGTCAACACCCCCGGCCGCCTTCACGTCTCGAAGGAGGCCAAGATGCAGGCGGACGTGGACGCCGGCGCCATCACGGTGGAGGGCGACGTGCATGGCAACCTGAACGCCAACGACCGGGTGGAGCTAAAGCAGTCCGCCCGGTATGAGGGGGACCTGCGTTCGAGCCGGCTGGTGGTGGACGAGGGGGCGATCCTGGTCGGGCACGTGACGGTGGGGCCGGACGCGGTGAAGAAGGGTGGCGGCCCGCAGCCCAGCGGCGGCAAGCCCGCGCAGCTCCCCGGCGCGGTCCCGCAGAACCAACCGGTCAAGTGAGTTGTAGAGTTCGGTAGCAGGCCGCGCGTTCGCCCGGCGGATGGCAGAGCGTCAATCCGCGCGGATTATCGGTCCTTTGGCCGGGCGGACGCGGTAAGTCGCGCTTCGCCGCCGATACTAGTTTCAGGGCCTGGTCACCGAAGTGACCGGGCCTCAACCGCGCGGCGTTACGCGAACCGTCGGACGACCCTACAATCTCACGCGATGGCGCTCGGCGACACCAAAGTCCCCTCTCCGGATGACCGGCAGGTCGTCGTCTGCCTCTATTGCAACAAGCCGCAAGAGGTCGGGCGCAAGACGATGTCGATGACCTGCAAGTTCTGCCACAAGTCGCTGAAGCTGGAAGACCAGCGGATCGACAAGTACGACGCCCGCCGCGCGATCGAGACCCTGGGCATCGTGACGATCGAGAAGAAGGGGAACGTGATCGCGGACCGGATCAACTGCGGCGGGCTGGTGGTGCGCGGCAAGGTCAAGGGGGCGATCACGAGCCGCGGGCCGGTGCTGGTCGGCCCGGAGGCGGAGATCACGGGGGACGTGACCGCGCCGGCGCTGGCGGTGGGGGCGGGTGCGATCCTGCAGGGACGATATAACATCCGGCCCGGCGCCACGCCGACGAACAACGGGGGACAACCGCCCAGCCCACCGGCGCCGCGGGCGTTGCCACCGGCGAGGTAGGCGTCGGATTCTCCGTCGCGCGCACCACTGAAGTGGGTACGCCGGCGCACATCACGCAACTGTGGGGGCGCGGCGCGGTAGGGGAGGAGTGGATGAATCCGCGCGACCTGATTCGGCGTCTCGTCGTGTCCGTGGTCCTGCTCGCCGGCACCCGCCCCGTGCTTGCGGCACCGGGCCTGACTTTCTGCTGCTCGGCGCACAACGACGTTTACCTCGCGCTGGGCGGCACGACGACCGCGGGCGTCGCCCGGTTCGACACGCCCGCCGAGGCCGTCGAGCGTGCTGGGGAGGGGACCGGGCTCTTGGTCCTGGCGGGCGGCTACCCGACGCACCAAACGGCGCTCGACGATGCGTTCTTTACCGCGGCGACAAACAAGCGGCTGCGACTGTACCTGGAATTCCCT
>DATBFY010000200.1:0-10874 GCA_036558265.1 Tepidisphaeraceae bacterium | reverse complement strand
CCCAGCGCAACCCGTTCCTGGTTCCAGCTCTCGATGAAGGCCTGGTGGAGTTCCTCGCTGGGCTCGTCGCCCCAATAGCGGACGTCGCCGTATCCGTCGAGCAGCCCCGCGCGCAATTGGTCCTTGGGCACGGCCGATCGGGTCTTCAACGGACCGCAGCCGCCCGCCAGGGGTGGCAGGAGGACCAGCAGCAGCGCGACGGACAACCGGAAGATATTTGGGCAGGGGCTCACGGGCAGCAACATATCGACCGGCGGGTTCGGCGCAAAGCATTGTCGCGTCTGTCTGCAGTTAGCGGTGGCACCGCAGGTGCAGGTGACCGTACCGCCAATCCGGGTTATGAATTTGCTTCTTAGCCGCACGATCCGGGCACGCGGCGAAGCAGACGGGAGGCCCCATGACTCCGCACCAGTTCATGCGCGAATACGAAGCCGCCGGCGGAAGCGGCGATCTGGATCGCATGCTGCGGTTGATCGACGACGACGCGGTTTACTGGTTCAGCGACGGCACCAGCCACGTGGGCAAACGTGCCGTGGAGGCAGCGATCCGGCGGAACTTCGAGGCGATCGAGGAGGAGACCTATCGGATCAGCGAGGTCGTGTGGGTGGCGCAGTCCGCCGATTTCGCCGCGTGCGTCTATCGATTCGAGTGGTCCGGCATCGTGCGCGGCCAGCCGGCGTCGGGCCGCGGTCGCGGCACGTCGGTTTTGGCCCGGCGCGGGGACTCGTGGGTCGTCGTGCACGAGCACCTGAGCAAGGGCGAACCCGCCGCCTCACGCGGCGCGGAATAGCCGCCTGTTGCGAATGCAAACCGCATTCGATTCAATCGGGAGCAATATGAGGCTTGTGGATCGACGGCACCCGCGCGCCTACGCTGTCTAGCGCGTCGTGACGCCGGATCCGATGCACCTCGTTCGGCGCGCCGCACGCGCGCCCCGGCCAACGTCGAACTCAAGTCAGGAGTGCACCATGAGCGTTCAGACCGTCGCCGATAAGTTCGTCGAGCTCTGCAACCAGGGGAAAAACTTCGACGTGATGGAGACGATGTACGCCCCGGACATCGTCTCGGTCGAAGCCAGCGGCGAACAGGTCGCCGGCAAGCGGCCGGTCATCGAGAAGTCGCGCCGCTGGGCCGCCGACAAGACGATCGACGGTGAGAAGGTCCGCGGCCCGTTCTTCGACAGCGCCACCGGATCGGGCGACCATGCGTCCGGACAGTTCGCCGTCCACTTCACGTTCGACGTCACGTCCAAAACCACCGGCCAGCGCATGACGCTGGAGGAGGTCGGCCTCTACACCGTGAAGGACGACCAGATCACGCGCGAGCAGTTTTACTACGAGGGGACACGGTAAACGATCAACACTGGTCCTCAGGCCGCCGGCAGTTAGCGGTCGCACCGAAGGTGCACTCGGTTTTCGCGCGCAACTGGAGTAAACGCCAACGGGGACATCCGGAATATCCGTCCATCGGCCTCGGCCCACCAAGCAAGTTCCCCGGATATTCTGAATGTCCCCTTCTGGGCGATAAGCATGGACCTCTGGAATCTCTGGAAACTCGTTGAGGCCGACCTCGTCAGGGCGCGCAGCACGTTGCCAGAATCTGCGGCATCCGACAAGACGTTCCAGGAGTATCAGGATTTCCTCGGCCACAACGAACTGGAACTCGCGTGTGAAATGCTCGAGGCCTACGCGGAAGATCATCCGGTGACGACGGAGTTCTGGCTCGCCTTGCGCGACGCGGCGACCAAGATGCAATTGTCCGAGCGCGCGAAGCGGTATGAACTCCGGGCGGCGAACGGGTGACGGCCCGCGCATGCGTCGAAATCAGAACACCGCCCCAAACGATTTCCCGCGCAAAACACCGGAATCGCGCTAATTCGACCCCACCTCTTCCTGCACCACCAGCGGTCCCTGCGCCACCGCGTGCTTCAGCGCCGCCCTGCCGGTCTCGCGAGGGACTTCAGGCCTTATTGAGAGTTGCCCGATCGCCGGCTATAAGGGCTCCAACTCTGCGCAAACGGTATCACGCGAACCGTTCGCGGAGGGTGCACGGTAGATCCAGACTACCATGGTTCAGGAGGGCCGTCGGGCGTGCCGAAGCCGGACTTCAGCGTCATCGAACGCACCTGGGAGCAGCGCCTACGCGATCGCGGCCTCGCACCAGCCCGCGTCGGCACCGGGATTGCCACAGGGCATGATCGCCTGGAGCTGTACCGACAGCAGACGCAGGTCGCAAAGTTCGAGCTCAACGAACCACCCGGGCATGGCTTCATTGGTTCGATCGAGATAAAGATCGTGCTGGAGCCGCCTTCTTTGGGCGAGTTTGCGGTAACTGACCTCGTTACGCAACGCGGGCCGTCACTTGAAGGCGCCCTTGAGCTCTGCGCGAACACGTTCATGGACGTGACCTTTCCGCCTCTGGAGACACTATTCACCGGCAAGCGGCCCGAGGGGCCGGGGACTGGAACACTGACGTTGGACAGCTTCACCGTTGGGCTTGATCGGGCAATCAAGTGGGACGTCGTGCTCGGCCAATTGCAGGTCCTGAACGATTCCGACGGTCAGGCCCGTGTCCGGTTGAATTCCCAGCCCCCCTTTACGCTGATGCTGGATACCCTTACCGGCTACCTTTGCGAGCCGCGCCTTCACTGGTGCAAGCTGTACGGCGCCAACACACCGGTCGGGGGATTAATCTTCGGGTGCTCGATCGACGGACGGAAATCGGCCGAAGGGGAGGCCGAGATGGCCCATAAGTTCGGTGAGCCGCCGCCGCCGCCGGGCCAGTGGGAGTTCCGCCAATTCATCGTAATCCGGCCCGTGGGCGCGGCCGATCAGGGCGTGACAGCGGAACTGCGCGCGCGAGCGGCAACGGCGTTCCCGGAGAGAAGAAAGGGATGGTGGTCCCGGCTGTTCGGTCGCTGAACGACCCAGCCGACACAGACGGGCGTCAAGCACCCCGGTAGGATCAACTACGGCGAGTATCCGGACGGAATCCGCCACCACACATGAGCTTTGACCTGTTCCTCGCGACCTTTCGAGACGGGGCCAAAGCGCCCGCCGACGCGGCGGCAGCGCGAGCCGTCCTTGAGCGACATCGTTACGACCGTCGCCCGCAATTCGGCGCGCACGACGTCCACCTCGCAGACGGGTCGCACGTTGAGATGTACGCCAAGGGGCTCGATTGTGGCGGTGAACCGTTCCGTGGTGTCATGTTCGCCTTGGGCGAACTGGGCGAAGCGATCGCATCGTTCATCTTCGAGTTCTCGCGCGCGGCCGGATGCGTCATTGTCCCCCCGATGGAGCCGCCATGTGTCCTGCTCCCGCGCGAAGACCTGGCCGCGCATTTACCCGCGGCCATGGGTAACGCTTTGCGGCCCATTCCCGTCGCCAGCGGCGCTGAACTTCTCGTCGCGCCCAACGGCGGCTACGATGGCGGGCGCGCATACCGTGATCACGTCGTGCGCGGATCTGGCTGCGATCCCGTGAGCCCGCACGATGCGGCGTGAAAGGAAATCTCATGCGCAATTCCTCAGCATGGTTCCTCGTCCTCGGCTGCCTGCTCTTGAGCACATCGCTCCGTGCCGATGGGCCGCAGGAGTTACCCTCCTACGTTCTGATGCAGGACGCCTTCGTCACGCTCGACAAGTCGGCGCCTGACGCCGTCTTCTACGCGTACGACGAAAAGGCCGCCGCGGCCAGGCTCGGGGAGCTCGGGGTGGAGTGGCCCAAGGAGTTTCATTTCCCACCGGGGAGCCTGTTCGTGATCGCCCTCTCCGGCTACACGGGCGAATCGTTCGCCAGCATGTCGGCCATCAGGTCCTCGAAGACCGTCATCGTTGATCTTCAGACAGATAAGGAAACCAAGCCGCCGAAGGACGCGGCGGCGGGAAAGAAAAATGGCCGGCTATTGCTGGTCGGCTGCCCCCCATCCGCGACATCAAGTCGTGGGCCATCCAGACCGCCGACGGCAAGCGGCACGAGGTGCAGGGGACCGAGTTGAAGAAGTAAGCGCTTCTTGCACGCGCCGGGAGCTACGCGACCAGAGCGCCGCCCTGGATCCGCTCCCGCACGCGACGACGCCGCCCTCTCGCGCTAATTCGAACCCACCTCTTCCTCGACCACCAGCGGCCCCTGGGCTACCGCGTGCGTCAGCGCCGCGATCGTCCGCGCGACCTTCTGGATCTGCGTCGTGTTGGACAGGATCTCCAGCGCCTCCTCGAGCGTGTCGAGCTCTTCCTTGCTGATCAGGACGCAGCAGGCTTGCCCGTCGCGGATCTCCACCCGTCCCTTGTCGTGGCAGATCTGCCGGTGAATTTCAGTCAGACGTGAGCGTGCTTGTTCGATCGACATGATTCCAAAACCTTGTCCCTCGTCGGGCATAGAGACTTCTCCCGCGACAATCGTCGTCTTCCCGGACGCGTGTGTCGCAAATTGGCGCGGCGGCCGAAGCACCCCGTTCGGGCGCTTCCTCAAACATTGCCTATGTTCGTCGGCCGCCGAATGTTCGCGCGGCCCGAGAGTTTTGCCCCCGCGATGTGAAGATCGTCACCAAACCCAATACAACGCTAACCGATTGTAAGGAATGCGTTTGGACGCTTACGCGCGCGGGTGGGGAAACTGCCTACGCGCCTCGGGGAGCGAGCTACGCCCGTCCCCGGAACTGCACGGCCATCTCGTGCCGGCCGTTGCTCACCGGGCGGGCGCGGACCACCTCGCACAGGTGCGACGTCACGCCCCCGGGCGTCTGAAACTCGATCCGGCAGGTCTGACCGACCGACAGCGCCTCGCGCAGCAGGAACGAGATCCCGCTGAGCGACAGGTCGCGCGTCAGCACTTCGTAGGACTGGTTCGCCGCCGGCCCGTCCAGCACCGTGAGCGTCGCCTTGCTCTGCACGGGCTTGCGGTTCTCACGGCGACGATCGCGATCGATCGTGATCGGCTGCGACGGCTGTGAGATCGGCGTGGGCGTCGTCGTCGTGGTCGCGGACGAAATGCCGGCACCCCCCGGTGCGGCCGAATGGTCGTTCATGTTGATTATCTATCGACCGGGATTTTGCGAATCCTTCAATCGACCGCGGCATGTTGCGCCGCCTGCGGCTTGGCGCCGTCCGTTTCCACCCGGTCCTCGCCTTTGTTCGCAACGGAGGTTGACTTCGTATACGGACTGCGGAATTTCCCCACGATCCTCTCGATCATCCGCGACACCGGCAGCATCCGCGAAACACCGGCCGGCAACCGCGGGGCGGGCTTGTCGTCCGCCAGGGTCGGGTGCTGGCTCATCAGCTCGCGCAACAACTCTTCGAACCGCCACTGCGGCACCCACTCTTCACCGAACCGCGCGAACGGCCCGGAAACGTAATTCACGTCCACCAGCTTGAACCCCCGGTCGCGCAGGCGGAGCAGCGTCTGGCCGTAAACCGCCATCCCCGCATTGCTCACATGATGGAACACCGAATCGATCGTCATGATTGCCCCCACCTGCAGCCCGAACGCGCCCGCGACCAGCTTGTCGCCGTCCCACGCCTCAAAACTGTGGGCAAACCCCATCCGGTGCAGTGCGCAATAGGCCCGAAACAGTTCCTCGCGGATCCAGGTCTTCCCCTCGCGCTTCAAATCCGCGCAGGCGCGCACCACCTGCTCAAATGCCGTATCGCTCTTGATCGTGAACTTGGGCTGGAGGATGTACTTGAGGTGCTGGGACTTCTTGGGCAGGTGAATCTTGTCCAGCCACTGGATGCCGCGGTGCTCGCGCTTGATCCAGGCGACCGCACCGTCGCTGCCGTTCGCCCAGTCCGGCATCCGCCCATGGGCGTAATGCCAGAGCATGTGCAGGGGGTTATCGGACACGGCCCGCGACAGCCAGAACAACATTAGGGCGCTCCTCCTACCCCACCAGCATCGGCAATCCGCGTCCGGGCGATCAAACGCCGCGCCCGCTGGCGCGAAGGAGCGCGCAATCGTAACCGCGACCGCAGATCGCGACTGTGGGTAGATCACCTATACCGGCGCCCGAGGTCTAAATCCACTGATCGCGGATCAGTCGGAGCTGCTGGTAGTCCTCTTCGTTGAACCAGGCGGGTGTCTGCTCGCAGGGGACAAGCCTGCCGAAAAAGATCTCCGCATCTTCGGCAATCTTGTCGCGGTTCTGTCCCATGGACAGCCGCGCCGCGTAAAGATCGTCTTCCAGGCTCGCGATCCGCAGGGCTTCCTGACCCGCATGCTGGCGGACAAGGTCGGCGAGTTGTCGGTAGAACATCCACACCTCGTCGTCCGGGAACGGCGGCGGCTGGCAGTGCCGTTTCAGAGCGTGGGTCACGTATTTCAGCTTCTGGTCCCACGTCAGGTGAGGGTCCATGGCCAGCGTGACGTACTGCCCCACCTTGTACGCCTCGTGGGCGAAGGTGTCGGCGGCCTTATCGGCCCGGTGGACCATCTTGGCGTAGTAGGTCTCGGGATGACCGATTTCCGGCATGGGCGGAAAGACGCGCTGCGGCATCACACCTCCACCTGCACCGAGCCATTTCGATCCCCCCCGGTGAACAAACACGACGTGAATGCCCGCGCCCCGGACGACCCGACGGCTCCGCCCGATCACGGACGACTGACATTTTACAGATCTTGCGTAAAGGATTCACCCCATTTTCAGCCAGCGCGACAGCCCCGTTCCCGACCTCGCGTTCGTCTGCCCGCCCGCAGGCCGCGCAAAAACGCACGGGCGGACCATTCGGTCCGCCCGTGCGATGTACCCAGCGACGCCTCTCTATCGCCGGGCCCTCCGGCCGCATCGAACACTCGAGCGGCGTGAAATCGGAGGGACTTGGATCACGCGCCCCGTTCTGCCGCGGTCATTGCCGCACCCACCCGACGATCCAGTCCGTCCAGCATTGCAAGCCCTGAACAGGGCATACCCGGCGCGCGAACCGCCACCACTCGCGAGCCGCGCGGCTGCGGATCAGTTCAAGCGTTGACTTAAGGAAGCTAGGAGTCGGCCGATCACTGCGGCGCCGCGTCCCACGGGTCGAGATTGCCCGGGAATAGCACTGGCTTGACGTGCCCCACGCTCATGTCCAGGTGCAGGTAGTTCGAACCGTACGACTTGCCGTGCTTGGCCTCGTCCACCAGCCGCTTGTAATCATCGCTCCCGGCCGACGTGCCGTTCATGTAATAGTCCGTCTCGCCCTCGCGCTTTTCGCCCATGACGACCACGTCCGACGAGTGGCGATCCTTCACCCGGGTCGAGTACCGGATCTTGCGCTTCACGAGGTACGAGTTGAGGATGTACGAGTGCTCGTACTTCGGCTGCACGTCGGTGGGGCAAACCATCTCCGGCGGGTCGTACCGCGCGGGGACGAACACCACCATCGTCCAGCGCTTGTCCGGCGCCTTGTCCGAGCCCATGTCGTCCGGAAAGAGCCAACCGCGGTTGAAGTGGGCGTAGACCAGCATCTGCTGCCCGATCTGGCGCAGGTTCGACATGCACTGCGTGGCCTTGGCCTGCGACCGCGCCCGCGACAACGCCGGCATCAGGATCGCGATCAACAGCGCGATGATGCCGATCACGACCAGCAACTCGACCAGCGTGAACGCGGACGGATCTCGATGATTCGTTGTGCGACGCACGGCCAATCCTCGCGCAAAGGGCCTGACCAGACGTGTACGAGCCGAACGAGAGCGAGAGATGTCGCGCGCCCAGCTTACCGCCCCCCGTTTGATCTCGTCCAGTGACTCGGCCCCTGTTATCGGACTCCTCCTGCCGCAAAAGCGCATCGGGGAATCCATGTGCCGCAAATCGGGGGACGATCTGACCGATACAACCATCATCGCGCCGCGCAACCTCGCCGGCGACGAAACTATCGGACACCACCGTGAATCGCGCGCCCAACATCTCGTTGCGATGGACCGGGGCGGCCCTCCTGTCACTTTGCACCGCCTTACCCGCAGTCGCCGAACCGCCCCTCACCTGGCCCGACGCCCAGGTGCGCCTCGGCATCGCCAACCAGGTCGCGCGCCAGCGCGCGGATGCCCAGGCCACAGCAAAGGTCAAAGACTGCGCCCGCCGCGCCAAGGACCTCATCGCCCACGGCAGGTCCGCCGCCGCCGAACGGTGCATCCGTGACGCCGAAACCGCCGCCGGCCTCGATCCCGGTGGCCGATCGATGGCCGGCCTCCCCATCTACCATCCGACCGCCGCGATGGCCGACCAGGTGAATCGATTGCGCGACGCGCTCGATCAGGCCCTGCGCGCAGCGAACCGGGACGCCACCCGCCAGGTCATCCGACAGATGCGCCAGGTTCTGGGTGATCAGGCCGGCGTACCCGAAACCCTCTGCCCGGGGCGCCGCGACGCGCCCCGTGGCGCGATCGCGCAGCGACAGGCGGTCGAACTCTTCCTCGCCGCCCTCGATCAGGACAAGGCGCAGCTCTCCCTGGTCGCGTCGGGCCGACCCGTGGGCGACAACTTCGTCCGCTTCTACGCCGAGCTGGTCGCCGCCTGCTGCGAGATCCGGCCGGCGATCCAGGCGCACCGCCCCGATCAGCTCCCCCACCTCGACCAGCTCGTCGCCGGCGCCTGTTTTCTCATGACCGCGCTCCAGCAACCGCCCGGCCACATGCCCTTCCCCGATCCGAAGAACAAGGACACCAAGGGACAGGCTCGCTGGGTCGTCTCCGTCGCCGACGACGGCGGCAGCCAGTTCGACACCGGCGAGGCCGGCGCCGCGCTGCTCCAGGCCGGGGTGACCTACGCCAACGCCGACTGGACCACCGCCGGCCTCAAGGCCGCCGACTGGGCGATCGCTCAACCCTGCGTCCACAATTTCACGTACAACGCGATCTCGGTCTACCTGCTCGCCGAGGCGTTCCGCGCCACCAAGAACCGCAAGTACCTCGACGCCGCCCTCGCCAAGTGGGACCTGGGCCTCGCCCCCGCCCAGGTCGACAACGGCCGCTGGATCGACCCTCACAACGCCCGCACCGCCTACCACGTGATCATCCTGCGCGGCATCGCAACGCTGGCCCTGGTCTGCCCGGACGATTACGCCGACCGGCGCGACGTCCTCAAGGAGAGCACCGCCGCCGGGGTCAAGTCCCTCCTCGACGAGTTCGACCGCCTCGGCGTCACCAACACCGGTTACGCGCTGCCCGTCCTGCTGTCCGAGCAGAAACTCAACCCCGCCGCCGATTCCAGACTGCAAGCTGCCATCGACCGCACCGCCGCCGCCATCCTGGCTTCCTGCATCCGCGACGGCAAGCCCTGCATGGGCGCCTCGCCGCCGGCGGTTGCCGCCCTCGCGCGCCTGGCGCGGGATTGAATGCGGATCGCACGCGCGAGCTCGTCATCCTGATAATGAGGGAGTTTTCAATGACCGAAGGATCTTGCCCCGAGTGGAAACCCGGTCGAGTCACCGCTCCGGGCTAAATAGATCCTTCGCTGCGCTCAGGATGACCAAGCCAACCGACGGTAGCGTGAAAACGAACACGGCTCATCCCGGGGTCCTCGGGACGAGCCGTGCTCAAGGGAAACGAAAGGGTTCGATGAATCGTTCGTCTTACGCCGCCTCCGCCACCGCGTCTTCACCCGCGTCATCCCTGCCGGCGATCCGCATCTGCGGCGCGCCGCCCGTCGTCGTCGTCGCCGCGCGCTTCGCCTTCTCGATCGCCGGCGCCGCCTTGGTCAAGAGCGCCGCCATCGACGCCAGCGCCGCCGCGTCGTCCGCCGTCGGCATCTGCGCCCGCAGCTCGTCCCGCTCACGCGAAACCTGCGCGATCTGCGCCTTGTGCTCCGCCAGCCGCGCCTCCAGCTCGCCGTTGGCGGCCACGAGCGACTGGATCTTCTCGCCCTGGCGGTTCAGGATCGCTTCGGCGTGCTCGCGGGCGGCGTCCGCCTCCCGCACCCGCGCCTGAAGCGCCGTCACCTCGTCCACCGCCGCCGCGATCGCCACTTCCTGCTGCTCGATGCGCATGTCGTGCTGCGCGATCGTCGCCGACTGGCTCACGATCGTCTGCTGTTGCGTGCGGATCTTCTCCGCGTCGGTCTTCACGCGCCCCGACAGTTGCAGGATCACGCCCTTGGCCTCGTTGAGCGCCTGGGCGAACGACATCTCCGCGCTCGCCGCCGCCTGCGCCGGCTTCGGCCCCTGCTGCTTTTCCTGTTTCGGCTGTGCCATGTGTAACAACTCCCTGCTCGAAATCCATTCACGAACGCGAGCGCCGCGCCGCACGACCCCGCACGGCCCGCCCGCTGACCGAACTATCGGGACGTTAACCTGCACGGTTTAAACCGAATCCGACTTTTATCCCGGGGGCGATAATCATTGTCGAATCCCACTGGCGACGATAAAAGTAGAACTTATGACGCGCCTGAGCATCGACATCCCCGACGACATCCGCGCCAGGCTCGAGGCCCGGGCCAGCCGCTCGGGTCATGCGAGTGTGGAAGAGTTCATCCAATCCCTTCTTCGCGAAGAGGCCGCCGAAGCGCTCGATGAGGACCTGGGTGCGCCCGCACATCTCTCCTTCCGATCGGACGAGGAATTGGAGCAGATCCTGGTTCGACGTATTGATGACGACCAGGGAACCATCGAGGCCACCCCGGAGTTCTGGGTGGACCTGCGGCGTCGGGCACAGGAGCGGCGACAAAAGGGGAACTGACGATGAGCTCGTCTCGCGTGATCCTGCGCCGCTGGATCCCCGACGATTTGCTGGAGATTCTCGACTACCTCGCCGCCAGGAGCCCGGAGGCTGCCGACCGTTTCGGCCTGGCGGTCGAGGCAGCGATCGAACGCATTTCGCGGTTTCCCCGCGCCGGAAGTCTCAAGCAGGTTCAGGACGAACGCTTCAAGGACGTGCGCACCTGGCATGTGCCAGGATTTCGGA
>DATBFY010000199.1:0-5074 GCA_036558265.1 Tepidisphaeraceae bacterium | reverse complement strand
TTCGAGGATGACGCTGGCGGCGGGGACGGCGCAGGCGTCGGATCGCTCGTAGGCGGCCTTGCTGGATTCCTTGGTGTTGAGGTCCACGCTTTCGAGGGGTTTCATCAGGGTGGAGATCGGTTTTTTCGAGGCGCGGACGATGACGGGCTGGCCGTTGGTCATGCCGCCCTCGAGGCCGCCGGCGTTGTTGGTTTTGCGGACGAAGCCGAGGGTGAGCGAGTCCTGTTTGGCGGGGTCGAAGGCGATCTCGTCGTGAACTTTTGAGCCGGGGAGGAAGGCGACGTCCTTGCCCATGCCGATCTCGACGGCCTTGAAGGCCTGGATGCCCATGACGGCCATGGCGAGGCGCGCGTCGAGCTTCTGGTCGTACTGCACGCACGTGCCCAGGCCGGGCGGGCAGTTGAAGACGCGGGCCTCGACCTGGCCGCCGAGGGTGTCGAGCTCGGTCTTGATGGTGCGGATGGCGGCGCGCATTTTTTCGGAGGCGGCGGGGTCGGGGCAGCCGACCCATTCCTTGAAGAGGTCGCCGGCGTCGCGCTGGGCGCGCAGGGTTTCGAGGGGCAGGCTCCAATCGACGCTGGCGGTGACGTTGCCGATCGAGAGGACGTAGCCGAAGACGTCGATTTGGAACTCACGGAGGAGGCATCGTGCGAGCGCGCCGGCGGCGACGCGGGCGGCGGTCTCGCGCGCGCTGGCGCGCTCGAGCACTTCGCGGCAGTCGGTGGTGAGCCACTTGAGCGAGCCGGCGAGGTCGGCGTGGCCGGGGCGGGGGCGATGGACGGGGGGGGCGTCGTCGAGGCGCGAGTCGTTGTTGACGACCTCGAGGACGACGGGTGAGCCGATGGTTTTGCCGCGGCGCACGCCCGAGCGGATCTGGATCTGATCGACCTCGATCTTCTGTCGACCGCCGCGGCCGTAGCCGCCCTGGCGTCGGCGTAACTCGGCGTCGATGAAGGGTTTATCGACGGGAATGCCGGCGGGCAGGCCCTCGATGAGGGCGATGATCGCGGGGCCGTGCGACTCGCCGGCGGTGCGGTACGTCAGGGTGGGCATAGCTGGGGAAATTGTAGCAGAAGGCGGGAGGGTTGTCGTGATGGGGGGAGGGGGCGGGGTGGTGCGGAGTTGGTCGAATGACGAATGAGGAAGACCTGCGGCGATTGCGTGAGGGGCGCTGAAACAGACAGTCATTACACATCTTGCGCGATGGCCACTGGCAAGCCTGAGAGCTTGCCAGTGCCACCCCGAATCCATTGCGCGTTTACTGTTCAGGGGTGCTCGGCGGTCCAGAGGATGATGTTTTTCATCAGGGCCTGGGATTCGTTGGGTTCGTAGCCGAAGACGGACCAAGTGTTGGAGCCGAGGAGGCCGGAGAGGGCGTCGAGGGGGAGGTAGAGCACGCGGCCCTTGCCGACGGCGGCCATGCGAACCGGCGGGATGGTCTTGCCGAGCTTCTGGGCGGCGTAGCCGCGGAGGCGCGGGGGCCAGACGTCTTCCATGCCCTGGAAGCCGGCGTGGAGGAGGGCGTGGTCGGGCGGGAGGGCTTCGAATTTCGCATCCGGGAATGCCTTGGGGAGGATGGTGGACTGCAGCGCGTCAGCGAAGGTGGAATCGGCGCCGCCGACGCCCTCGCAGATCAGCGTGCCGCCGGCGGCGACGTAATCGTGAAGGGCTTTGAGCTGGGCGTCGGTGGGATTGAACGCGCCGGTGCCGGCGAGATGGGCGATGGGATAGTCCTGAGGGGTGAGTGCTGAAGCCTGAGCGCTCAGGTCGACAGGCGTGGGTTTGATGGTGACGGACGTGTCCCACTGGAGGTAGCGCGCGAAGCGGTCGAAGGCGGCGGGCTCGGGGTTCCAGTTGCCCTCGTACTTCAGGAGCGCGACGGGGATCGTACTGGAAGGGGGGAAGGTGGGGGCGGGGATGGCGCGGTCGTCGAGGCGGTTGCGCAGGTCGGTCTTGCCGCCGGCGTAGACGAAGAGGTTCACGCCCATCTCGAAGGCCTCGCGCTTGGATTTCTCGGCGCGTTGCTGCCAGTTGACGGCGAGGTCGTTGGGGGAGTGGACCCAGAGCAGTCGCGCGCCGTTGCTGACGGCGCGGAGGCGCGGTCGATTGGGTTTGGGGATGATGTATTGCAGGGTGTAGAGCTCATCGTCGAGGGGCAGGTCCTTGAGCTCGTGGTCGGGGAAGAGCTTTTTGGCGAGCTGGTTGACGTAGAGGTTGAAGGCTTCGGCGCCGGCATCGGCCTGGGTGAAGAGCATGCCGCCGCCGTCCACGAAGGCGCGGATTTTGGCGATATCCTGGTCGGATAGCTTGAGTGCCGCGTGCGAGGCGAGGTAGAGAATCGGGGCATCCGACCAGTCGGCAGGGTCGCGGTCGATGGAGACGATCTGCCAGTTGAGCGGGCGTTCGAGCTCGCGGGAGGCGAAGCGGGCGAGGTTCGCCAGGTCGCGCGGGCGGTTGTTCCACTCGCCTCGGTCGTTACGACCGGCCACGTCGAGGCGGAGCTTGTTCATCAGGATCGGGTGGCGCCCGCGGGCGAGGAAGAGGACGGTGTAGGCGGTGTCGATCAGCGTGTCTGCGGTGGGCTGGTCGTAGCGGCCCCAGGAGCCGTTGGCCCATTGGCTGAGGACGATGCGGCGGGCGAGCTCGCGGAACCAGTCGTGGCTGCCCAGGTATTTGTAGCCGGAGGCCAGGCCGACGCGGGAGAGGGCGTGGAGCGTGTAGCCGAGGTAGACGGTGCGCGGGCCCATGACGTCGGTGGCGTTGTCGGCGGCCTCGAGCCAGGCGAAGCCGTGGTTCATCGACTGGAGCGCGGGCGAGGATTGCCGGCCGACCTTGGCGACGGTGGGGGCTTCGAGGTAATCGTGGGTCACGAGGAGCGAGGCGATGCCGGCGCAGGTCATGGCCAAGCGTCCGCCGGGGACGTCCTTGCGGTAGGGCCATTGGCCGTCGGGGAGCTGGCTGGTCATCCAGTGCTGAGCGGCGGCGGCCCAGTAGGCGTCGGGGACCTCAATGCCGACCTCGGCGCCCGCCCAGACGCCCAAGAGGCCGTACTGCGAGTTGGAATTATCCCAGACGAAGGTGCCGGAATACTTCTCGGGCAATTCCTGCGGCGGATAGCTGGGAGGTGGCGGCGGGGGCGGATACCAGCGGCCCAGGCTGGGCGGCCCGAGCTCGGCGCCCGTCTTGGGATCGTGGGCGCCATCGGCGAGCTGAATCGGATCGGGCATTGCGAGGGCGAAGATCTGCGCGGATGAGGGCGCGCGGGTCGACCTGGGCGGGTTGGGGTTGGGATTGGCGGGTTTCTCACCGCCGCGCGGAGGGGCGAGGGTCTTTGGCTTGGACTGATCGGGCCCCTGGAGCGGTCCGGCGGGGGGCTTGGGGGCGTTGTCCTTCATGCCGCGCCCGACGCCGCGCGGGTCGGTGGGGACGACGCGGACGGTGAAGCGGTCGTCGTAGGAATAGCCGCCGTCTACCGCGGCGTCGATCAGCCAGCGGACGTCGTCCTTGAGGATGTCGTGGTCCTCGGGGCGGTTGGCCATGGCGAGCACCGCGGCGCGCAGGCTGCGCGCGTAGACGATCGGCTGCTGCGCCTTGGCGGTGTCGGTGCCCATGGGCTGGAGCTTGATGCGCTCGATGGCCTTCCGTGCGAGGTCACCGGTGAGCTGGAGGCGCGGGTCGCGCGTGGCCTGGCCGGCGTTGAGCAGCGCGTAGACGACCAGGGCGTTGAGTCCCTGGCGGTAGGTCTCGGAGAGCTCCTTGCCCTGCTGGATCTCGCCGTCCTTGAACTGGGCGAGGAGGAAGTCGCTGGCCTGGGCGAGCGATTGTCCGATGAGCTGGTCGGAGAAGTTGGCATTGTCGCGCGGGGTCTGGTGGATCTTGAGGTGCTTGGGTTGGGGGAGTCCGGCGATGATGGCGGCGGCCTGGGCGCCGGGGCCGGTGGCGGGGTCGGCGAGGACACCACCATTCACCGCGGTCGCTGATCGAGCCGCTTGGGTCGTCGCGGGCGCCGGTCGGGTGGTGGCGTCGCGGTAGGGGGGATAGGTCTCGACGAAACTGCGCGTGGTGGCAGCGGTCGTCGTGGTGGACGCGCCATTGATCGCGCGCGCCGGGAGGCCCGAGACGGCGTGCCTCACGTCCTGCTGGGAGAGCAGGACGCGATAGACGTAATCCTCGTCGTTCTTGGCGCGTTCGAGGAGGTCCCAGAAGTGGACGTCGGCGGGGTTGGTGATCTCGCGCCCTTGTGCGCGCGCGAAGAGCTCGCGGTACTTCGCGTGGGCCTCCTTAAGCTTGCCGTCGATCGCGAGCGCTTCGGCCTGGTTCTTGAGGGCGACCAGCTCGGCGACCTCGGCGGAGGTCATGGCGCGGCCGTGATTTGCGGTCGCGGCGGCGCTGGGGGACGCGCCCCCGGGCCCCGATCGCGATACCGCGACGATCAACACGATCACGACCCCCACGAGGACGACCGCCGCCACCAGCGGCACGAGGATGCGGTAGAGACGCACGCGAGCCTCCTATTTGCGGTAAACCCTGGGTGCCGGTCAGAGCAGTAGCAGAGACTCAACGGACCGGGGGGAAGTGTAACCCCGCGCAAGGCGCGACGCCAAGCAGGAAACAGCGTTTAGCGGCCGCCCGAAGGGCCGCGCGCCTCAGCGGCATTCGCGCCGGTGTCGGCGGGCGTGGGCGCGGGGAGTTCGATCTTAATGCGGTTAACCTTCTGGGGCTCGGCGGAAGTCACGGTAAAGCGGACGCCGTCGAACTCGAAGCTCGCGCCCTCGGGGGGGATTCTACCCATCTGCACGGAGACGAACCCGCCCAGGGTCTCATAGCCGGCGTCCTCGGGGAGGTTGAGCTTGAGCAGGCGGTTGACGTCACCGATGTACATGCGTGCGTCGGCGTCGGCGGTTCGCTCGTCGAGGCGGCGGAACATGGAGGGCTCGATCGGCTCGTGCTCGTCGCTGATCTCGCCGACGAGCTCTTCGAGGATGTCCTCGATCGTGACGAGCCCGGCGGTGCCGCCGTACTCGTCGGCGACGATCGCGATGTGCACCTTTTTCTGGCGAAACTCGCGCAAGAG
>DATBFY010000198.1:0-4214 GCA_036558265.1 Tepidisphaeraceae bacterium | reverse complement strand
GTGAAGCTCAAGCCCGCCATGACGCCACCTGCGACCGAGGCGGCGATCCCTCAAGAGAGGATGGCGTCCGCGGCGCCTGAGCCGGACCCCGCGCCTGCGGCATCTGCGTCGGCCGCCGCGTCCGCCGCGTCCGTGCTCCCGCCTGCCGCGCAGGGCGCGATCTCCGCCGACGTGATCTCAACCTGAGCGCGGATGGAGCCGGCGCGCGCGTGCCCGCGCCACAGCGCGCCCGCTGGGGGCTTCCGGCGGGGTGCTGAGGCCGGTTACACATGGGGGTGGTCGTGGTGGGGGGGTGTGTCAGGGGGCGCGCCGCCATTCTTGACGCGTTGGATGCCCTCGGCAATGGAGGTGCAGACGGGGAGGAGGGTATCCAGGCGGAGGCGGCGGAGGACCTCGTTGACGCGCGGTTGGGGGCCGGTGGCGACGATGCGGCCGCCGGTGTGTTTGATGGCGCGTGCGGCGTCGAGGAACATGGAGATGGCGGGCGTGGTGAGGATGTCCACGTTGGTGAGGTCGAGGACGATGGCGGCGCCGTCCTCCTGGGTGGCGTCGCGGAAGGATTTCTCGACGTCGGCGATCGCGCCCTGGTTGAGGCTGCCGCGCAGCCGCAGGACGGTGACGCCGTCGATGTTCGATCGTTCGAGGTTTGCCATGATGGTGTAAGGGTGCGCGGCGCGGTACCCGTGGCGTCTGCAGGGCGTTGCCCCGCAGCTATGGGTCGTTGCGGATGGGGGCGCCGCTCATCCTTCCTTTCCTTCGCCGGGCGGGATTTCCGCCTCGGGCTCGCCCTCGACCAGGTCCTGTGCCAGTCGGCCTAAAAAGAACTGCAGCTCCTGCTCGGCGAAGGTGCGAGGGAGGGGGTCGCGGAGGTCGTACTGGTGGGAGTGGTCCTCGGCGCGTTCCTCGCCGCGTTTTTCGCCTTCGGTGATGATGTGGTGCTCGAAGGTCACGCAATCCTCGTGGCTCTGCATGATGACCAGTTCGCCCCACCGCCAGGCCAGGTGCACGCGGAGCGCGAGCTGGTTTCCCCAGGTGGAGACGCGGTGGACGATGCGGTTCTTGGCGAGCATCTTCACCAGATCGTCGACGACGGGGAAGACGGCGTCCTGAAGGAAGTCGGTGTAGTTCTTGTTGTACTCCTGCTGGTGTTCCATCGCCTCGCGCTCGGCCTCGAGCTTCTCGGCCGGCACGTCGCGGAACGGCACGACGCGGCCCAACCACCACTGTGCGAAACCCTTGTCGAACATGGCGGTCATGATAACGGGTCGGGCGGCGCCGCAATACCTGGCGGACGGTTCGGAATTAGAAACGGTTCATGTTTCTCGCGACTGACGGGGGGAGCAAGTGCCCTGATCGGGGCTAAGAGTTCTGGAGCGCTGGGGACACCCGCACCTGCGGTGTCCGATCCTGTCGCGCCGGCGGGGCCGAAGGACGAGTGCGGTCATCGCGACGGTGATGAGCGCGCACGAAGACGGTTCGGGCGCCTCGGTGGCGAGGAAGGAGGATGCGCCGAATTGCAGCGGTGATGGTTCCGGGGATGTGGCGCTGCGACGGACGAGGGACGTTCCCGCGCCGACGTCGGGGTCGGCGTACCACGCGAGGGCGTAGTAGCTGCGGAGGTCGGTGGTCAGCTCGAGCTGGTAGTCGCCGGGGGCCAGGTCGGTCAGGGTGAGGGATTCGACGTTGTCATCGGGGCTGTCGGATCGGGCGACCGGGCGCCGGCCGCCGCGCTTGCTCAGGTAGAGGCTCAGGTCCATGTCGGCCAGGGTGGGGGCCGTGCTGTAGCTGCCGTCGGACTGGGGGCCGGCGATCAGGCGGTTCCAGGTGAGGAAGGCGGCCCATTGGGGCAGGGATTGATCGACGTGGAGGTAGTAGGTCTGACTGGTGGCGCGGCGGGGGGTTCGGGCGTAGTCCCAGCCGGCGGATGGGTCGATGGACGTTGCGGCGGGTTGCTGGCCGGCGGTGAGGATGTCGAAGGCGTGGTCGACGCGGAGTTGTCCTGCGCCCTGCTGGAAGTCGAGGGGCGCGGTGGCGTTATCCTTGCCGGTGGTGCGTCCGCGGTGCCAGTCGGCATTGCGGTGTGCGCCGGCGAGGAGGAGGGCCTTGGTGGCCAGCTCACCAGCGGGGAGCTGCCGGGCGATGGCCTCGGAGCGGAGGAGGGCGGCGGCGCCGGAGGCGAGGGCGGTGGCGTTGCTGGTGATGCCTGCGTCCACGACCAGGTCCGGCTTGATGCGCGGGCCGGCCGAGTCGAAGGTGACCGGACCCTGCGAGCCGCCGGTGAGGATGCCGACGCTCACGCCGTTGTAGCTGGTGGCCATGAGCCTGGGGAAGGGGTCGGTCGCGGTGTTGGAGACGGCGTTGAAGGCCAGGAGGTCGTCGCGGTTGATCAGGTCGTCGAGTCGGCGGACGGCGTCGACGTTGGCGGCGTCGTCGGCGTAGGCGGCGATCCAACTGTTGTTGATGACCATCGCGCCCGCGCCGCCCGGTGCGCGGGCGCGGCGGCCGGCGCGGAGCAGGCCGTCGATGAAGCCGTTGGCGGAGAAGAGGGTGATGGTCGAGACGCCTGGCGCGGGGCTGGCGGCGTTACCGTAGAAGTAGGCGGCGACCTGGGTGGCGTGGGAGCTGACGCTGGGCGCGCCCGAGCGGTAGGTGAAGGATTTTCCGGCGAACTGGGGGTCGGTGGTGTCGGGCGTGTATTCGGCGGTGCCTGTGGGGGAAACCTCGACCTGCGCCACGGGGACCCCTGCGCCGTCGGCCTGCAGCGCGGCGGGGCGGGCGGCGAGGGCCGTATAGCCGATGACGCTGCGATTGTCGGCGGCGGCGGGGGGCGCGGGCGTGAGCAGCAGGGCTAACGCGAGAGGTAAAAACGACTTGGGGTCTTTTCCAAAACGGCTCACTCCCCTACTCTATCAAAAATTCGGACCACTGGCGGACGATCGAGATTCCGCTATGATGGTTTGACTCTATGGGAGCCCAGTCACATGCCTAAAGTTCGATCGACCCGGGAAACCGGTAAGCCCGACGACACCCGACGAATTATGGACGCACTTCGACGCGTGGTCCAATCGTTGCGTCTTTCCGCCCGCGCCGCCGAGGCCAGACTTGGCCTGAGCGGGGCGCAGTTGTTCGTATTACAGAAGCTGTCGGTGGAGTCCGACCTGAGCGTTAACGAGCTGGCGGAGCGGACGCTGACGCACCAGAGCTCGGTTTCGGTGGTCGCGTCGAAACTGGTCGAAAAGGGGCTGGTGTCGCGCGTGGTGTCGGCGAAGGACGCCCGGCGGCTGGAGTTGTCGATCACGCCGGCGGGCCGCGCGATGCTGAGGAAATCACCGATGGCGGCGCAGGAGCGGCTGCTGGACGGCCTGGCGAAGCTGAGCGAGCGCGACCGCGGGCAACTGGCGATGCTGATGGATCGCCTGACGGAGGTCGCGGGGATGAGCGAACAGGACGCGCACATGTTTTTTGACAGCGCCAGTTCAGACGATGCGTCGGCGGGCGGGGCAACGACCGCGGCGGCTAAGCGTGGCGGAAGGCGGAACAGCGCTAATGGGTGAGCATGAAGTTGAACGCGCCTCGACCACGGAAGGACTTCCCGTTTCGATGTCGCTGGGCCCCTCGCTCGAGGCCGCCCAGGTGCCCACCCAGCCGTCGCTGGTCGATGCGCGGGTGGTGTATCTCTGCCTGCTGTCGATCGGGCTGGCGGTTGCCGCCGGGCTGATCGCCAGCGCGCTGACGCACCTGATCGGGCTGATCACGAACCTTTCGTTTTACGGGCGCTGGTCCGCGACGATGGTCGCGCCGGGCACGGAGAAGCTGGGGATCTTCGTGGTGCTGGTGCCGGTGGTGGGCGGGGTGATCGTCGGGCTGATGGCGCGGTACGGGTCGAAGGCGATCCGGGGGCACGGGATCCCCGAGGCGATGGAGCAGGTGCTCCTGAACCAGAGCCGGATCCCGGCGCGGCTGACGTTTCTGAAGCCGATCTCGGCGGCGATCGCGATCGGGACGGGCGGGCCGTTCGGCGCCGAGGGCCCGATCATCGCGACCGGCGGGGCGCTGGGCTCCTTGATCGGGCAGCTGATGCGGACGACGGCGGCCGAGCGCAAGACGCTGCTCGCCGCGGGCGCAGCGGCGGGCATGTCGGCGACGTTCGGCAGTCCTGTGTCGGCGGTGCTGCTCGCGATCGAGCTGCTCTTGTTCGAGCTCGACGCTCGGTC
>DATBFY010000197.1:0-11665 GCA_036558265.1 Tepidisphaeraceae bacterium | reverse complement strand
ACTCTCCAAGCACAAAGAGGCCAAACACCCACTCGCACGAAACAGGCACACAATTTGGCCGAACGAATCGAGCCCGCCTTTGAGGGCAGTCAGCCCCGATTTCGATGCAAAGCATCTCCGCGGCGCGCCTCCAAATCAGGTGGGCCGCGATCGGAAAAAGTTCGGCAGAGGCAATCGAAGGTGAAGTTTCGCGCGCTTGCTATGCTGCAAGCGTCAAATACTATTTATCACGTTCTGACGAAAGTTCAAGTGGACCTGAAAAGGTGGCCCAAAATGCGGCGAATTGTGATCAATTCTTGGATTATTGGCGCAGAATAACACTATTTTCCGCGTCGTGGACATGGGTAATCTGGAACGACCAGCGAGAGTTGGGTAGGGTTGTCTCTCGCGTGTCTCCTTGCGTCCGCCCTCTCACGGTGTGGGGGGATCACGGCGCAAAGCGACAACCGTGTGGCGTTGCGAAGATACGACCTTGAATCCCCGGTCCTGCATCACATGGTCGAACCGCGATGCTTCGCGACTATCACCATGAAATTCGATGGCAATTGCACGAATTCGGTTGAGCCAGGCCAGATCGCCCGCAAATAATTGGACCTCAGCCCCTTCGATATCTACCTTTAGAATATCGACTCTAGGAAAGGCGATGTCAGCGAGCAAGTTCCCCATTGTAATAGTGGATACTTGCTGTCCTTCGCCACCGGGCACAATGCGAACCGCGTCAAATCGTTCGTCGCCTGATGGTACGGCTAAAGACAAAGTGGTGCTCTCGTCCCAGATGGCGCGTTGTAGTGCGCGACATCGCCCCTCCCGCACCAGCGGCTCGACATTTCGTTCGAGCAGTTCAAAGTTCCGCTCGTCTGGCTCAAGTGCGACAATATGGCACTTCTTGTAGCGCTCGGCAAATATGAGCGTTGCAAGCCCGATATTCGCTCCAAGATCAATCACGTAGTTGGCCTCTGATACGGCCTGGATCACCTCGTTATATACCCCGTTGAGAACGACCTCCGACAGGGTGTTCTCATCAGATCCAGTCTTGCGGATGTACACGTCGCCTATGGCTGGGCACGTGACGCTCAAGCACATCAATCCTTGCTCCCCTTGGGCCTTACCTTTGGCGCGCCGGCGCTCGTGGAACCAGAAGCGCAGCGTTGACCAGGTGCTCAAATGGGCTCGCCACTGCCGCAAGAATTGCCAGGACCACGAATTCAGCAGTCGCAAGATAGCTCCACGCGATTCAATGGCGATCGTAGTCTAACGGCACGTGGGCTTGAGCAACTCACGGTACGTCTCTTCCGTCTTTGCCAGCATGGACCGTTGGCTAAACTCGCGCTCGACGCGCTCCTGGCCGGCCATTCCCATTGATGCACGCAGTTCCTCCGAAGCCATGAGCGTCCGCAGGGCCGAAGCCAGCCCGGTGGGGTCGGCCGGCTGGACTAAGAAACCGGTTTCGCCGTGCAAGACCAGTTCCGGAACCCCCGCAACGGCGGTAGCCACGATCGGGAGCCCGCTTGCCATTGCCTCCAAGAGTGCAAACGGAAGCGCCTCCCAGAGAGACGAGAGCACGAACACGTCGCTCGCGTCCAGGACGGACTGTATGTTCCCGCAATGGCCGAGAAAGCGCACGTGTCGTTCGATCCCGAGCGTCTGCGCCTTCTCCTGGAGGTCGGCGCGCAAACTGCCGTCGCCGGCGACTAGGACGCACACGCCGGGAAACGTCCCACGTAAGTGCTGGATCGCATCGAGTAGAAACCGGTGGCCCTTCTGCTCCTCCAGGCGCCCGACGATCGCCAACACGTGGGAGCAACTGTCGGGCAAGCTCAGTTCACGGCGCGCGTCGCGTCGCTCGCGCGCTCGGCGGTAGCGCCGAACATCAACGCCATTCGGAATCACCTTGATGCGCGACGGTCCCATCGCCGGACGGCCGCACCAGGCGCTCCGCGTACTCTCACTGACGGCGATACCACGGTGCAAGCAACAAGTGGTTAACATCTCGGGAATCACCGCGTCGAGTCGGCAGCGGCCAGGGTCGAGGTGGAATGTTCCGAGGATCCTTGGAATCCCGGCGATACGTCCGGCTACGCCTGCGTGCGAGTTGCTAACAATCTGTATGTGGAGCAAGTCCACGGGATGTGCTTGAAAGAGCGGAATCAGTCGAGCCGAGTCTCGCAGAAAACCCACAAGATGCTTTCCCGGCTGCGGCATCGCCTGACGCCATAATTGCCGTCCTCGTTCTTTAAGCCAACCGTCACCTGTTCTCCGCGGGATCGCGGCATGCGCATGCTGCGCATCCTGCGTGTCCTGGCAGGCGTGGTTCGATTCGCTCGTCGCATGGACGACATGCACACCTGGAACATCCAAATCTGGATATGGGCCATCTGGATGGCAAAACAGGGTCAACTCGAAATTGCGTTGATCGATCCCCGTGAGAAGGTCCGTAACGTAACGCGATATACCCGACGCACCGAGTCCCAGATCGAAAACACCGATCCGGGGACGCCTGTGAATCGCGCCGCCCGCGCGCCCCCGCGACACGTCGCCATCGGCTTCGGTGCCACCAATTCGCTGTTGGATTGACGCGATCATCTCTTCCCTTCCGTTTATAGTGAGGCCGAGCCGATGCCAGCTTCAGAATGGCACCACCGCCAGGATGCCTCCTCGTGAAAGACGCCGAACTGCGTGCTGAGCATCGTGTCGCGGACGTGGAAGTTCTTTGCGACCTGAGCGCAATAGAGGCGCTGGAACTTGGAGTCCCAGACAAGCACCTGGATCGAGTAAAGCTCGCTGACCAGCTTGAGCGGCGGGGTGAGCAACTCGATCACCCCGCGCGACCGTGCCGACGCCGTCGGGAAGTGGTCCATGGCCGTGTTGTAGTTACAGCAGGCCACGTTATCCGAGCGGATGATCGCGACGTTGAAGTTCGGGCTCTCGACCGGCTCTCGCATCTCGTAGTGCATCCGAAGGCGCATTCGCTGCCCGTAATCAAAGGTGCTGCGGGGCTTGGCCGCCTCGTTGAGCAGTTCGACGGCGGTGATGGAGATGGGGCACTTTCCGGGGTCTGAGCCGACGGCGCCCCGCGCCCAGCCTGCGATATCGAGGCCGCTCTCCTGGTCGTAAAGCCTGGTCACATCCTCGGTGCCCCCGTCGGCCGTGACCTGGCCCTGGGTCAGGTAGATGGCCCGGTCGCACATCGCCTTGACGGTGAACATGTTGTGCGAGACGAACAGGAGCGTGGCATTTCGTTTGAGCAGTCGCTGGGCATAGTCCATGCACTTGCGCTGGAACGCCAGGTCGCCGACCGACAAGACTTCGTCGATCAGGAGGATGTCGGGCTCCATGTGGGCGGCGACGGCGAAAGCCAGCTTCACGTACATACCGCTCGAATATCGCTTCACCGGCGTGTCGATAAACTTCCCGACCTCGCTGAACTCGACGATTTTGTTGTACTTCGCAGCGATCTCGCGACGGGTCATGCCCATGATCGCGCCGTTGAGGAAGATGTTCTCGCGGCCGGTCAACTCGGGGTGGAAGCCGGTTCCGACCTCCAGAAGGCTACCCAGGCGCCCGCGCACCTGGATGCTGCCGGCGGTGGGCCCGGTGATGCGGCTGAGCAGTTTAAGCAGGGTGCTCTTGCCGGCGCCGTTGCGTCCGATGATGCCAACGGATTCGCCTTTCTTGACGTCGAAGGAGACATCCTTAAGGGCCCAGAGGGAGCCGGGCTTATCCGCGCCCGCGCCCGCGCCCGCGACACCGTTGAGTGTGCGCTTAAGGCGGCGGATCGGCGCGCCGGCCCATTGCATGACGGACTCGCGGAGGGTGCCGTAATCGCCCCGGCCGCTTTCGCCGAGGCGGTAGTGCTTGGACAGATTGCGGACGGTAACAGCCGGTTGCATGATGGCTTTGTTCTCCGTTGGATGGCTTCACATCGCGCACGCCTGACGAAGGCGGCGTGCCCACGCCAGGACCGGTCGGACGGTACTCCAGACGCCGAAGCCGAAAAGCTGCTTGAACTGCAGGCGGCGCCACGGGCTCCAGGTGCTGATGCCGGGCCAGACCCCGGAGGCGTACTCCAGGCACTCGCGACATGCGCGCATGTCGCCCGAATCGAACGACTGATGGGCGGACCAGAACGCGTCCTGGGCCACCAACCGGTTGACGTGCTCGAGCAGGCGAGGCAGGTCGGCTGCGACGCGCCCCCCATATGCCTCGGCGGCGATGTCGAAAGCGGCCTTCTTCTGCCGCAGGTCGCCCAGGCCCGCGTAGCCCTTCGACATATTGTTCCCGTGGACTCGGTAGACGCCTTGCGGGGCGTCGATGATCCCGACCGAGCCGTAGGCGGCCAGGCGCAGCCACATCTCGAGGTCGCCGCTGTGGGGCAGATCCTTGCGGTAGCCGCCGACCTGCTTGTGGATCGCGGTTCGCGCCACCGCAGAGGGGGTCGGGACCAGGTTCTTCGCCTGCTCGCAGGACATGGCCCAGAACTCGCCCCCGGTAATCACGCGCCAGCCGAACGTCGCCGCGTTGGGCAGTTGATCGAAGCGAGGATCGGCGGCACGGATTTCGCCGCCGTAGGTGAGCGCCACGTCGGGATGCTCGTTCATCACGCGCGCCGCGCGGGCGAGGGCGCCCGGAACGAGCATGTCGTCGGCGGAGAGGAGCAGGCAATAGTCGCCGGCGCACCACTCGATGCCGATGTTGTAGGTCTCGATGTGCCCGCGGTTGGTCGCGTTGCGGTGGTATTCGACGCGTGAGTCGTCGGCCATGAGCTGGCGCGCGACCTCCGGCGTGTTGTCCGGCGAACAATCATCCAGGATCAGCACGCGCACGTCCACACCCTCCTGCTTCAGCACGCTCTCGACGCAGCCGCGCAGGTAATGGGCGTACTTGTAACAGGGGATGAAGACGTCCACGCTGGCCATGAGTTCAGACTCCTCCCGGGACTGCGGAATGCAATGCTGCCGTCATCGCCGCCAGTTGTTTTTCCAGTTCTTCCACGCGCCGCATCAGGTCGGTGGTGCGAAGGCCGAGCGTCGCCTTGACCGAGCGGATCACGTCAGCCGCCGGAACGGTTTCAGCATCCCGCTGCACCTCGAAGACGCGCAGGATCCCGTCGCCGGTGAGCACCTCGATGAACCCTTCCGATCGGGCGATGCGGACGACACGGCCGGGCACGCGGCCGACGTACCGGGGCGCGCCCGTCACCGGCTGTGTGCGCCAGACAGTCAGCCTCTTACCCTCGAAATACGTGAACGCGCCCGGGAACGGGGGCGCCAGCGAGCGGACCAGGTTGTGGATCGACAAGGTCGATGCCGACCAGTTGATCTCACCATCGTCAGGGAGACGCGTGCAGCCGTAGGTGGCCTTCGACTCGTCCTGGCAGGCACCCGCGTCGCCATCCAAAAAGCGCTCGACGGCGTCGGCGAGCGCGACCCGCTGGATGCCGTTCAGACGTTCGTACAGATCGGTCACGTTGTCGTGCTCGCCGATCGGGATGGCGGCCTGAAAGAGGATGTTGCCCGCGTCGAGCCCGGGGGCCATCTCATGGATGCTGATGCCGGTGGACTTCTCGCCGTTGAGGACGGCCCAGTTCACGTTGGCGCGCCCGCGATACCGGGGCAGCAGCGCGTAATGCACGTTCACGAAGCGGCAGCGGACGAGAAGCGAATCCGGGAGGATGCGATGAAACGACGAGACGACGACGCAATCGGGATATAACTGGTCAATGGCTGACTCAATCGCAGCGATCGTGGCGGTGGGAATCAGCGGAACGTCGAGTTGGCGGGCTCGGGCGATCACCGGGTCGAGCGCCTCCTGGTTCGCTTCGCGAACCAGGCCGACCACCGTGAACTTCGCGGCGAGCGACTCAAGCGCGGTCGCGGTGGTCGTCCCCAGGCCGACCAGAAGCACCCGCCTGCGAACTGGGGACGTATTAGAGCTCATCGACGAACTCCCAGCCGGTCCGGTCGCCGCTGCGCGCGGCACGGAGCAACACTTCGCCGACCTTGAGCCCGCCGGATTGAAGGCGGACGATCGACTCGGGCCCGACGCCGGACGGCAGGATGGCCATGTGCCCGGCGTGTGGGGCGCGCTCGGGCCAGCAGACGACACCGGCGACGACGAGGGCGTCGCGGTCCACGTCGCCCCAGTATTGGGCGAGAACCGCGCCAGGCCAGCGAGCGGCGATCGCGGCGGCGTCAGCGGCGGCGATGACCGGCTCCTTGCGCGGGTGCATGGCGACCAGGATGGCGTCGACCGGGGCACGATCGGTGATCGCTGTGCCCAAATCGCGGGCCATTTGCACTGTCGCGCCCGCGCCGAGCAGCCCCCGCTCGATGTAAGGCGCGAACGGGTTGTCGCAAAGGACGAGCAGGTGGCTGCCGTAGACCGATACGCCGGCGTCGAGCAGCAGCTTGACCGCCATGACGCCCAGGTAGGAGAAGACGTCCACCTGCGGGATGCGTTCGTTCGTGCCGCCGACCGTGATGCCGCGCTCTCGGCAGCCCGAAAGATCCAGGTCGTCCGTGCGATACTCCCATGCTTCGTACATCAGCGGAATGACCGCGCCCGGCTTCATCCGCGAGATGAACCTGGCGTCGATCGGGCGGACGTGGCCGGAGTTGGTGACGATGTCTGCCTGGCCAATGATCTGCGGAGTGAGCTCGGTGATGATCTCGATGCGGTCGTCGCACTCGGCGGCGCGGGCGAGTTCCGTGGTGCCGGCGGTGACCTCTTCGACGCTGCCGTAGCGCGTCGGGCGGGTCATCGCGAAGACGCGGCGTGCGCCCGCCATGGCGGCGAGAATCGGCGTGACCACGTAGGCACCGCTCGCGGCCTCGGTGAGGACGACCGAGTCGCGCAGGTCGAGCCGGCAGCGCTCGACGGCGGCGCGCATCAGGTTGAGCATGCGTTTCTTGTTCAGTCCGGGGCTCATGCGACAAGGGCCTCGATGACGCGCTGTTGTTCCTGGTCGGACATGCCGCCGAATAAGGGCAGGAGGATGACCTCGTCGCGGGCGGCTTCCGAATGACGAAGGTCGGCCCCGGCGCCCTTATAGGCGTAGGCGGGCTCCTGGTGGCTGTTCATGATCCCGCGCCGCGTGCTGATGCCGCGGTCGAGCATGAGTTGCATCAGCTCGTCGCGCTTGCGCGGGTAATCGGGCGTGATGCGGACGGCGTAGGACTGATAGTTCGTGCGGGCCCAGTCGGGGACGAACGGCGCCACGAGCCCGCGGATCTTCTGGATGGCCTGGTCGTAGCGCCTGGCCAGCTCAACCCGGCGGGGCAGCAGGTCGGCCAGGCGGCCGAGTTGCACGCGGCCGACGGCGGCCTGGATGTCGGTCATGCGGTAGTTGAATCCCAGCTCAGGATATTCCTCGAACACGACGGTCTTCGACCCGTGGCGGACGGTGTCCGGAATACTCATCGAGTGCTGGCGGAGGAGGCGGAACTTGCGGTCGAGCTCGGGGTCGGCGGTCGTGATCATGCCGCCGTCGCCGGTGGTGATGACCTTGCGCGGGTGGAAGGAGAAGCAGGCGACCGTGCCGTGGGGCCGGCCGACGCGCTCCCAGGTCTCGCCGACCTTGATCTGGCTGCCGATCGCGCAGGCGGCGTCCTCGACGACGGGGAGGTTGTGTTTGCTGGCGATGGCGAGGATCGCGGCCATGTCGCAGGGCAGGCCGATCTGGTGGACGGGCATGATCGCGCGGGTGCGCGGGGTGATGGCGGCCTCGATCCGCGCGGGGTCCATGTTGAACGTCCGCGGATCGATCTCCACGAAGACGGGCTGGGCGCCGCAGTAGCGGATCGCGTTGGCGGTCGCGATGAACGAGTGGCTGACGGTGATGACCTCGTCGCCCGGACCCACGCCAAGGACGTGCAGGGCCAGGTGCAGCGCCGTGGTGCAGTTGGAAAGAGCGGTCGCGTGCGGGGCGCCGACGTAAGCTGCGAACTCGCGCTCGAAGGCCGCGACCTGCGGGCCCTGCGTGACCCAGCCGGACAGGATCGCCTCGCGCGCCGCGGCGGCCTCTTCCTCGCCGAGCACGGGCTTGGCGATCGCGATGTTCGGAAGGCTTGACTGACTCATTTCGCCACCGCCACTTCCTTTTGATCCTTCGAGAGCACTTCGCGGCGCCAGGTGTCGAGGCGACGCAGGCCTTCGTCCAACTCGATCTCGGTGGCGAAGCCCAGATCGCGCTGGGCGCGGCTGACATCGGCCAGGCGGCGCGGCACGGGATTAACCTTTCGCGGCGGGTGGAATTCGGGTGCCAGGTGAAACGCGCCGGTGATGCGCTGCATCGCTTCCCACAGACCCAGGAGCGACGTCTCGGTGCCGCTGGCGACGTTGTAGGCATCGTCCCTTCGGTCGGCCTTCATGGCCAGGATGTTGGCGCGGGCGATGTCCTCGACGAACACGAAGTCCATCGTGGCCTTGCCGTCGCCGTGGATCTGCGGGCGCACGCCCTTGTCGATGCAGTCGAGCCAGCGGATGAACACCTCGGTGTACGCGCCGGTCACGTCCATGCGCGGGCCGTAGACGTTGAAGTAACGCAGGCCGACGCTGGGCAGGCCGTACATTTCGTTGAAGCTGCGGGCGATGCCCTCGTTCATGACCTTGGCGGCGCCGTAGATCGTGCGGTTGTTGTAGGGGTGATGCTTCTCGTCGGTCGGGAAGACGTCGGCGCCGCCGTAGACCGAGGCGGAGGAGGCGTAAACGACCTTCTTCACCTTCGCCGCAACGGCGGCCTCGAACACGTTGAACGCGCCCATGACCAGCACGTCCATGCACTCGCGCGGCTGCTCGGCGCAGAGCGTGATTCGGATGGCGGCCTGGTGGAAGACGTAGTCGCAACCGGCGACCGCATTGGCGACGGTCGCGCGGTCGCGGACGTCGCCGTTGATGAAGTTCAGCTTCCGCCGCGCCATCGCCGGCGCGAGGTTGCGCATGTGCCCGCGCACCAGGTTGTCCAGCACGCGGATCTCACCCGTCCCCTCATCGATCAGGCGATCGATGATGTGCGAGCCGATCAGGCCCGCGCCGCCGGTGACCAGGACGGTTGAACCTTCTAACGAATAACCGCTCATCTCAGGGTGACTCCGTTCGTTGGTTTTCGGACTCTTCAAGCGCCCAATACATTGCTCATCGCGTCCACCACCGCGTCCTGCTGTTCCCGAGTCATTTCCGGGAACAGCGGCAGGGTGACGCACTCGCGACCGATTCGCTCGGACACGGGGAAGTCGCCTTCCTTGTAGCCCAGGTGCTTGTACGCCTTCTGCAGGTGCAGCGGGATCGGGTAGTGCAGACCGGTCTGGATACCCAGCGTCTCGAGTTCCGCGCGCACGCGGTCGCGCTCGGGGTGCAGGGCGACGTACAGGTGCCACACGTGCCGTCGGCCCGCAACTTCACTGGGCAGCTTGATCGGCAGGCCCCCCAGCCGCCGGTTGTACTGGGTCGCAAGCGCCCGGCGGGATTCGGTCCACTCTTCCAGGTACTTGAGCTTGACGTTGAGGATCGCCCCCTGGAAGGCGTCCATGCGATAGTTGAAGCCGATCTCGTTGTGATGATAACGCTTCTCCTGGGCGTGATCGCGCAGGGCACGCATGCGGGCGGCGGCCTGGTCGTCGTTGGTGATGACCGCGCCAGCCTCGCCGTAGGCGCCCAGGTTCTTGCCCGGGTAGAAGCTGAAGCAGCCGGCGAAACCGATCGTGCCGGCCTTCTGGCCGTTGTACATGGCGCCGTGCGACTGGGCGGCGTCCTCGATCACCGGGATGCCGTACTTGCGGCCCAATTCCATCAGCGAAGCCATGTCGGCCATCTGGCCATACAGGTGAACCGGCAGGATCGCCTTGGTCTTGCTCGTGATCCGCGCCTCGACCTGGCTCACGTCCATCGTCCGCGTGACCGGATCGACATCGACGTAGACCGGCGTCGCGCCGGCGTAGCTCACACCCCACGACGTGGCGATGAACGTCATCGGGACGGTAATCACCTCATCGCCCGGCTTCACCCCGGCACAGATCAGCGCCAGGTGCAGCGCCGACGTTCCGGAATTGAGGCCCACGCAGTGCTTGGCGCCCGCATACTTCGCGAAGGCCTGCTCGAACGCGTTGACCTTGGGCCCAAGCACGTACGCCGTGCTCTCGGCGACCTCTGCCAGCTCGCGGAGGATCTCCTCCTTGAGCCGGCGATACTGCACCTTGAGGTCGGCCATGGGGACCGTCTGCCGTGGGGCGGCGACGGCGCCCCCTGCTGCCGAAGCAATCTCGTTCAGCTTGTTCAAGTTCTGCTCCTATCCTGACTGCTTTATTACAACCGCGTTGTTATCTGCCGCTTCGCGCCAGCACTCGCGCCGGCACGCCGACCACCGTCTGGTCAGCCAGTACGTCCCTGGTCACGACCGCCCCGGCGCCGACCATGGCGCCCGGACCGATCGTCACACCCCCCATGATCACGGCCGCGGTGCCGATCGAGGCGCCGCGGCCGACTCTGATTTCTTCGCAATGCCAATCCGCTTCGGTCTGAAGTCTGCCGTCACCGATGGTCGCCCGCGGCAGCTTGTCGTTGATGAACATGACGCCGTGACCGACGAACACCTCGTCCTCGATCGTCACGCCCTCGCAGATGAAAGTATGACTTGAAATCTTGCAGCGTGCGCCGATCCTTGCATTTTTCTGAATCTCGACGAACGCCCCAACCCGCGAATCGTCCCCAATTTCACACCCGTACAGGTTGACGAAGCAGTGAATGCTGACGTTCTTCCCCAGCTTGACGCTGGACGAGATCCGCAACCCGTTGGCCGGGTCCGAACGCTCATGCATTTGCATTGGCTTTGTTCCCATAACGACCGTTGCCGTTCGACAGGATCACGCGTCCGCCCTGCGCCCGAATGCTCCGCGTCGCCGACTCCAGCGCCCGCACCACTCGCAGGCCCAGTCGGCCGTCGCTGATCGGAGTGCTCCCTTCCTTGATGCACTGGGCGAAATGCATGACCACTCCCTGCAGCGCCTCGCCCGGATCGATGTGCGGGCTCCAAACGTCGCCGCTCCGATAACTCACCAGCAACCGGCGGCGCTCCTCGGCGTCGGTCGTCTCGCCCAGCTCGATCCCGCGGTTATAGACCTTGATCGGCTCGGTCGTGTTCAGCTCGTTGAAGATCAGGCTCTTCTTCGACCCGGCGAAGATCATCTGCCGAACCTTGACCGGCGACAGCCAGTTTACGTGGAAGCTCGCCATCATCTGATCGCCGTAGTCCACGTTCACGTACGCCATGTCCTCGATCCCCGAGTCGGTGTGAGCGCAGCCCCAGGCCGAGATGCTCCGGGCCTCCTGAGCGACGACATGATCCACGATCGACAGGTCGTGGGGCGCCAGGTCCCAGATGACGTTCACGTCCTTCTGAAACAGGCCCAGGTTGATGCGAATGCTGTCCACGTAATAGAGTTCGCCGAGCTCCCCGTCGTCCACCACCTTCTTGATCATCCGGACGTTGTTGTTGAACAGGTACGTGTGGTCCACCATCAGGATCCGCTTGTGCTTCTCCGCGAGCGCAACCAGCGCCTCGGCCTCCTGGACCGTGCCGGCGAGCGGCTTCTCAACGAGCACGTGGAGCCCCGCCTCGAGACAGCGCTTGGCGAGCGGGAAGTGCGTGGAGACTGGCGTCGCGATCGCGACC
>DATBFY010000196.1:0-2953 GCA_036558265.1 Tepidisphaeraceae bacterium | reverse complement strand
TGATCGCGTATTCCGTGGGTCGCAGATGCGGGTTGTCGATCCGGAAGCTGACCGGGGGGAACGGGATGCCGGTCTCGTCGCTCAACAGGGCGCGCACGGAGATCTCGATCGCCTGCCGGGCATCGGGCAGCGCGGCGCCGTCGGGCGTGGTGAAGAGGGGCTCGAGGTCGCGGCCCAGCTCGAGGATGACCGGGATCGGGTAAAGGCGGCGGGGTAGGAGGGAGCGATCTTCGTCGGCCGGCGCTGCGGCGCCGGGCGCGGCGGAAACGCTCGTCCGACCACCGGGCGCCATCCCCGCGGTGGCGGTGGCGAGCGCCGTCACGGGGGACCGGGCCGGGCCCATCAGCCGCGGCAGCGCCAGCGCCGCCGCCAGCGCGGCGAAGGTCCAAAAGGCGAACTTCGGGAACCCTGGCACAAAGCCGGTCAGGACCAGCAGCACCGCCAGCACCGCGATCGCCTTGGGGTTGCCCAGGACCTGCTCGACGATGTCCTTGGCGACGTGACCGGCGCCCCCACCCGCCGCATCGCTGCCCGACGAGACGCGCGTGACGACCAGGCCCGCCGACACGCAGATCAACAGCGCCGGGATCTGCGCCACCAGCCCGTCGCCGATCGTCAACAGCGAATACGTCTGCGCCGCCTCGCCCGCGGTCATCCCCTGCTGGAGGATGCCGATGATCATCCCGCCGATGATGTTCACCAGCGCAATGATGATGCCGGCGATCGCGTCGCCCTTGACGAACTTCATGGCGCCGTCCATCGCCCCGTAGAGCTTGGATTCGCGCTCGAGCATCTGGCGGCGGTCGCGGGCCTCCTGGGGCGTGATCAACTGGTTGCGCAGGTCCGCGTCGATGCTCATCTGCTTGCCCGGCATCGCGTCGAGCGTGAACCGGGCGCCCACCTCGGCGACGCGCTCGGACCCCTTTGCGACCACCAGGAACTGCACGAGCGTGAGGATCAGGAAAATGACGCCGCCCACCACGAAATTGCCCGCGACGACGAAATTACCGAACGCGTTGATGATGTGTCCCGCGTCGGCCTCGAGCAGGATCAGGCGCGTTGCGCTCACTTCCAGCGCCAGGCGAAAGAGCGTGGTCAGCAGCAGGATCGTCGGGAACGACGGCAGCTTCATCGCGTCGGGGATATAGAGCGCGGTCAGCAGGATCAGGAGGGAGGCGGAGATGTTCAGCGCCAGCAGGAAGTCCATCACCGTCTGATCGACGCGGAAGATCAGGAGGGCGACGATGATCACGACGCCAACCGCCAGCAGGATGTCACTGTGCTTGGAGAGGGCGCTGTTCATCCGTTCGGACGTGTTCATGGGGGTCACCTGGATTTCGGGGGATCATACCTTGCGCGGGATGTGACAAGAAAAGGAAAATCGCGCCACGGGGGAAAAGGTTCAAGAGCCCCCGCGCAACGCGCGCGGGGGCTCCTGACCGTGGGTTGACCTTTTCGCCGCGCCTAGGCCCATTCACCCTGCCGCACGTGCTTCTCGAGTTCCTCGATGAAGGAGAACTCGGCGGCCGTCAGTCCCGGATCGACCGTGCCCGTGTTCGCGTCCTCGTCGATGTTGAAGTCGCCGATGTCCGCCTTGCCGTCGCCGCCGCCCGCCTGGTGCGCGTCGCGCCAGTAGGCCACGCCGATCTCCTCCAGGATGTGCGCCTGCTGCTCGGGGTTGAGCTTGTCGAACGGCACGCCGTTGGCCACGTCGCTGCGCCAGTTGTACGCCTCGTTGCGGCTCTTGCCCTCGACCATCTGGACGCTCTGGTTCCACAGCGAATCGTGGATGTAGTCGCCGCCGCCGTTCTGGCTCTGCCACACGTGCCCCATCTCGTGGGTGAGCAGCCGCGCGCCCTCCTCGGTGAGGTTGCCGTTGGCGTCGTGCATCTTCTTGAAGTCGTCGTCGGTCATGTAGATCGTGTTGCCGACTGTGTGCGGGGCCATCAGGTTGCTCGCACCGCCGTGCTTGATCCGCACCGCGTCGAGATCGATCGAGTTGCCGTAGACCTTGCGCAGGAGATCCTTCTCCTCGCCGGTCAGCGGACGCGCGGGCTTCTCGATGAACAGCGCCGTCGAGCCCACGCTGACGATGCCCTGCACCGTGCGGATCACCGCGTCGGCGACCCCGCCGATCATTCGACCACCGGCGTTGACGAACGACATGCCGAACTTCTTGGCCGCGTCGCCGAAGTCGCCCTTGAACAGCGACTTGGCCGCATCGACCATATCGGAACCGAAGCCGATCGCGGTCTCGGGCAGCGTCCGCCACAGGTCCCGCCCGACCTCGATGGCGGTGTTGAACGTCGTGTGCGCGATGTCCCCGATCCGCGAGGTGATGTTCTCGCGAACCCACTTGCCGCCGGGGATCAGGTAGGTCGGGGCTTCGAGGAACTTCTGCCCCGCGTCGATCAGCCCGTTGCCCACGTGCAGCACGGCGCCGAACGTTCCCTTGTCGATCCCGCGTAAGAGGCCCTTGAACGCCTCGCCGACCTTGCCGTGGATCAGGTTCTTGCCGAAGTCGTAGAGTCCCCCGCCGATGCCCGTGAAGACCATGCCGACGCCTTCGCCGATCGACAAGAGGCCCTCATAGACGCCGGACCCGATGCTCTTGGCCGCGCCTACAACGGCGTTGCCGACCGTCTTGGCTGCGCCCGCGACCGCATTGCCCACAGCCTTGGCCGCGCCAGCAACGGCTCCGCCAACGGCCTTGGCCGCGCCCGCAACGGCCCCGCCAACGGCCTTGGCCGCGCCCGCAACCGCGCCGCCCACCGCTTTGGCTGCGCTCTTCACGCCGTCCACGATGTCCGAACCGAACCAGAACTCCACCTGCTTGACCTTCCCGTCCACCACGATCGTCCCGTGGTCGTCCTGGGCCTTGATCGCCGCCTCCGTCGCCGCCGACAGGTGCTCGCCGCTCAGAATGCGCCGGAACAACTCCCCCTCGTCACCC
>DATBFY010000195.1:0-7344 GCA_036558265.1 Tepidisphaeraceae bacterium | reverse complement strand
CCAGCAACAGCGGCCGCACGACGGGCAGCAACAGCAAGACGGCGCCGCGCCGCCAGCCGACCCTGAACAAGGATTCATCGGTCGCCCAGCCGCAGACCGGGCCGGTGTTCAACAAGTAAGCGAGGGCTGTATCTCCGCGACTAAAGGAAACGTAGTCCGGGGAGAAAATCCCGAGTCTTCTCTCCTCCTCCTTCGCCCCGTCGAGCGTGTGAAACGCCGGCGGGGTGTTTTTGCTTGCTTGATCTGGACGCCTGAGCCGTCATTCCAGGGTGCGGGTCTGCGAAGAAACCCGATTGCCCGTGGACCTGGTGTCCCCGGCGCCAAGTGAAAAGGGTATAATACGGGTTCGACTTGACTCGCGCGCTGCAGGGCACACGAAGACCACGGGCAAACACGTTTGCCCATGCCACCCCAATCGGCGCGGGACTCTCTTACGATCCGTATAAAAGACGTCTGACGATGGCCGCCATCCCCGCCTTTCCCCCGCCGATTCGCAGGTACCTAAGCGACTTCGTCGCCCGAGGTCGGCGCGTGCGTGTGGCGCGCGGCGCGTTGGTGGCGCTGGCGTTCGCGCTCGCATGGACGCTCATCGTCGCCGCGATCGATCGCCTTTTGGCGTTACCACCCTGGTTCCGCTGCCTCCTCCTTGTCGTCGAGGCCGGTGGTGTGGCGGCAATCCTGGCCGGCCCCTTGCGCGACGCCATCCGCCGGCGCGTCGATTGGGTCGAGGCTTCCGAAGCGCTCGAACGACGCAACGCCGCGCTTGAACAGCGTCTGGTGACCGTGACGTCCCAACTCCTCGCCCCGGCCAGCTACCGCGGCTCGCCCCGGATGCTCGATGCGATCGCAGGTCAGGTCGCCGATAACCTGGCCGCTCAGCCGCGATCGTCCTGGGCCGACTGGCGCGGCGTGCTCCGCCCCGCGTTCGCCGCGGTCTGCCTGCTGGTCGCGACCGCCGGACTCTGGGGCGCCTCCTGGCTCGACCTTCCGCGACTGGTCGCCCGCCAGGCGCGTCCCTTCGCGGGATTGCCGCCCGTCACCACCACCCAGATTGACCTCACCCCCGCCGGCGCCACAGTTCGCGAGCGCGAGCCTTTGGTTGTGAAGGCCACCGTCCGTCACCTCGGCGATGGCACCATGCCGACCATCTTCGTGCGCGGCACCGGCGACGCCGACTGGGATGCGAGCCCCATGATTCCCGTTTCCGGCGACGCCGCCGCTTACACCTTCAATCTCGGCGCGATGGAGCAGGACCAGCGGTTCTACGTCAAGGCCGGCGACGCCACCACCCCCACCTATGACCTCCGCGTCCTCCGCCGCCCCGGCGTTGCCGAGTTCCGCATCCGTTACACTTATCCGACGTACACCGGCCGCGCCCCGCTCAGCCTGCACAACACCGACGGACTCATCGAAGCCCCGCAGGGCACGCAGGCGCTGGTCGCCGTCGTCGCCACCGAGCCGCTGGCGTCGGCGTGGATCAGGATCGGTGGTGGCAACGGCGCACAGCGCGTCGAGCTGGCGCCGACCGCCGAACCCAACGTTCGCCAGGGGTCGATCGTCGTCTCCAAAGACCAGCCCTGCGCGCTCGAGATGACCACCGACCGCGGCGTCGTCGGACGCGGACCCCAGTCCATGAAGATCCGCGCCGTCCAGGACCGACCACCCCTGGTGCGAATGATCCAGCCGGCCACCGACCTCCGCCTCAGTCCGCGCGAACTGCTGCCCGTCGCCTGGCAGGCCCTGGACGACTATGGCGTGGCACAGATCTGGGTCCGCGCCCAGGTCAACGCCAATCCACCGGTCGAGTTTCCGCGGCGCATCAGCGGCGACCCCCGGCGCGTCGAAAGTTCCTCCGAGCTGGACCTGGCGCGCCTCAACGTCAAGGTCGGCGACGTCGTCTCCATCAGCATCGCCGCGACCGACAAGGCCCGCCAGCCCGGGACCAGCGACGTCCGACACGTGCTGATCAGCCCGCGGTCGATCGACGTGACCACGCACCAGCGGCTGGCAGAGCTGTCGCAGGCCGCCGGCTTCGCCAGGGACTGGGCCGATCAGCTCGCCCGGACCCGCCAGACCCTCCAGAAGGCCGCGACCGTCGACGATGCCCACGGCCAGGAGCGCGCCGCCGCCGCGGCGCGCGTCAGCCGGATGCTCGCCGCCGCCCAGGAAACCGGCGTGGCGCTGCGTCAGTCGCTGCTGCGCGCCATCGTCTACAGCGCCGCGCCGGCCATGTCCGACGCGCTCGAGCAGATGGTCGACGCGACGGCCGCCCAGTTGGACCGGATCGATCGCGTCAATGGCGCGATCGTCGCGCGGCGTGAGGGCAATCCTGCCGCGCCCGCCGCCGATCCCGCCACCGTCGCCCGGCTGACCCGCGCCGTTTCCGCCGCCGGCACTCTCGCCGCCCAGGTCCGCCAGCTCGGCGACGGCGACCAGGCCGCCGCCGTCCTCGCCGACCGCATCAACCTCAGGTCTTCCCCGGCGACCGCCCCGACCGACAAGGCCGCGCTCGAACGACGACGGCAGACGCTCGAACGCGCCAGGCAGGACGTCGCGGCCGCCCTGGCGGCCCTGCACGTCGACGCCAAGGCCAAGGAGGCCGCGATCGACGCCCAGCTCCAGCAGCGGATCGACGCCGCCGCTCGCCTCGTCGCCGCCGCCCGTCCGGTGGACCTCGATGGACCCGCCCGGCGATGGTCCGCCGCGATCCGCAACCGCGAACCGCAGCCGCCCCACATCGACGAACGGCTCCTGGCGATGTCGCAGGCCCGCTCCGTCCGCCCCGACCCCGCCCTGGTCGCCGCCCGCGACCTGCAACTCGCCGCCCGCGCCGCCGCCGCCCTGTCCGACCTGCCCGATCCCAGCGACGACGACGCCGCACGCCGCAAGGCGCTCACCCAGGGCCTGGAACAGTTCCCCGACGCGCTCGCCGCCCTGCGGGCCGAGCACGAGGTCTACCGCCGCGCCTTGGCCACCCCCACACCGGCCGAGGCGCGAAAGATCCACACCGACGCCGCCAAGGTTCACACGGCCGCCGCCGCTGCTCGCGCCAAAATGCTCGCCTGGGCCGCCGGACCCGACGCCACGCCCGACGAACTCGCGGCCCGCGCGCGCGAGCTTGAGGACCTGGCCCTCGCCGCGAACGCCGCCACCGAGGCCAGGGATTTCGACCAGGCGACCGAGGCTGACCGCAGGCTCGCCACCGCGTCGGGTCACCCCGAACTCGCCGATGCCGCCGCCGCTCCACGACGCATCGACAAGCTCTCGCAGAAGCAGGAGCGCCTGGCCGATCAGACCGCCTCCGTTGCCGACGATACCCAGGCCCACGCGATCGCCGGCGCGCAGCGCGATGTCGCCGACCAGATCGGGCAGACCCGCCTCGATCCTTCCTCCAACAGCGCCCGCCCGATGCCCGCCGAACCGAGCGATACGAATGCCGCCGCCGGCCCGACTGCCGACGACCTCCGCCAACGCGCCACCGAGGCGATCAGCCAGGCCCAGGAAAAACTCGCCTCCTTCCCGATGCAGCTCATGACCGCCCAGCAGGCCGCACAGACGGTCGCCGAGGTCTCCTCGCGCCTCGTCGCCGCGCAGGCCGACGCCGCCGAGGCAACCCCCGCCCGGCGCGAGAGCGCCGAACGCGTGGTCGGCATGGTCAAGTCCGAGCTCGACGACGCCCGCAAGGCGTTCGGCGACGCCATGGCGCCGCTTGCCGATCGCACCGCCGACGACCTCGCCGAATCCCTGCGGCCCTTCGCGCCCGATACGGGGGCGGCGCGGGGTGCGCTGGGGGACTCGCTCAAAGACTCGCTGGCCAACCTCCGGGACGTTCTGACGCACTCTGCCGAGACCGGCGACCGCGCGGGTGTCGAGCCCGCCGCCCAGGGCGTGCGCGACGCCGTGGCCGCCGCCCAGGACGCCCTGCGCGACGCGCAGAACAAGGTCATCGAGCGCGACCCGCTGGTCTCCGCCCGGTGGTTCGCCCGTGCGGCTGCGGACGCCCTTGACACCGCCCCCCCCGACAAGCGGGCGGCCGTCACGCACCAGAAGAAGACCCTCGAAGCCCTCAGCAAGGCGGCTGTCGAAGCTTTGCGGCGCGCCAGGACTGCCCGGCTGACGCAGGTGCCGGGCTTTAGCTCCCTCTATCTCCCCCTGCAGACCCCCGGGGCGTGGTCGGATGACCCGGGCGTCCCGGGACGACCGCTGATGACCCTCCCCGCCCCGCGGGAGTGGGGGCGCCTCCGGGAACGACTGGGCACCGACCCGATCGACGCCCCGACGGGCGAATCCGAGCCGCCGGGCTATGGCGACGCCCTGCGGCTCTACTTCGAAGTCCTCGGTCGCGCCGAAAACAAGCCCAACGACGCCAAACACTGATGTCTCATGCGGCTGACGACCCTATCGGTACTCCTGATACCCTCGATCGCCCTGGCCCAGCTTAAGCCTGCGGGCGAGATCCTCTCTCCCGACCTGGACCAGGGCATCGCGCGGGGGCTTAACTACCTTGCACGGCAGCAGCAGCCTGATGGGTCGTTTCAGAACCGCGAAAAGGGTGAGAACAACGGCGCCCCGCCCCGGTTTACCGGCCCCAAGGTGGCTCTGACGGGCCTGTCGCTCATGGCGTTTCTCGCGTCGGGGCGGATGCCGGACACGGGCAAGCACGGCCTGGCGGTCCGCCATGCCATCGACTTCCTCGTCAAGTCCGCCCCCGACGACGGCTACTTCGGCAAGGTGGACGGCAGCCGCATGTACGGCCACGCGATCGCCACGATCGCGCTGGCGGAGGTCTACGGCATGGAAGCCGACGCCGCGCAGCGGAAGCGCGTCCGCGCCGCGCTGGTCCACGCCGTCAAGGTCCTTCAGACCGCTCAGGACGCGAAAAAGGAGGAGCCCTTCCGGGGGGGGTGGCGGTACGAGATCGCCAGCGCCGACAGCGACCTGTCGGTGTCCGGCTGGTGCATCCTGGCGCTGCGGGCCGCGCAGAATGCCGGAATCGACGTGCCGAAGGACTCGGCCGACCGCGCCGCCGGCTTCGTCCTGCACTGCTGGCGTCCCGAGGAGCGCGGCTTTGCCTACCAGCCGGGCAACCCGCAGGCCACGTTGACGATGACGGCGTCGGGCGTGCTGGACCTTTACCTCCTGGATCGGGGCTCGCGCGCCGAGGCACGCCGGGGCGCGTCGTTCCTCGCCGCCCACCTGGTGGACGACAAGACCGAGTACCCCTACTACGCGCGGTACTACACGACCCAAGCCGCCTTTCAGGCGGGCGGCGAGCTGTGGCCCACGATCTGGAATCGCACGCAGGCGGACCTGCTCAAGCTGCAGGGCGACCAGAAGGAAAAGGACGGCTCGTGGCCTCAGAGCCGCACGAGCAATGAACCGGGCCAGACGTATGCGACCGCGATGTCGGTGCTGACGTTGGCGATTCCCTTACGCCTGCTACCGACGTATCAGAGATAGTACCGCTGGAGCCGGTGCGAAGGGCTTTGAGACTCATGTCTGAAATGGCATCCTCTGAGACTCAAACGCCAGAAGAACGCGCCACACGGCCGCTGTGGAAGACCGTTCTCGCGTTCCTGGCCGGAGTACTGGCCGTTCACGCGCTGGTGATGCTCTTCCACCTCGCGCTGATGGCGCAATGGCCGCCCGCGCGCCCGCTGCGAACCATCTATTATTCGAAACACGGCGTCAAGGAAACCTGGCCGCTCTTCGACTACTACATACCGATCGGACTGCTCGTCATGCTCACCGCGGCCGTCTTCCAGCGACGCAGCCTCTGGATGCACGTAGCGGGCTGGGTCGTATGCTGGGTCACGATCCTTGGCACCCTGCCGATCTATTCCACACGCCTGGTTCCGACACCGGTTTCGGCTTGGAAGAACCCGGCGCCCCACCCGTTCGACCGGCCGCCAGATCAGTTCCCAACACTGCTCGCTGCTGGAATCTTCTCGGTGATCACTCGGTATGCGATGGCTACCGACAGCAATGGCACGTCAAGTCAGAAACCTTGACAGTGGCCGACACCGGTCGCGGCGCATCGAATCTATTCGACGACCCCGCCGCTCGCCCGCTTGATCATTCCACCCAGCGCATCGGCGAACCTGGCGCACTGCTCCGGTCGAACGGCCGAGCGCAAGGTGTACCGCGTTCGGGCCGCCCTGATTTTCACCAACTTTCCGGGATCGATCGACGCCTCATACTCCGCGATTTCCCTGGGGTACTTCGCCCAGAACTGTTGGTAGGAGAACGCCCGGCACACCAAGCCGCACCACACCAGCTTTCCAGCGTGCCCGAGCCGGTCCAGGGCGCCCTTGTCTCGCGTCTCGATCGCCGCATCGACCGCCGCGGTCGTCTCCGTGTGAGCATCGGCCCAGCCGATCACCACGAAGTGCCCCAGCATCGGTCCGGCCGGCCGCGAATCGAGAGGCATGCCTTCCCCGTCCGGGAATCGAATGCAGAGTTGCTTTGCTTTGGCGACGGCCGTCAGTTCCTCGACGCTGATTGGCCCTTCCGCGGAAGAGATATCGACCTCGACAGCCATCGAGCCCTTTTAATGTTCAACCGGATACCGGATCAAGGGCTCAATTCCGCGTCCCGCAATACGTTTTCCGACGAAAGCGACGCGAACACCCGCCGGCCGTCCCCACCGCCACGCGGCCCGCCACCGCTCCCCCCGGCAGCGGCAGTTCCGGCAACCGCTGCCGCGTGATGTCCAGCGTCGTCTCGACCAGACGCGGAAAGCCGATCAGGCCCCCCCCCGACGGCCCATCGTCCCGACCTATCAGCGATAAGCTCGCCCCCACGTTGCACGGACGGTCCGCCGGTGTCTTCGCCGCAGCTTCCCGAAATTTTGATGCGCGCCCGTGACGCGCGCGGCGCCACCCCCTCCCCGCGAAAAGTAATTAATTCTTCACTCGAAAACCTCAATAAAAGCCCACATCCTCCAATTTTGATGCGGTTCCGCGCGTCACCACCGCGCACACCCGCGCCTTCTTGTAGGTGGCTCCGCGCTGTGCCCACCACGCGCCACGCTCCTTGACAACCAAAACCCTCGGCAAGCCGGGGCGGAGTTTTGGGCGCTACGCGACCATCACGCCGCCCCGGATCGATCCAGTGTCAATCCAGGCACGTCCCGGGGCCGAAAACCGTCGCCCAGGGGGCCGCTTTGGGGCCGGTGTTTACAGGCCGGATTATCACAACCCCTGTTGCCAACTATACTTCCGATTTTCACCCCCTCGCGCAAAATCATTATTCATCCGCTCACGTTCCCGAACACCGCCCGGTGCAGCAACTCGATCGGATGCACCACCTCGAACCGCTTCCCCGCCGCCGCGGCCTCCGACT
>DATBFY010000194.1:0-4329 GCA_036558265.1 Tepidisphaeraceae bacterium | reverse complement strand
CAACCAGGGTCGCCTGCGTTGTCGCGCCCCCGCCGTGCCGCACGGGCAACGGCAGATCCCCATTCGGATCCTCAACCGCCGCCACCGCCGCGACGGGTTTGGTCGCCTGCGCGAACGAACCCGTCGCCGACAACAGCAGCACCACCCCGACGATCGCCAGTCTCACGGGCCGCATCACAACCCCTCTTCCCGCATGCCCGCCACGATCTCGTTGATGCGCACGCAGAAATTATCGTTGAGCACCAGCACTTCACCCCGCGCGACCAGGCGGTCGTTCACGAAGACGTCCACCGGGTCGCCCGCGAGCTTGTCCAGCTCCACGACCGACCCTTCGGCCAGCTTCAGCACGTCCTCGACGAGCATGCGCGACCGCCCCAGCTCGATCTTGACGTTCAGGTCCACGTCCCGCAGCAGGTCGATGCTCGAGACCTGCGCGTCCTGCATCACCTGGTTGAAGTCCGGCAGCTTCATCGGCGAGGTGTCCGGCAGCTCCGCCACCGCCGTCGCCGCATCCGACCCCTGCGGCGACATCGCCGCCGCAATTGCCGGATCCTCGAAGTTCGCCTGCTTTAACAGCTCGTCAATGCTCGCCTGGTCGATCCCCCCGAACGGGTCTTCCGGCGCGCCACCCGCCACGGCAGCCGGTGCGGAGGGCGCCTCGGTGGTCGGCGCGCTGGCCGGCGCGGCGGCAGGCGCGCCGGCAACCGGACTCGATTCCGGAGAAGGAGAACTCTCGCCCGCAGGTGCAGCAGCGGCTGGATCAACAGCGGCAGGTTCAGCGGCGGTGGGCGCGGGATCGGCAGGGGCATCAGCGGGCGGTACCGGCTCCGCGGGGGTCGCGGCGGGTTGTTCGGGGGCAGCCCCCCCACCCGGCGGGTCTTGCTCTGCTGGCATGCGTGCACCGTCCTTGGCTCGCGAGCGGCCACCCGAAGCCTCCTGCTTCGGGCTCGACCCATCGCCCGGTGCGCACGCGCATTAAATGCTCAGAAGTCCCCGCGGAACGGGATACAGCGCGGCACCAGGACCTCGTCTATCATCCCGTCGCCGATAATAATTTCAAGCTGGGTCTTGACCTGCCGCCGAAGCGTTTCGAGGCCCGGTTCCGAGCCGCCCCCCAGCTTTTCGGGGTCCATCTGGGCGATGATGGTGCGCATCCGGTCGCGGATGAGCGCATCCCGCTCCTTGATGCGGTCTTTGACCTTCTGCTCGGCGTCGCCCTTGACCGACGCGAAGATGCTCACGTCGTAAATGAAGCGCCGGCCGTTCTGCGTGTTGGGCGCCTTCATGTCCACGACATTGATCTCGACCACCCGATCCTTGTCATTCGTTTTCTTGCCGGCGCCACCATCCCCGTGGCCGTCGCCGTGCTCGTCGTGACCGCCCTCGTCGTGCGCGAGGTCCACCGCGTTGGCGGCCTTGGGCCCCGAGCCAAGGAACTTGAAGCCCGCGAACAGCACCGCGGCCTCGAGCGTCATCACGATGCCCAGGAGCACCGGCGTCTTGGCCATCAGGCCCCCACCGCCGGACTTCTTGGCTTCCTTCTTCTCGCCCTCTTTCGCGGGGGCCGCGGCCGCATCGGGTTTCTTGTTCTCTGCCATAATACTACCCTGTCCCGGCCGAACGCCCCTCGCGCGCGAGGTGACGCGGTCCGATAACGGCGGGCGTCACACGCCCCACCCAACGCATTATCGACAAAGGTAGAAGGCCCCCTTACACCCATTTATTGCCACGACGTGCGAGGCGCGCGGAATCAGGTCACTCGGTAACTGGGCGGCGCAACAGCCGCCCGTACTCGATCGCCCGGGCGATCACCTCGTTCATGCTCTCCTTGACCATCAGCCGCTCCCCCGACTCGCAGCAGACGACCGTGTCCGGCGTGGATTCCACCAGCCGGATCTTCTCGGCGTTGACCACGAAGCGCTGCCCGTTCAAGCGCGTGAGCAGGATCATGATTCGCAATCCCCTGCCGGCTCCGCCGGCGGTTACGAGTGAGAATTTCCAAAACAGCCCCCGCGGCAGCAGAATAAACACCTGTCGCGGGGGCTTGGAGAATCGATGCGTGAAACGTGATGCGTGAAACGTGAACGGCACTCTCCTCACGTCTTCACGTTTTCACGTTTCACGTCTTCACGTTTTGTCTCTCCTCTATCGACTCGAGTTCAACAATTCCGTGATCAATTGATCGCTGGTCGTGATGACGCGGCTGGCGGCGCTGAAGCCGGTGGACGCGACGATCAGGTTGATGAATTCCTTCGAGAGATCGACGTTGCTCTGTTCGAGCGCGCCCGAGCGGATCGAGCCCGAGCCCAGGGTCAGCGGGGCGGCGATCACCGGCTCGCCGCTGTTCACGCCCGTCGTGTACATGTTGCCGCCCTTGTCCGACAGGCCCTGCGGGTTGGTGAAGGTCGCGATCGCCACCTGGCCGAGCGTGCGCGTCTGCCCGTTGGTGAACGATCCGGTGATCGTCCCGTCGGCACCGATGGAAAAATCGTTCAGCGTCCCGATCGCATTGCCGTCCTGGCGCGTCATCAGGAGTTCCGAGCTCTTGCTCGTGAGCGACGTCATGTTCGAAAAGTCGAGGTTGATCGACAGCGGCGTACTCGAACCGGTGTTATCGCGGGTGACCTGGATCGATGTGTTGTTACTGGCGATCAGCTTGCCGCTGCTGTCGAACGTCAGCGTGCCGCTTGCCAGGATGCCGCTGGGGTCGGTGTCATCGGGCGATTCGGCATAGTAGCGCCACGTGTTGCCCTGGTTGGTCGAGCTCTCGAAGACGGCCGTGACGTTAACGGTGACGGGCGTGCCCAACGAGTCATAGCCGACGAAGCTGGTGTGCACGCTTTCGCCCGCCGGGTCACTGGTGATCCCGCTGGGATCCACGCCGTCGGCGAACGTCAGCGGAGTCGCGCCCGACGTGTCGAAGAACCCGCCAGCGGGAATGGACAGCGAGTTCTCCGTTCCCAGGTTCCCCGTCAGGATCAGGCGTGCGGTGTTGGTCGAATCGCCCGGGCTGGCGGCCACCGTCCACCCCGGCGCGGGCGTTGCCGGGTTGCCGTCGTCGGGCACCTGGTCCGGGTTTGTCCCCTGGGTGAAGACGCCCATGCCCTGCTGGAAGAATCCCATCAGGTCGCTGACGGTATTGGTGCCGGTGACGACGAACGTGGACGACGGCACGTCCCGACCGCCCTTCTTCCCGTCGAAGGTGAACACCTGGCCGGCGGTAAACATCGACGTCGTGTTCGTGCCGTTGGAGGTCCCGATGTTGGTCAGCAGGTCGCTGCCGTCGGACGCCAGTGCCCCGCCGCCGACGACTTCCAGCGGTTGGCTGGTCAGGATGCTCGCGCCGGTCGCGACGGCCCCGTTGGCGTTGAGATTGCCCTTGAAGTAGGCGTTCTCGGTCGCCTTGGCGCTGGTGAGCGCGCCCAGCGGGATCGTGACGTTGCCGATGCGGCCGGGGACGATGTTGAAGTCGGGATCGACCTGGTAGCCCTGGACGAAGTCACCGCCGCTGGAGACGAGCTGGTTGGCGGAGTTGAGGGAGAACGAGCCGTCGCGGGTGAACTCCTGCCCCTGGCCCTGGACGACGAAGAAGCCCTCGCCGTCGATGGCCAGGTCGGTGTTCTTGCCGGTGGGCTCGATCGCCCCCTGCGTGAAATCTTTCTGGATCGAGGCGATCTGCGCGCCCAGGCCGCGCTGGTTGGGATTGGTGCCGCCGAAGTCTCCGTCGGGTGGCGAGCCGCCACCCTCGGTCACGTAGAACTGCGGCTTAAAAAGCGCTCGGCTGGACTTGAACGCCACGGTGTTGACGTTGGCGATGTTGTTGCCGACGACGTTAAGCTTGGTCTGGTTGACGTCCAGGCCCGAGAGGCCGGTGAACAGGGTGCTGGTCAAAGCCATAGAACTTCTCGCGCAACTTCTGCCGCGCGGGAGCGCATCCTCTGCACCCGGGGCGTTGTTCTCGCATCACAGCAGCGTTTCCTCGCCGCGTAGAGCTGACTGAGCAATTAATGTGCCGCGGTCGCGGCCGTCGTTCCGGTCGTGGTTCCCGCGGCGATGGTCCCTTGACTCGCGGCGGTCGCACCGGCGATCGACGTGATGCGTCCCAGTGGAAGCTGGTTGCCGTTGTCCAGCTCCAGCACCACGTTGCTGTCCTCGACGTGCACCGAGTTCACGATGCCCTTGACCGGATTGTTGTTGTCATCCAGGCCTTCGACGTTCTTACCGATCAGGTTCCCCGCCGACCCGATCTGGTTCTGCAGCACCATCCCCTGGATGCTCTCGGTGAGCGTCGTCGCGGACTGAAGCTGCCCGATCTGGCTCATCTGCGCC
>DATBFY010000193.1:0-10118 GCA_036558265.1 Tepidisphaeraceae bacterium | reverse complement strand
GATCACCGCCTGCTCCAGCGGGGAGGAGGCCTACACGCTGGCGATGCTGATCGCGGAGGTCGCCGAGCACCTGGGCAAACAGTTGGACATCAAGATCTTCGCGACCGACACGGCCGAGCGCTCGCTGCAGCAGGCGCGCGCGGGGGCGTACCCGATGGGCATCGAGGCGGAGGTCAGCGCCGAGCGGCTCGAGCGGTTCTTCGAGCGGGACGATGCGCTTTACCGGGTGAAGAAGGAGCTGCGCGAGATGGTCGTCTTCGCGCCGCAGAACGTGCTGCAGGACCCGCCGTTCTCGCGCCTGGACATCTGCACCTGCCGCAACCTCCTGATCTACCTCGAGCCGGACATGCAGCGGCGGGTGCTGGCGCTGATCCACTTCGGCCTGCGCGACGGCGGGGCGCTGTTCCTGGGGACCAGCGAGACCGCCGGGGGGATCGACGAGATGTTCGAGCCGGTGGACAAGAAGTGGCGGATTTTCCGCCGCGTGGGCCCGACCCGCCACGGGGCGGTGGAATTCCCGCTCCCGCGGCTCGCGGCGCTGCTGGCCGAGCGCGAGCGCGAGTACGGCCGACCCCCGACGGCGCGGGCCTCGGTCGTGCAGCTCACGCACCGCGCGCTCCTGGAGCGCTACGCGCCCGCCGCCGTCGCCATCGACCGCGAGCATCGCGTGGTCTACTTCCACGGTCAGGCCGACCGGTTCCTCGTGCAGCCCCAGGGCGAGCCCACGCGCGAGCTCCTGCAGCTCTGCCGCGACAGCGTCCGCGGGGCGGTCCATGCGGCGCTCGACCAGGCGCTCGAGGACGGGGTCGAAGGCACCGGGCACGCCCGCGACGGGATCATTGAGACCGACCAGGGACGCCGACGGGTGTGGGTCACCGTCAGTCCGCTGGAGCCCAGGACCTCGTCGGGGTTCCTGCTGGTCAGCTTCGAGGAGCGCGAGGAGCTTGCCCCCGTGCCGCCGCCGCCGCTGACCCGGGGCGGCGCCGCCGGGCAGGTCGAGCATCAGGCGCTGCGGGAGGAGCTGCAGCGCATCCGCGACGAGCTCCAGAGCACCATCCAGGAGCTTCAGGGCAGCAACGAGGAGCTCAAGGCCTCCAACGAGGAGGTGACCAGCATCAACGAGGAGCTCCAGAGCACCAACGAGGAGCTCGAGACCAGCAAGGAGGAGCTCCAGTCCCTCAACGAGGAACTGACTACCGTCAACGCCCAGTTGGAAGGCAAGGTCGAAGAGCTCGAGGCGATGAGCAACGACCTGGCGAGCCTCCTGAGCAGCACCGACATCGCCGTGATCTTCCTGGACACGCGGTTCCGCATCCGGCGGTACACGCCGGCGGTCCGGGACCTGATGGACATCATCCCCTCGGACCTGGGCCGCCCGCTCTCGGACCTGGCGCGCAAGTTCACCGACCCGGACCTGGCGCCCGACGCGCAGGTGGTGCTGGAGCGGTTGATCCCCATCGAGCGGGAGGTCGCCAGCGCCAGCGGGCGGTGGTACGTGCGGCGGGTGCTGCCCTACCGTACGCAGGACAACCGCATCGAGGGCGTGGTCGTCACCTTCGTGGACATCACCGCGCGGCGCGAGGCGGAGGAGCGCTACCGCCTGATCTTCGAGGGCGTGCGCGATTACGCGATCTTCGCCCTGGACACCCAGGGGCGCATCACGACCTGGAACCCGGGCGCCGAGCGCGTGCTGGGGTACCCGGCATCCGAAGCCGTCGGCCAGGGCGGCGCGTTCGTCTACACCTCCGAGGACCGCGCCGCCCGGGCGTTCGAGGAGCGGATCGCCGAGGCGGCGGCGACCGGCCGCTCCGCCGCCGACCACTGCCTGGTCCGACGCGACGGGTCGCGGATCATCGTCAGCGGGGTGTTGTCGGCGGTGCGGGACTCGGTGCTGGGGCTGCGCGGGTTCGTCGAGGTGCTGCGCGACGTGAGCACCCAGCAGGACAGGGAGGACGGCCTCCGCACCGACCGCGCGACCGCCCAGGCCGCAAACCTGGCGAAGGACCAGTTCCTCGCCATGGCCTCCCACGAGCTGCGCACGCCCCTGTCGGCGATGCTCGTCTGGTCCGCGGCGCTGCGGCGGGTGATCGAATCGAAGGAGATCGACCGCGACGAGCTCCGCGAGGCCGTGGAGGCCATCGAGCACAGCGCCCGCGCCCAGAAACACCTGATCGAGGACCTGCTCGACACCACCCGCATCGCCTCGGGCAAGCTGCGGCTCGACCCGCGCGAGACGGACCTGGCGAACCTCGTGCGGGCGGCGACGGACGCCGTGCGCAAGGCCGCAGAACAGAAGGGCGTGGCCGTGAAATCCGAGCTGTCCGCCGCGGTAGGGGTCGTCATGGCCGACCCCGAGCGGATCGAACAGATTGTCTGGAACTTGCTCGACAACGCGGTCAAGTTCACCCCCGCGGACGGGCGGGTGGACGTCCGCCTCGCGCGCGAGGGCGACCAGGTCACCATCGAGGTCGCCGACACCGGCAAGGGCATCGCCCCCGACTTCCTCCCCCGCCTCTTCGAACGCTTCAGCCAGGCAGAGGGGGGGATAGGGAGGGGAAAGGGGGGGCTAGGGCTAGGCCTGGCCATCTCCCGCCAGTTAGTCCAACTCCACGGCGGCACCATCCAGGCCCAAAGCCAGGGGGCCGGCAAGGGCGCCACGTTCACCGTTCGATTGCCCCTGCCGGCCGTGAAATCGGTATAATCGGCTGCAGGTGGTGAGGCTATGCCGCACGTGTACCAGCGGGCGATCGAGTTGCCGCCGGAGATGGAGCTGCGCGTCCGGGGACGCGACGGGCGCGTGTCGGACGCGGCGGCCGTGCGGGAGCAGTTGACCCTGGGACGTTCGGCCGCCAGCGACCTGGTCATTGACGACCCGCACGTGAACCTGATCCATGCGCGGGTGGTGACGGGGCTGGGCGGAGGATGGGAGCTGCGCGGCGTGGGGATGGCACGGATGGGCCTGGGGGAGGAAGCGGTGGACCGCGTTGACCTCCGACCGGGAGTGGCATTCGCGGTAGGCGACACCGTCGTCGAGTGCGCGCGCGTGGAAGAGGAAGAAGGCAAAAGGCAAAAGGCAAAGGGCAAAAGTGAAGAGGCTTTCGCGCCGATCGTCGAGATGCCGAAGTTGCTGGCGTGTCCGACCTGCTACCGGGACATGACGGGGGTGGCGTCGGTGGCGCGGTTCTGCCCGACGTGCGGTGCGCAGTTGCCGCCGCGGGACGCGCGGGGCTTCCTGATCCCGCCGGAGGAGAATTCGCCGCTGTTCCCGGTGTACAAGGCGTTGCGCGACGACCTGGAGGCGAAGCTGACCGGCGCCTCGCCGCAGGCGGCTTCGTCGTTGATCATCCTGGCTTATGCCAATGCGCTGCTGAACCTGGGTTGGCGTTACGAGCACGGGCGGGGGATTTTGAGGAACGTGGAGGAGGCGGCGCGGTGCTACGCGAAGGCGGGGCGGCTGGGGGAGGCGTGGGAGCGGACCAACGAACCGCGGGGGTAAGTCCATGCAACGCTGGCGGGGCAAACCGGGGGTCGGGCGCGGCTTGATCGTGATCGGGCTGACGGTGGGGATATTATCGGCCGTGTCGCCATGTGCGCGGGGACTCATACGGCGGCTCGTGCAGGACAGCCTGGAGGTGCAGGTCGCGCAGGCGGACCTGGTCATTCGCGGGCGGTTGCTGCCGCTGCGTTCAGGGCCGCCTGAGGACAGCGCTGTTACCGGGGTGGAAGTTCTGGAAGTCTTGAAAGGCGCCGCCAGTCCCGGTGAAACCGTTCGGCTGCAACCTGATCCGGTGATGATCGCCATCAGCGCCGGAAGCGGATCACGGCGCGAGGGGCTCTTCGCGCTGCGGCGCAGCACGTGGGTGGAGAAGAAGCCTGGAAAGCTTTATGCACCATGTGGGAGCTGTCCGCTGGGCGTTTACCTCTTTGACGACACGCGATTGCTTTTGAAGGACGCATGGGACGCCCAACCTGACGCGCAGGCGTTTTCGATGGACGGGCGGAGGCTCACGGACGCGCGCGAATTGATGTTAATTGCGCGTAAGGCAGCGGCGTTTTCGACGGCCCAGCCGGGCGGCGAGCCGCAGGACGTTACGCTGGAAGCGTCCTTGTTCCCGGATACCTCGCCGATCGCGCACGTGCGATTTGGGATGTTGCGGGTGCCGGTAGACGCGCGGTTGGAGCGGATGGGGATGGCGTGGGTTGATGAATCGGACGTGCGGTACCGCGCGCGGGCGGCCGAGGTGCTGGCTTGTTTCACTTCTGCGGAAAGCCGGCGGGTGCTGAAGAGACTGATGTCGGATCCGGGGTACGAATTGGAAGCGGCGAGCGCGTGGGAGCCGCGGCGCGCGGATCGCGTGCAGCGGCAATATCTGGCGCGGGCGGCCGCGTTCCTCGTGTTCGCGCGCCAACACGAAGTGACGGGCCCCGCCGACGCGACCGGGCCGCACGTTGCTTACCGGCCCCTGAGCGTTTGGCCGGTGGCGGGCATCGTCGCCGCGATGATCGCGTTGCCGGCGTTGAGCGGTCGGCGCGGCGGAGTCAGGCGGCGGATCGTCGTGTGGGGATTGCTGATGGCCGCGGCGGGAGTGGCGGTGCTGGCGTGGCGAAGCCGGGCGCTGCCGGAGGCGCTTTCCTGGGGAATCGCGCGTACGAGTTTTGAGCTGGTATCGGCGCGGGGCGAGTTGTGGCTTTTGCAAGTCGATGACGGGGCGGCGGAGCGGTCGGCGGCGGTGCGGTCGGAGCTGGTGCTCTCCGGCGAACGGCCGTGGTTCGCCGGACTGCTGGAGCCCGCCCATGAGGCGGGCGCGGCGCGGTTCTACGGCGGGCGCGGGACGGTGGCGCGGACGCCGTTCGCGTATCGGCTGGTGCGGGCGCCGTACGCGGCGGTCGCGGGTGCGCTGATGATCGTTCCGGCATGGGCAGGGGCAGGTCGGCTTTGGCGATCGGTGCGGTCGCGGCGGCGGTTGCGGCGTGGCTGGTGCGTGGCGTGCGGGTATGACCTGCGGGCGTCGCCGGGGCGGTGTCCGGAGTGCGGGAGGTGGTTAAGCATCGGGGCGCACGCGCGCACGCGGCCCGCGAGCAGGCCGGCTAAACCTGGCGCTCGCGTATCGAGTTGGGGCCGGGTGTGATCAAGGAAACAAGCAAGAGGGATGGTCATGCGGTTTCTGCGGTCTGCGTTGAGCATGTGCATCCGCCTGTTCGCCGACTTCCTCGTTCTTTGCGCGGCTCTGGAGATCGGGCTATGGGTGGCGACCCGCGGCGGGACGATCAGTGTGGATCACGTCTACGAGGAGCCTGGCGTCAGTGGCGCCCTGAGCCTCGTTTCCGGTCGGGACGGCTTCTGGGTTCTGGATGTCCGGACGCGCGTATATGCCGATTCGCCACCTGGACCAACGCCGCCGCAGGCCAGTATCTGGTATCTCTCGACCGCGGGAGATCCGCGATGGGAGGATCGCCTCTCGGCGGCACAGACCGGGCCGCGCCGTTTCGGGTTCTCATCGCACGTGCGGCACACCGAGTGGACCGGGACGTATTCCGAGCTGGGCACGGGACGGTTGAACAAGGCGACGCTGACCAAAGACGAGCGGGTCATGCGGGTGCCGCACGCGGCGATCGTCGCGGGGCTGTTGCTCCTGCCGGCCGGGCGAATCTGGTTTGCGGTTCGCGCCCGGCGGCGCCGGACGGCCATTGGTCCGACGCTGCCGATCGCACTGGGGCGTCGATGCCTGGGTCTGGCCGCACTCGCGTCGGCGTTGCTGCTCGCGTTCGCGGTCTGGAGGTGGAGGGGCGGGCCGATGATCTCCTTGAGTTGCACAACCCGGTGGAACGGCCGAACACCTGCGTCTTTGCGCAACTGCTACTGCAAGCGGGCGGTTTCGTTCACGCGCGACGGCTGGGAGGTTGAGCGCGTCCTGGTCGTGGGCGGGGGCGAAGAACCGAGGGTTCCCGACGACGTTCACAGGCACTTCGCGGGGATCAACGTGACCGACGAAGGCGAGGTACGGTCGCCGCGCGCGACGGGCGCCGAGGCACGCTTCCTGGGCTTTTGTTTCGCGCATGAGGACACGACGATGGGCGTCGGTTTCGGTCCGCCGTCCATTCGCCGTGTCGGACGGGCGCTGGTCGTGCCGCACTGGGCCGTCGTCGTTGTCGCGTTGGCGCTGCCATGCTTATGGCTGCTCGGATTCCGCGAGCCGGTACTGCGCGCGCGGCGGCGGCGGCTGGGCCAGTGCGTTTCGTGCGGGTATGACCTGCGGGCGTCGCCGGGGCGGTGTCCGGAGTGCGGGGCATCGTGTAACGGTCAAGCCGGCGCCGAGGGTTCGCTGGTGAATCGGTGAGTGGGCGGTCCTTGTGGAAAGGAGATTTGCTTCCGGGCAGACAAGAATGTCTGCCCCACCCATGCGCTGGACTCCGGAGAATCGGTCAAGCGTTTCTGCCCTACGGCAGGTGATCGAACAGGGTGGGTTCCGGTGGCGCGTGGTCGTCTTCCCAGGTCTCCTGAGCAGCGCCGGCGTCGCGGGACGTGTTGGCGGCACTTTGGTAGATCTCTTCGACGCGGGCGAGGTGGTCGGCGTCCTGGGGGCGCTTGTCCCAGCGGACGGTCTTGATGCGGGGGAAGCGCAGGGCGTAGCCGCTGGCGTGGCGGTCGCTGCGCTGGATCTGGTCGAAGGCGATCTCCATGACGATGCGCGGGGGGACCTGGAAGACGCGGCCGTTGTCGGCGATCGCGATCGACTTGAAAAGGTCGGTGAGCTGGGCGATCTCGGCGTCGGTCACGCCGCTGTAGGCCTTGCCGATGTTGACCAGTTTGGCGGTGTCGGCGTCGGCCTCGTGGTCCGATTCGCCGTTGCGCCAGACGGCGAAGGTGTAATCGCTGAGGGTGTTGCGGCGCTTGCCGTGGCCGTACTCGGCCGCGGTGACGACGCAGTCGAGGGTGGGGAGGTGGGTCTTGATCTTGAGCCACATCTTGCCGCGGCGGCCGGGGGCGTAGATAGAGTCGGGGTCTTTGAGGATGAGGCCTTCGTTGCGGCGGGATTTGGCGGCGTCGAAGGCGGCGGTGATCTCGGGTTGGGTGGTGACCTCGCGCACGTCGGTCACGTTGAGCCGCGACCCCGCCGGGGTGCGCCCCGCGAGCGCGTCGAGGCGCGCGCGGCGATCGCGCAGAGGCCGGTCCATCAGGAGGTCGTCGTTCTCGTAAAGAAGATCGAACGCGATGATCATGACCGGATATTTTTTCAGCACGGACGCCGACGGTTTCTTGCGCCCCAGCCTTCGCTGGAGGTGCTGGAAGGGGGAGACGGCGCCGGCGGCGAAGGGGACGATCTCGCCGTCGATGAGGAAATCCGCGTCGATCCGCTTCATGGCTTCGACCACTTCGGGGAAGGCGTCATCGGTGCGGTCCATGGTGCGGGTGTAGATGGCGACGCGGTCGCCCTGCTTGTGCACCTGGGCGCGGATGCCGTCGAGCTTGTCCTCGGTGAAGAAGGGGCGGCCGGCCATGGTCTTGGCGGCGTCGGCGGGCGTTTCCTGTGGTGTGGCGAGCATGAACTGGATGGGGTGGAAGAGGCAGAATTTGGCGCAGCAGAGCTGGTCATGACGCGCGAGCAGGGCGACCTCTTCGAGATCGCCGGCGAGGAGCTGGCAGCGTTGGATCTCGGCGAGCTTCTTATCGAACGCCTGGGCGACGGCGGCCTGGAGGACGCCCTCCTGCGCGCCGGTGCGCATGTCGCGGAAGATGATCTTCGTCAGGTAAGTGGCCTCGCGGCCGGCGCCGCAGCGCTGGAAGAGGCGGAGGAGGAGGCCGCGCTTGCGGTCCTGGACACCGGTGGCGGCGAGCTGGTCAAAGGCTTGGGACAGGTCGCGGAGGGTCAGCGGGCGCTCGATGGCCTGGGGTGACCAGACGGCGGAGAGCGCTTCGCCGATCTCGCCGCTGGCGATGGTCAGGCGGCGCAAGTCTTCGTGATCGATGGGGAGGATTTGCAGGAGGACGTCCCAGACGATGGCGCCGCCGACGGCGAGGACGCGCTCGTCGGTGGCGGCGAAGGCGCGGCCGGCGGCGAAGCGGACGGCGAGGCGCAGGTCGTGGTCGTCGTCGATCGCGCGGAAGTAATCGCTGAGGATGCGTTGTTTTTCGAGCTTCCCTGCCACCTGGGCCACGGCGTCCTTGACGCGGGCGAAGTCGATCAAGGTTGCGGGGGTCACAACCCGATTTTAGGTGTGCGCGCCCGCCAGCGGGAGTTCCAAAGTGTGGCGACCCGACCGCACGCCCGCACCACGATTTGCGAACCTGCGCCGTCGCAGGAGACCGGCAATCCCTGCGGTCGCGAACAGGCTGCCGATGCCCCGCGGTTCGGGCACGGCGGTGACGACGATCTCGTGCGGCGTGTCGTAGCTGACGGCGTAGCCCGGCGTGACTTGATCGAACGCGCCGGTCAGCGATCCGCCAAAGGTAGCGATGACGAAGCTCGTGCCCGGCGCGACGTCGTCGGCCGCGACCAGTTGCAGCGACGCCCCGACGCCCAGCGCCAGCTTGCCGGTCACGGCGTCGCCGGTCAACGCGAGTCGATCCGACGTGCCGTCGCCGTGGAATTCGATCAGCAGGTTCGCGCCGTCGGTCAGCGCGACGCTGCCGTCAACGGAAAGCGTCGCGACGTCACCGAGTCCGTCCGCCGTCGCGCCCGGCGAGATCGTTCCGCCGACCGTGACTGGATAGGGGAAGCGCAACCCCGCGGTGATCGTCCCCGAACCGGAGACGACCCCGCCGGCCAGGTCCGCGCTTGGATAGGCGTCAAAGAGACCATTCACGATGAGCCGCCCGCCCTCGCCCTGGCTGAACGTGCCGAAGTAGCCGTTGTCCAGGACGGCGCCGGGGTCGATCCGCAGCTCGCCCTGATTCTGCAGGTGGTTTTCGATCGCCACCGTTGCGCCGGCGGCGATGTGAACCGAGCCGGCATTGGTCATGTTGTAAACCGTCAGTGTCCCACCCGGTACATCCGCCAGGATCGTGCCGTTGTTAATGACCTGGAAATCGGCGCTCGGGACGCCCGTCTGGCCGAGCATGCCCGCGCCGCGCAGCGTGATTCCCGGCCCCAGCGTGAGCGGACGGGTGGGGACGATGCGGTTGTCCCCCGTTGAGCCGAGCAGAATGGTGCCGCGCCCGCCGATCGTCTGCGGCAGGTCGTCGATGAACTCCAGCGCGTTCCCCGCGAGCGTGCCCGCCGCGCCGCCGCCGCTCAGGTCGATCGAGGCGTCTTCCAGCGTCAGCCCGTGCTGGACCAGGACCGCGATTTGCGAGCTGGCGAAGGCCAGGCCGGTCTTGAGCGTGACGCCGTCGAGCGTGCCCGCGAGTCGCGGCGTGGCGGGGGCCGCGACCCGGAGGACGCCGCCGGCGGATGCGGTGACGGCGCCGCCGTGGATCGTGCCGCCCTTGATCACGAAATTCCGGGCGTACGCCCCGGCGTCGAAGACTTGGCCCGTGTTCTCCAGCGTCGCGTCGAGATTGACCGTGGTGTTGGCGCCCCGCGTAACGGCCCCCAGGTCCGATGCGGTGAACGTGCCGTGGAGCGTGAGCGTGGCCGTGTCCGCCAGCGTGATCGTGCCGGTGTTCCGCCACGTGCCTTCGAGCGAGAGACTCGACCCGTCGCCGACGGTGATCGAGCCGGCGTTAGTCCACGAGCCGGTCAGGCGCATCGACGCGCCGTTGAGGACGTGGATCGTCCCCTGGTTGCTCACGCCCGTGCACCACAGCTCGGCGCCGGCCACGTCGGCGTCGATCGTGCCGCGGTTGAGCACCTGGTCGCCGATGGTTCCGCCGCCGTGGACGAAAATGCCCGGGCCGATTGTCAGCGCGCTGTTAACAAGGGAGGTGCCGATCTTGTTGTACGCGCCCAGGCGCACCTCGCCGATGCCGACAAGTGCGACGTTCGTCCCGGCGAACCCGAGTTCATTCGCCTGATACGCTGCGGCACCTCCGGTCAGGTCGATGACCGCGTGATCGAGCGTGACGGTGCCGCGGAGGTCAAATCCGGTGCGCGTCGAATTGCAGACGGCGTCGGTCGCGAGCGTCACGTCCTCCAGTCCGCCCAGAAAATTGCCCGCCACCAGAAAGCGCGCGCCGG
>DATBFY010000192.1:0-2420 GCA_036558265.1 Tepidisphaeraceae bacterium | reverse complement strand
CCCCCGCGCGCCAGCCCGCCCCCCGGCAACAGTTCGTCGATCGCCCCCAACCCGGTTGAAAACGCTCGCCCCCCCGCCGATCCGGCGCCCAGTTCCGCCGAATCGACCCTCAACAACTTTCCATCATGACACGAGAGCAATTGCATAATTCGCTATTTGTTAGGGTATATCGGCCAAAAGCGAATTCCGTCAATCCTGTCGTGAAAAGATTGGTTTATCTCTGCATAAACGCGCGTTTAGCAACCATATCTTGGAGAACCTGGGTTAAAAGCTACAATCCCCAGCCACCCGTGATGCATCACGCCCCGCCCACCGGACTGCCTGACTTTGATTCCCTCTGGGACTACGACCAGCCCGCACAGACCGAGGAACGCTTCCGCGAGATCCTGCCCGCCGCCCACGTCTGCGGCGACCGCGACTACCACCTGCAACTGCTGACGCAGATCGCCCGCGCCCAGGGGCTCCAGCACAAGTTCGACGCCGCCCACGCCACGCTCGACCACGTCCGCGAGCTGATGACCGCCGACGGTACGCTCATGACCGCCCGCGTCCGATACCTGCTGGAGCGCGGCCGCTGCCACAACGACGCTGGCCAGCGCGACAAGGCCAGGGGGTGCTTCCAGGAGGCGTGGGACCTCGCCCGCGCCCATCGGCTGGACGGCCATGCCGTTGACGCCGCCCACATGATCGCCATCGTCGAGACCGACCCGGACGAGGCGCTGGCCTGGAATCTGCGGGCAATGGAATATGCCGGATCGAGCGCCGACCCCGCCGCGCAGCGATGGCTGGCGTCACTTCAGAACAACATCGGCTGGACGTATCACAAGATGGGGAAATATGCGGACGCGCTGGCCGTCTTCGAGGACGCGCTGCGCCTCCGCCAGCAGCAGGGCAAGCCCGGCCCGATCCGCATCGCCCGCTGGTGCGTCGCCAAGATGCATCGGCTGCTCGGCGATGTGAACCGCGCGCTGGCGGACCAGGAATCCCTCCTGGGCGAGTGCGAGCGCACCGGCGAATCCGACGGCTACGTCCACGAAGAACTGGCTGAGTGCCTCCTGGCGACGGGGGACGACAAGGACGCCAAGCCCCACTTCGCCCGCGCGTTCCAGTTGCTCTCCAAAGACCCCGGCTTTCCCGCCGACGAGCGGGATCGCCTCGAGCGGATGAAGCGATTCGGCGGGATCGCTTAGTTCACGGCAGGATCGTGCCGGTGAAGGGGTTGATCGGCACGTTCTGCTGGTTCTGTCCCGGTGAGCGGCGTTGGCGAGTCTGGGCCGGGGTGAACGAGACGCGCGAGACCAGGTTGTCGTAGTTGAACCACATGAAGCGCATCGCCTGCTCGGCCTGGGTCTGGGCTTCGAGGGCGACGCGGGCGTCGAAGTACGCCTGGCGATCCCTGGTCCACTCGGGCTTGATCTGGTCCACCTCGGCGACGACGACCCTGGCATCGGTGGGGATCTCGATCAATCCGATGGGATGATCCTTGAAGCTGGCGACCACGGGCTGGGTCGGGGCGGTCGTGGCGGCGGGTTTGGTCGTGGCCGAGGCCTGGGTGGTCGAGGGCGGCCGGGGCGCCTGGCCGCCGGAACGCGCCGGCTGGGTCAGGAGCTTGAACGCGCCTTCGGTAAACGTCGCCAGGGCCTGCCCCTTGAGGTCGTAACCGCTGATCGGCAGCGGGCCCATGCCGCCCGGGGATGGGCTAAACAGGCCCGTCGTCATCACCTTCCTGCCCTTGTCGGCGGCGACGTTCGCCAGCCACTTGCCGGATTTGGCGGCGTCGAGCGCGGCCTGCGCCTCTTTCTTCGCCATCCCGTACGCCGCGGCGAGCTTCACGTCGGCGGCGACCTTGTCCTTCACCTCGTCGAGGCTCGCCGGCACGTGCGCCGCGTCGGCGGCGGTCACGCGCGCGATCAGCGAATCCTCCACCGCGTTGTGGAAGACCGGCGTGGGCTCCCACACGGCGACGGGCCTGACGTCCGCCCCGCGGCTTTCCAGCGCCTTCCGCTGCTCCTCGGACAGGAACGCTGCGACCCGGCTGCCCAGGAAGCGCGGGAACGAGGTCATCGTCGTCTCGCCGGTGTTGAACCCTTCCTTGCCGAGCTTGGATTCCTCCAGCTCGTTGGGCGTCTTCCAGCCTTCCTCGCGCTCGATGGTGAGCGTGACCTTGAAGTCCGCCTGGATCTTATCGCGAAGCTTGCCGAGGTAGTCCTTGGAGTTGAACGGCACGCCCAGCGACGACGCCGGCGCATTGGTGACGGGCTTGCTGGTCGCGCCTCCAGGCGCGGCGGCCTTGAAGGCGTCGAAGTCCGCCTTCATCGTCTTCTGCGCCGCGTCGCGCACCTTCGTCAGCAGCTCTTCCGCCTTCTGATCCGTCAGCGTGCGGGTGATCCGCTCCTTCGACTCGGCAAACGTCATCTGAC
>DATBFY010000191.1:0-6325 GCA_036558265.1 Tepidisphaeraceae bacterium | reverse complement strand
GTCGGCGCTGACGATGGCCGAGTACTTCCGCGACGAGACCGGCGCCGACACGCTGCTCTTCATCGACAACATCTTCCGCTTCACCCAGGCCGGATCGGAAGTGTCGGCGCTGCTGGGCCGCATGCCCAGCGCCGTGGGTTACCAGCCGACGCTGGCGACCGAGATGGGCCAGCTCCAGGAGCGGATCACCAGCACCAAGCACGGCGCGATCACCAGCGTGCAGGCGGTGTACGTGCCGGCCGACGACCCGACCGACCCCGCGCCCGCCAACGCGTTCGCTCACCTCGACGCGTTCATCTACCTCGAGCGCAGCATCGCCGCCAAGGGCATCTACCCCGCCGTCGACCCGCTCGCCTCTTCGAGCCGCGCGCTATCCGCCGAGATCGTCGGCGAGGAGCACTTCCGCATCGCCCGCCAGGTCCAGCAGATGCTCCAGCGCTACCGCGACCTGCAGGACATCATCGCCATCCTGGGCGTGGACGAACTCTCGGAAGAGGACAAGCTGATCGTCAGCCGCGCCCGCAAGATCGAGCGGTTCTTCAGCCAGCCGTTCATCGTCGCCGAGCAGTTCACCGGCAAGAAGGGCGTCTACACGAAGGTTGCCGACACGCTCCGCAGCTTCGACGCGATCATCAAGGGCGAGGCCGACGACCTGCCCGAGCAGGCATTCCTGTACGTGGGGGACATCGACGAGGTGCGGGCGAAGGCGAAGGAGATGAAGTAGGCTGCGATTGCCTGTAACATGTCCCCATGACCGCGCGCGACCTGCTCAACAAGCTCCACGACAACCCCTTTCAGCCGTTCAGGGTCAAGCTGTCGAACAGCTCAACCATGGACGTCCTCGACCCGAATACGGTTGTGGTTGGCCCGACCAGCGCGATCATGCCCATCGAAACGGTGATTGATGACCAGGGATACTACCTCGTGACGCGCTGGCGGACCGTGGCGCTGGCGCACATGGTTGAGTTCATCGACATCGAACCACCCAAGTCCGCGAAGAGGAAGCGGCGAGCCTCTTAGATCATCGGGGCGATAAGAGGTCGAAAAACACCGCAACGAGAATCCCGAACACCTCCTCCCTCCGTCGCGTATAATCGCGACGTTCCCGGAGGGCCCACCGTGTCAAAATCTTGGGTTGCGCCGACGGCCCTCGAATCACTCGAGCCGCGCCGCCTGCTCGCCTCGGTCAGCGAGGCCGACCTGTTCGGCGCCGGCCTTACCGTGAACGTCTCGGGCTCCTCCACCAGCGCCGCATTCGCGCCCGCCAACGTCGTGGACGGCTCCAACGCGGCTTTCGCCTTCAATGATTCGGCCGGTACCCAGCGGATGAGCATCGCCGGCTTCAACACGGCGATCCACACGCTGCGAATCTTCGACACCCCCAGCTACCTCGATCGCGCCGCCGGCGCGGTCACGATCTATTATTCACGCGTCAATCAGGCGTCGCTGATACCGGCCGCATACACGCTGCTGGGAACCTTCGGTCTCGCGCCGGTCAATCGCGGCGGTACGAGCGTCGGAGACGCGTACCCCACGCCGACCAGCCCTGCCGACCACCCGCGCGCCAGCGATCCGTCTTCGAACCCCGCCGCCACAATCGGATTCAGCCAGCTTACCGGCCTGAACATCCCGCCAGGGGCGCGCAGCATCCTGCTGGACTTCGGCGTCAATCCCGCCGGCCTCGGATTCGGTCTGAGCGAGATCCAGGCGTTCGGCACGGTCTCTCCAACGCGAGCGCCCGATGTCACGCTGCTCGGGTGGGGGCAGAACGTCGAGCAGCGGATCAACTCGTCGCTCAAGGTGCCCGGCAGCAGTCTGTACGCCGAAACCGCCAGGACCGACGGCACGCGCAGCGGCGCCGACGGCGCGTTCTCCTTCGTCTGGCCCGCCGCCACGCAGTTCCGCGCGCTCAATGCGCTCTTGCGGATCGATCCGGCCACCTATCGCCCGATCGTCCGCGCCTATGCCGATGAGCTCTACAACCGCTATTGGACTTTCAGCGGCGTGGGCGGATACCGCTCGGGCGTCAGCAGCGGCGCAACCCGCTTCTACGATGACAACGGCCACATCGTGGTGGCGCTGGCTGAGGCCTACGGCCTCACCGGAGACCCCGTCTACCTCACCCGCGCGATCCAGACGTACAACTTCGTTTTGACGGGCGAGGACAACGTGGTAGGCGGGGGGATCTACTTCAGCGAGGCCGATCACTCCTCCAAGGACTCGATCTCCACCCTCCAGGCCGTGCGCGCGGGATCGATGCTTTACCAGCTCACCGGTCAGTCGCGCTACCTCACCGACGCGCAGCGGCTCTACGGGTGGGCGACAACGCACGTCCAGCAGTCCGACGGCTCGTTCGTCGAGCGATACAAGATCACCGGCCCCAACACCGGGCAGAAGGACGGGTTCGCCCTGGTGAACAGCGCGGGCATCGGCCTGTCGAGCAACCTGCTCTTCTACGACGCCACCGCCAACACGGCCTATCTGCGGGAAGCGCAGCGGATCGCGAAGATGTCGGTCGGCCGCTACTTCAACGCCACCACCGGCGCGATCAATGACGAGGGATACTGGGCCTTCGAGCTCGTGGACGCGCTGGATGACATGTACCTCCACGACCGCAACGTGGCCTGGCTCAACGCCGTCAAGGGCGCGATGACCTGGCTCCACAACAACCGCGAGGACGCCAACGGCCACTACGACACCCTCTGGGGACGCGGCGGCGTCCAGAGCGCCGTACTCCCCTCGTGGCACCTCAACGAACAGGCGTCGGTCGCGCAGTCCTACCTGTACACGGCCGCGGTGAACCTCGTCGCGTCGCCGTTCGTCACGGTGCCGGGCGATCCGATCACGGGCTTTTATCAGGCGAGCGTCGGCGTCGGCGACACGCGCTCCACCGTCGGCTCCGGGCCGGGACAATACCTTTCCAATGAAGGGCCCGCCGGCGCGATCGACGGCGCGGCCGGGACGAAATACCTCAACTTCGGCAACGGCAATTCGAGCACGAGCACTCCGACCAAAGGCGTGGGAACGGGCTTCTACGTCACGCCCGTGATCGGCTCCAGCATCGTGACCGGCGTTCAGGTCGCGACAGCCAATGATTCCCCCAACCGTGACCCGCTCTCCGTCTCGATCGAGGGCACCAATGCCACAACCAACCTTGACGCCGGCGCGACCTGGACCCTCATCGCCGACAACGTGAACCTCGGCATCAACGCCGACCCCGGCCGCCAGACGTTCGGCCCGACCGTCACCTTCCCCAACTCCACCGCTTACCGAAGCTACCGCGTCATCATCAAGTCTCAGCGCGGCAGCGACATCGGCGTGCAGTACGGTGAACTGAACCTGGTGGGCGGACCCGACGCCGTCCCCCCGCAGGTCACGACCACATCGTTCGAGTTCGCAACCGCCCAGGCGGTCCTCGCGCAATTCAGCGAGGACGTGAGCGGCTCGCTCGCCCCCGATGACCTCCTCCTCCAGAACATGACAACCGGGGCATCGATCCCCTCAACCGCAATTCGTGTTGACTGGGACCCACAACTCCGCCAGGCACGCTGGACGTTCCCCGGCTATCCCGCAGGCCTGCCCGATGGAAACTACCGCGCCACGCTCGCCGCGGGCGGCGTCCGCGATCTGACCGGCAACCCGATGACCGACGACGCGACCTTCGACTTTTTCATCCTCGCCGGCGATGCCAACCGCGACCGCACCGTTGATTTCAACGACCTGGTCCTCCTCGCCCAGAACTACAACACCATGGGCGGCAAGACTTTCGGCCAGGGCGATTTCAACGGCGACGGCAACGTCGATTTCAATGACCTGGTGATCCTCGCCCAGCGATACAACACGACTCTGCCGATCTCCTCCCCCGCGGCCGCGCCGGTCCCATCGCTGGCGACGAGCAGACCCGGCGCGCCGTCCGTGCTCGACCGCGCCCAGCGCAACGCCAAACCCTTCTCAGTGGTACCAGTCAGCCCGGCGCCGCGTCCCATCAAGGCAATCCGCTGGCGCTGACACCCCTTCTCCTCGCATCGGCAACGGAAATTTCTTGCGGCTTTCGGTAACCCACGCGTACGCTATGCGTACCCAGCCGGAGGGGCTGACCATGAGCCGTCGTATCTTGCGCAATCCCAGCCGTCGTTACTTGCATCGTTCAGCATCTCTCTTCGAACCGCTCGAAGAACGCCTCGCGTTCACCGTTTTCACAGTCGGCAACATCCTCGACTCCGGTGCCGGCAGCCTCCGCCAGGCCATCATCGACGCCAACAACACCCCCGGCGCAGACACGATCGTCTTCGCCCCGGCGTTCTCCTCCGCGTTGCACACCATCTCGCTGCTGGCACCCCTGCCGCAGATGAGCGGCCAACTCACCGTCACCGGGCCGGGCTCGAACCTGCTCATCGTCCGCCGCGACACCGGGATCATGACGATCTTCGCCGTCTTCAGCTCCACCGCCACCGCCCTGGGCATGTCCGGCATGACCGTGACCGGCGGGGAAACCAACGGCGCCGGGGGCGGCCTGTTCGCGGGCGGCCCCGGCGCGGGGGACATCAGCCTCAACGACATGGTCTTCACCGACAACCGGGCGGCCGGGTTCGGCGGCGGGATCTATGTGACCAACGACCACACCCTCACGATCCGCAACAGCAAGATCACCGGCAACACCGCGGCCGGGGGCGGGGGGATCTTCTTCTTCGCAGGCGGTTCGCTGGTCATGGAGAACACCACCATCTCCGGCAACACCGCCCTCCAAACCACCAGCGGCGGCGGGGGCGGGCTGTACTTCGCGGGCACGGTCACGGCGGCGCCTCCGGCGGGATACATGCCCGGCACGCTCCTGATCCGCAACAGCACGTTCAGCAGCAACAACTCCGCGCGCGTCGGCGGCGGCATCATGGTGGACGGGCTGATCGGCGCCCTGCTCGTGCAGAACAGCACGGTCAGCGGCAACACCGCCGCGACCCTGGGCGGCGGGCTCGGCGGGGCCTCCGGCTCGGGAGACATCACCGTCCAGAACAGCACCATCGCCGGAAACACCGCCAGCGGAACCTCGACCCTGATGGGCGGCGGCGGCATCGGACGCACCAGCATCCTGAACAACTCGCTCACCCTCGTGAATACGATCGTCTCCGGCAATACCAACCCCGGCGGCGGCGCCCCCGACATCCGCACCGACGCGTTCACCACCACTCACGTCAACTTCAGCGCCATCGGCAGCAACAGCGGCTTCACCGGCGCCTCCGGCAGCGGCAACAACCTGCCCGCCGGCGCCAACCTGATGCTGGGCGCGCTCGCGGACAACGGCGGGCCGACCCAGACGCGCGCCGTGCTCTCCGGCAGCCCCCTGATCAACGCCGGCTCCAACGCCGCCACGCCCGCGGCCCTGACGACCGACCAGCGCGGTTCGGGCTTCCCGCGAATCCTCGGCACCGCGGTGGACATCGGCGCCTTCGAGCGCGATTCCGTCCGGCCCACCGTCGTCTCCGCCCAGTACCTGTACCTGACCCCGCCGCGGGCCCTGCGCTTCACGTTCAGCGAGAACGTCGGCGCGAGCCTCTCGCTCGCCGACCTCGTGCTGCGAAACCTGACCACCAACACGACGATCCCCTCAGCCAACCTGGCACTCACGTACGATGCCACCGCCAACACGGGGACCGTCACCTCCCCCGGCTACGCGCTGAGCGCCCTGCCCGACGGCAACTACCGCGCCACGCTTACCGCCTCGGGCGTCACCGACGCCTCCGGCAACGCCCTGGCCAGCGACTTCGTCTTCGATTTCTTCGTCCTGGCCGGCGACGCCAACCGCGACCGCAAGGTGGATTTCAACGACCTGGTTTTGCTGGCGCAGAACTACAACGCTGCGTCGGGAAAGACCTGGGCCCAGGCGGACTTCACGGGAGACGGTGCCGTGAACTTCAATGACCTGGTCATCCTCGCTCAGCGCTACAATACGACCCTGCCCGCGGCCGCCCCCGCAGCCGCTCCGCTCCCAGTGCTCGCGGCCGTCCGACCGGCGGATGAAAACCCTCTGCTGGATCGCGCCAAACGCGACGCCAAACTGTTCTCTGTGCTGCCCGTCCGAAGGGGCGGACGATGAAACGTTCTTTGTCGCGCACGCCCGCCAAGCGGATTGCGCGACGTCGTTGCAACCCCGAGCCAATGGTTCTCCTCGAACCCCTCGAAGAACGCCTCACCCCCGCCGTCTTCACCGTCGGCAACATCCTCGACTCCGGCGCCGGCAGCCTCCGCCAGGCGATCCTGGACGCCAATGCCCTCCAAGGCGCCGATACGATCGTGTTCGACGCCGTCTTCTTCTCCACGCCTCGCACCA
>DATBFY010000190.1:0-6048 GCA_036558265.1 Tepidisphaeraceae bacterium | reverse complement strand
CTCGCCTTCGACATCGAAGGCTTCTTCCGCCGCATCGGCCTCGAGCAGTTCATCACCGTCCAGCGGCGCAACGGGCTGGCGGGGATGGTGGCGCGGATCCGGGCGCTGGCGAGCGAGATCGTGTCGTGAGGGCCTGGAACGTGAAGACGTGTAACGTGAGGACGTGACGGGACGATGAGCGAAGCGAACGACGATAAGCGCGAGCGTACGCACCTCCCCGTGTTGCCGCACTCGGGGAAGGTCGATGAACTCCGGCGGCAGCACGAACAGCAGCAGGAGGTTGCGATGTCGGATCAATCTCCGCAGGTAAGTGAGCAACAGACCCCGGGCGACGCGATGCCAAAACTGGAGCGCGCCCCGGACGCGCCGCCGGTCACACTGCCGCCGGCGGGACACCAGAACCGGCTCACGCCCGTGGCGCCCGAGCGCAAAACGATCGAGTACAAGCTGCTCGAAGGCAAGATCATCGCCGCGCTCAAGACCGTCTACGACCCCGAGATCCCGGTCGACATTTACGAGCTGGGTCTGATCTACGACATCGAGATCGACGACGAGCGGAACGTGACGATCCGGATGACGCTGACGGCGCCGGCGTGCCCGGTGGCGGGTTCGTTGCCCGGTGACGTCGAGCGGCGCGTGGAAGCCATCGCCGAGGTCAAAGGGGCCGCGGTGGAACTGGTTTGGGATCCGCCCTGGTCGCGCGACATGATGAGCGAGACGGCGCTGTTAACCCTTGGAATGCTGTAGGTTCCGCTGTGCGGAACACTTCCCTTTTGCGGGCCGCGCATCCGATTTCGCGAAACCGCCAGCGACGCTTGGCGCTGCGCGGCGAATGGCGCGGTGAATGTTCCGCACGGCGGAAGCTACGCCGTCACGACCGTCGTCTTCCCGCGCGAGTTCTTGTACGTCAGCGTCGCCGGGTACCACACGCCCCCAGACTGTTGCCCGACGATCATCGCCTCGGCGCCGTTCCCCATCGCGTTGTTCCGAAAACCGCGGACGTTCGGCGAGTCGATCGCACTGAGCGCGAATAGCCGGCTGATCGCGTCGGGGTGACGGCCGTTGTCCTGCTCCAGCATCGTGGCGAAGAGTTCGCGCACATTGGAGTGCGTCGCGAAGCGCGACCACTTGCCGACGTCCAGGGTGATCATCTCGTCCGCGGTGCCCGCCACCTTCAACTGCGCATAGTTGGATCCGACGAACGCGATCGCGTGGCGCGAGTGGGCGGCGTAATTCGTGCCGGAGATGTCGACGCCAGCCACCACCGGCGCCGCCGGATCCAATGCCACCAGTCGATCGACCCCCCCCTTGATCCGCCGCGCGATTTCGTCGGTCATGTAACCGCCGAAGCTGTGCCCGACCAGGTTGATCAGCGAGCCGGAGATGCCCCAGGCATTGAGCTTGGCTGCGGCGAAAGCGGCCACGTCCGGCACGCGCAATGCGACGGCCACCGTATTCGGATCCGCCGCCGCCTCGCTCCAGTCCAACTCCAGCACCTGCACGCGCGGCGACGCCGCCTGGATCGCCGACGCCACCCGGTGGACCGCCGCGGGACCACTCAGCCAACCGTGGATCACCACCCACGTCTCGCGGTCCGGCGCGATCGCCGCGGTCGTCCCGTCGGCGCGGCGCAGGCCGATGTCGTACGCCGTCCCGTCGATCGTGACGGTCTGATAGTTCAGGTCGGCCTGCAGCGCCAGCGTGTAGTCCGTATCCGCGGCATGCTTCCCGCGATCGACGCTGACCGCGTAGCTCCCACGGCCCAGCGTCGTGCTGATCCAGTCGCCCCGGGTGCGCGTGCGGTTCGAAATGGCGAGTTGATGACCGACGGAATCGAACAGCCGCAGGTTCGCGTTGGCGGACAAGCCGTCGAGCGTCAGGTTGACGTTGCCCTCGGAGCGAAGCGAGAAGCTGAAAAAGTCCGAGGATTCGTCGCGGGAAAGCGAGTTCTGGACCACCAGCGACCCGCCCAGCTTTCCCAATGCCGCGGGGCGTGCAAACGTCGCCCCCCCATCGGCCCCCACTACCGGCGCGGACAGCACAATGCGGCCCTCCAGCCGCTCGAAACAAATCGCTGACACGGACGAGACCTCCGTACTTCAGAGCCTGAGTCTAGGCCCCGAACTCAAGCAGGAGCAACCCCGAATTATCGCCGATCGAGCCCGGTTATCACCTTACCGATCCGTGCGGGCAACCAACTCCGCCAATCGCCAGGCGAGTGCCGCACGGGGCACGAACTCGTGCCCGGTACTCGAGATGAGATACGCCCCCGCGCGATCTCCGTCAACCATCTCCAGCGTATTGGCCACCAGGTAATCCGCATCACTGGCCGCCCGGCTCATTTGGCCGATGCGGATCAGCTCTTCCGCCCCGATCCCGACCTCGAGCTTGAACTTCACCAGGAGGCCGCGGTATTGCCACTGTGTTCGAAACAGGTCGATCAGTTTTTCGGTCTGCTCGCCGAGCACCGCGATCCGAGCGTGGTTCGACTTGACCTTGGGCGCCTGCGCGTCGCGGACGCGCCAAAGCTCGGCGCCGTCGTCCGTCCTCGTCCGCTCGATGACCTGGTAGACCCCGGCCGGTCGATAATCGGCAACGGCGGCGGTCATGAAGACCGCGTGGTACTGCTCGCGCGCCAGCAGCGCCGCCAGCGCCCCTTTGAGCTCGGCGTGCGACGAAAACGTCGACGCCTGAATGCCGTCACCCGCCGCCTGCGCCGCGTGTGCACGATTGCTCGTGAGCAGGTCCACCTGACCCAGCGGCGCCAGCGCCCTGGCGATCGAATAGCCCGTGTTGCCGGTGAAGATGTTCCCCCAGTCGCGCACGCAATCGATCCGCTCGCGCGCGTTGCCCGCCGTCACCAGAAACCGTCGCCTGCTCATCAATCCTCAGATGTCTCGCACACACGCTCCGTCACACGCCGAATTGTAACGCGCGACGCCCGCCTCGCTTCCCCTTTTGTCTTTTGCCCTTTGCCTTTTGCCTTCTTATTCCTACCCTCCCGATCCCATGGCATGGATCTACCTCCTCCTGGCGGCCGCCTGTGAGATGTGCTGGCCGCTCGGTTTCAAATTCTCCGACGGCTTCTCCAACTGGTCCAAGAACTGGCCGGTCATCGGCGGCACGTTCGTCGTGATGCTCGCCAGCTTCGGCTTCATGTCGCTTGCGTCGCGGACGCTGCCGGTGGGCACGGTCTATGCCGTCTGGACGGGCCTGGGCACCACCGGAATCGTGCTGATCGGCATGTTCCTGCTGGACGAACCCCGCGACGCCAAGCGCCTGGCCTGCCTGGCGTTGATCATCCTCGGGGTTGTGGGGCTCAGGCTGCTGGAAAGAGCGCCCCAGTGAGACGAGAAAAGCCACCAATCGGAGTTGAACCGATAACCGCCGGTTTACAAAACCGGTGCTCTGCCAATTGAGCTATGGTGGCGAGATCGAAGGATGACGGATGAAAGCAGAAGGATGAATCGGATCACCGCCGCACTCGTCCACTGGAATACGGACATCATCGCCTGCTTCTGACGCCCCTCGCCCCATCCGCCTTCATCCTCCTGCCCACTGCCTACTGATCCCTACACGATCTCCAGAATCTTGAACTCCAGTGTCCCCCGCGGCGCCTTGACCTTGACCGTCTCGCCCACGCGGGCCTTCAGCAGCGCCTCGCCCATCGGGCTGCTGACCGAGACCGGCATCACCTCGTCGTCGCCCGACGCCGGCTGGGCCTCGCCCACGAGGCGGACCAGTTGCTCGCTGTCGTCGTCCAGGTCGAGCAGCTTGACCGTGTGCCCCAGGAAGACCATGTCCTCCGGGACGTGCTCGTTGGAGACGACCGCGACGTTCTTGAGCTTGGCCTCCAGTTCCGCCAGCTCGCGCTGGATCGTGCGGTTCTCTTCCTTGGCGAAGTGATACTCGGCGTTTTCGGAGAGGTCGCCCAGGGCCGCCGCCTTGCGAATCCGTTCCTGGACGTCGATCTGCGCCTTGTAGAGGTCTTCGCGCTTCTTCTCGAGAGCGGCCTTTTCATCGGCACTGACGAACTGCATGGGACGACTCCTCAAGCTCGGAGGCGCGCGGCTCGCTTGGCACCAACGAAAACAGGCGCCGCGCGCGTCGGGGTGTATGACTTAAAACGCGAGCCACCGCGCCGGCGGGCGCGGTGGCTTTGATCCTTCTCCGCGGAACGTATTATAACACGCCGTCCCGCCCCTTTGACCAGTCCAAAAACGAAAAAACCGCCCGCGGGGGGTAATTGACTTTCCCATTGGCGTCCCTAAAGTCCCCCCTCGAGACTCTTAGCGGAGCGCGCCGATGGCCTTTCAATGCACGCTGGTCACACCCGAGCAGCAGGTCCTGGACGAGCAGGTCTCCCAGGCCATCCTCCCCGCCCACGACGGGCAGATCGGCATCCTCACCGGCCGCTCACCCCTGCTGGTCAAGCTCGGCATCGGGACGCTGCGGATCGACCTGGCCACCGGCGGGCAGAAGCGATTCTACTTCGTCGACGGCGGGATCGCCCAGATGAAGGACAACAAGCTGACCATCGTGAGCACCGACGCCGCCCCCGCCGGCAAGATCGACGTCGAGGCCGCCCGCGCCCAATACGCCGAAGCCGCCGCCCGCCACCCCACCGACGCCAAGACCGCCAAGGACCGCGAGCACCAGATGGCCCGCGCCAGGGCCAAGCAAGCCACGGCGGCAGCAAGGTAAGCGCCGATCACGGCCGCACCATTACACCCGTGCCGGACGGGCCACGGTGACGCCGGTCGCAGAAGCGTGCGCCGACGGCGGCCCGTGAGGGCAGGACACACCAGGGGTCAGACCTATCAGATTCCTGTTTCACCCGCCATTTTACAAGGCGTTTACAGACGCGCCGCGCGCGATGTTGTCTAATGGGCGGCCAAAGGAGTCCACATGCCACAGATGCTGCGCGCGATCGGGATCGTTGTCGGAATGCTTGTCGCCAGCCCCCTGCTGCGGGCGGAGCCGGCTACGCCACTGACGGCGCTGGCGCGGATGCCGGTTAAAGAGGTCACCGTTTTTAAGGACGGGCATGCGTTCGTGCTGCACTCGGGGACGATGCCGACGGACGCGGCGGGGAACGTGGTGTTGGATGCGCTGCCGCAGCCGGTGCTGGGGACGTTCTGGCCTTATTCGGCGGATAAGAATGCGAAGCTGTCGGCCGTCACCGCCTCGACGCGGAAGGTAAAACTCGATCGGACGGCATTGTCGGTCCGCGAGCTGATCGAGGCGAACGTGGGGGCGGCGGTGATCGTGACCGAGTTGCCCGTTGCCGCGGGTGGGCACGAAGCGCAGCCGATCACGTATACGGCCACGATCGAGTCGATCCCGACCCAGAGCGGCGAGGAGCTGGAATCGACCAGTCCGCCGGGCAGCGGCGAGCTTCTGCCGGTCAAGGGCAACGTGGTGCTGCTCAAGACGCAGGCGGGGACGAAGGTGGTCGCGTTCGACCGGATCGTGGACGTGACGTTCGCCAAGGCGCCGGCGACCAACCTGGCGCGGGAGGAGTTTCGAAATCTGCTCACGCTCAAGCTCGACTGGGGCGGGAAGCCCGCGGCCAAGCAGGCGGATGTGGGGCTGGTTTACCTGCAGAAGGGCATCCGCTGGATCCCGAATTACAAGGTTTCCCTCGACGGTCATGGCCAGGCGATCGTGCGCCTGCAGGCGACGATGATCAACGAGATGACAGACCTGGACGACGTGACGGCGAACCTGGTGATCGGGGTGCCCAGCTTTGCGTTTGCGGCGACGCCGGACCCGATCGCGCTGCAGCAGACGGCGGCGCAGCTTTCGCAGTATTTCGCTCAACCGGGGGCGACCGGGGGCAACTTCGACAACGCGTTTTCCAACAGCATCATGACGCAGACGGCGCGGATGGGCGAGGTTCGGCAGGGGCAAGGCGGGGGCGGTCAGCCGCCGGCAGTGGACCTGGGGCCTGATATCGCCTCGCAGGGGAAAAATGAGGATCTATTCCTCTTCCAGGTGAAGCACGTGACGCTGAAGAAGGGGCAGCGGATGGTGATCCCCGTGGCG
>DATBFY010000189.1:0-4382 GCA_036558265.1 Tepidisphaeraceae bacterium | reverse complement strand
CGTGCCCGCCCACAGCCCCGCCGCCGAGCCGTCGCCTGCGCCCCCCCCACCGCCGAAGAACACCCACCAGCCGGACTGACGTCGTGTGACCTGGCCCTCTGCCAGCAGCGGCGCCAGCCCGCGACTGAGATCAGACAACTTGAGCGCCGCCAGCGGCGGATCGCCGGCCGTCTTCACGTAAAGCGCTTCAGCCGCCGCGTGCAGCTCCTCGCGCGAGAGCTTGAAGTCGCCGCCCGTGTCGGCCGCCAGGCGGATCGCCCGCGCCATCGTCGTCAGTTGCCCGAACTCGTGCGGCGCGTGCAGGCCCCAGTTAAAGGCGGCGTTCGGCGGGTTGGGCGTCGGGACGAAGGTCAGCACGTCCTTGCCGTCGATCTGGTCCAGCACGTTTCGCGCCCGCCCGGTCACGTAGGTCTTGAGCGTGAACCGCGCCCGGCCGAACTCCCGGAAGCCGCGTTGGTTGTTCCCGCGGCCGTCGGCGAGCAGCGCCTTGTCGGCCTCCGCCAGCGCGCCCTTCATCGTGTCGAGCAGCGGGTGCATCGTCGCGTCGTTGAAGAACTGCTGGATGAAGTCCCGCAGGTGCGCCCGATACGCCCGGTCGTACTCGGGGATCTTCATCAGCCGCTCGAACAGCTTCACGTGGCCCGCCCAGGGGTGGCTGATGCTCAAGAAGATCTGCCGGTCCGGCGGTCCGGGCGAGCCGTAGCCGGCGAACGACAGGTTCATGTCCCACGGCATGATCCAGACCCGGCCGTCGGCGGGATTGACGTAAAGGTAGAAGTTGTGATTGGTCACCAGCGGGCTGTCCAGGTTCGAGATCAGCACCGTCGCCGCCAGGTAGCGCAGGAAGTCATCGACGGCCAGGTATTCGCCGATCCGCTGTTGGAACGCCGCATCGTCCGCGTAATTCACCAGCTTGACGAAGTCGATGAACCGCCGGCCGATCGCCGGGTCGTCGGGGCCGTGATTCTTCGGGTGGTAGCGCTCGGCGTAATTGGCGATGTCTTCGCCCATGTAGGGCAGCCCGCGGATGCCCTCGGGTTTGAACAAGAGCCCGTCGGCGTTGCCGAAGTGCCGCTTGAGGAACGGCCGGTCATCGATCTCCTCGATCAGCGTGTAGACGCCCAGGTACTGGCGGTCGAAAAGGCCGTCCACGCTCAGGTAGAGCATCGCCAGCGCCGTCCGCGGCGTGGGTACGCCGGCGCGGCGGTAGACCTCGTAAGACGCGGCCTCGCGCAGCAGCGACGGGTCGAACGCGTTGTTGCTCAGGTTCAGGCAGGAGAGCCCCTTGAACTTCCGCCCCGGGACGAACCGGTCGAACTCGATCTTGTAAGGCCGTCCCGGGCCGTCGTTGAAGTTGTCGTACGACGCGTTCCCCTTGAACCGCAGCGCGACATCCGTCAGCGTCTGATCGCCAAGCTCGAGCTTCGCTTTGACGTAGACGTACTCGAACGCGAAGTTGTTGGGCGGCAGCTTGTCCCCCTCGACGGCCGGGCCTTTCTTCTCCCGCGGGGCCGGCGCCGCGGTCGCGCGATGAGTCGCTTCGCCCGTCGGCGCGGGGATCGAATCGGCCACCAGCGCCACCGGCCGCGCCCGCCGCGTGGGCTGCATCAGCGACCAGGCGTGAGCCGTCAGGTGCAGGTGGACGCGGTAGATCCTGTCGGGCCCGAAAAAACCCCCGGCGGGATCAGCAGGCTCGCCCGCCGCGCGCGCAGGATGGGCCAGGAGAAGCACAGCGATTGTGACCGCACAAATTCCCCATCGCATCATGTCGCACGCTCACCCGGGGAGAAATGCGCAGCGGCGCGCTTTGTTGCGTCCGACCGCCGCGATACCCTTGGCGGCATGGTAAGGGATCGCTTCCACCGGCTCGCCGCCGCCATCGTTCTCGTAATCGTCATCCCGATCTTCGTCCTGGCCGACGACCGGCCCATCACCTTCAACAAGAACTTCGAAGACGCCTCGCTCGGCCGCATCGAAGCGCTCGGCCCGAACGAGTTCCGCTGTCATGTCGAAGGCCAATGCGACCAGCGCGGGCATAACCGCCAGGCGAGCTGGTACTTCTTCCGGGTGGACGCTGCCGCCGGCCGCGACCTCACGCTCACCCTGACCGATTTCGTCGGCGAGTACAACGACAAACCCGGCGCCGTACCCATGGCGAAGGGAATCCTGCCGGTCTACAGCGACGACGGCGTCCACTGGCGCCACTTCGACTCTTCCGCCGTCACCTGGGACGACCAGAAGAAAGAAGCCACGCTGCGGCTCCGCCCCGCCGGCGACTCGATCTGGATCGCCCACGTGGCGCCCTACACGGCATCAGACCTGTCCCGATTACTGACGGAGCTCGACCGCTCTCCTTACGCCCGTGTCGAGGTGATCGGCAGGACGGCCCAGGGCCGCGACCTGCACATGGTCACCGTGACCGACTTCGCCACGCCGGATGCGGGCAAGAAGGTCCTCTGGCTCCAGGCCCGCCAGCACGCCTGGGAGGCCGGCACCTCCTACGTGATGGACGGCGCCCTGCGATTCATCACCTCCGGCGACCCGCGGGCCGCCGACCTGCGCCGCCGCGCCGTCTTCCGCTTCACGCCCATGGTGGACGTCGACGGCTGCGCCACCGGCAAGGTGCGCTTCAACGCCAACGGCTATGACGTCAACCGCCACTGGGCCGCCGTCGATCTGCGCGACAAGGCCTGGCTGGCGCGCTCCCCCGAGGTCTGGTACGCCAAGCGGGCCATCACCACCGCCGGCCCCATCGACCTGATGGTCAACCTCCACAACACCGAGACCAACGAGTACCTCGACACCCGCGCCGACGACCCGGCCGTCGTCAAGGTGATGAACCGCTTCTACGACCTGCTCGTCCAGCATTCGACCTTCGACCCCGCCCGCAAGCTCGAACCCCACAAGACCGCCGTGGACGACACGAACATGCTCTACGACCAGTACCGGATCCCCGTGATGCTCATGGAACAGCGGATCGCGGCGGGCAAGAAGCTCGGCCACTGCCCGACCGTCGAAGATCGCCGCCAGTTCGGCCGCGATCTGATCATCAACATGGCGGCAAGCGTGCTGGAGTGACGCGAGCGAGCCCGTCCGATCGAGTCTGGGCGTGTCGCGCCAATTGCCTGGCAGAATCCAACCGTCTTCCAGTCTTCCTTTGTTTCTCTGGTCCTTTGTTTCTTTGGGACCCCTTGAGGAGTTGGCGAGGGGACGCACAACACGCGGAGTCGCAAAGAAACAAAGAAGCAAAGGAACGAAGAAGAGAAGAGCGAGGAGAGGGTGGGAGAGTCTGGGCGTGTGCCCGCCGCGCCAATTGCCTGGCGGAATCCAACCGTCTTCCGGTCTTCCTTTGTTTCTCTGGTCCTTTGTTTCTTCGGGACCCCTTGAGGAGTGCGCGTCCGCCCGCGCGATTGGAGACGTTCGGGCCGTCTGTCTTATGCCGCGAGGCGGAGCGTCGAGCCGAGGCTGACGCCGCCGCCCAGGTGCGTGCTGACGGGCGTCGCGATGGGCCCGCTCTGCAGTCGGGGGCTCAGCCATCGGGCGGTGAGCCAGACCTGGCTGCCGGGCGCCAGGTCCGAGGGGAAGGCCAGCTCGATGGTCGTGCGCGTGGTGTGGCCCTCGAAGCGCCAGGCCTGGAGGTCGGCCGGCGGCAGGCCTTCGACGGTCGGGGCAGGGGGGCCAGCAGCAGCGGGGGCCGTGTAGCTGAAGAGCATCGCCCCGAGCACGCCCGCGGGTTTTCCCGTGCGCGCCGAGTCGGCATCGGACAGGCGCAGGCGCACGCTGCGCCCGCTGACGGCCAGGACGGCGAGGAACGGGGCGGCGGCGGGCCGGCCGATCAAGGCGGCGCGGCCGGCGGGGCGCGGGACCAGGCCCAGCAGGATGCGCCCCGCGTCGGTCACCGTCGGCTGGCCCTTGATGATGGATGCGAGATTGCCGGCGGCGCCGCGCAGCGCGGCGCGGGCCTCGTTCTTGCGAACCGTGTCGGAGCGGCTGCGCGTGCCCGGGTTGGCGGCGGCCTCGAACGCGTCGGCGTAGGCGGCGTGCTTGGCCGCGTAATCGGCGGCCTCTTCGGGCGAGATCCCGTAGCTTGCGCCCGATTCGCTCAGGCGGGCCGAGAAGTTGGCACTCCACGCGAGCAGCGCGGCGTCGGCGTTGGGCAGGAAACCCTTTGGCATGACCGGACCATCGGTCGGTTGGGGCGGGGGGATGAGCGATTCAAGCGCAAAAGTGCGGGGCGCGGCGGCCGGAATGCGGGTCGCGGGGGTTGGAATCCGGGGCCCGGGCGCTGCGCCCCGGGGCGCAGGGGACCAAACGCGGGGTGCGGACGCTGCGCCCCGGGGCGCAAGGGTCGTAGTGCGGGGCGCGAAGCCTGAGATGCGGGG
>DATBFY010000188.1:0-17330 GCA_036558265.1 Tepidisphaeraceae bacterium | reverse complement strand
ACTTCGGGGGCCGGCGGAGGGGTCACCTGCTTCGATGGGAGCTCGAGCGCGTGCGCAAGCAGTTCCTGCTCCTCCACCTCGTGCATCTTGTGGGCTCCGGTTGCCGGGCTGGCGGCCTCTTCGCGGCCGTAATAGGTCAGGACCCGGTTTTCCGGAAGGATCTTTCGCAGCCTGACGTCCATGAAGCGCCAGGCGCCGCGGTTCTCGGGCTCGTCCTGGACCCAGCCGATCTCGGTGGCCCCGCGGTACTTGGCGAAGATGGAGCGGATCTCCTTCTCGGGGAAGGGGTAGAACTGCTCGACGCGGACGAGGGCAACATCGCTCGGCTTTGCCTTCTCTCTTGCCTGGGCCAACGTGAAGAAGACTTTACCCGAGCAGAAGAGCACGCGTCGCACTCGCTTGGGATCCGGCTCGGTAGGGTCATCGAGCACCGCCTGAAAACCGCGCTGCGTGAACTCCTCGATACGAGATGCGGAAGCCAGTACTTTGCCCGCCATAAACTCATCAACCCGGTTATCACGGATTAAATCGAGCGCGTGCCGGAGCAAACTCTTGGGCATCATCAGCACCAGAGGCTTGCGGAAGTTCCGCTTCATCTGGCGGCGCAGAAGATGGAAGTACTGGCTGGGCAGGGACGGCTGGGCGACCTGGATGTTGTTCTCGGCGCAGAGCGCGAGGAAGCGGTCGAGGTAAGCGTAGGAGTGCTCGGGGCCCTGGCCCTCGTAGCCGTGCGGGAGCAGCAGGACCAGGCCGCACATCTTTTGCCACTTGCTCTCGGCGGCGACGATGAACTGATCGATGATCGGCTGGGCGCCGTTCACGAAGTCGCCGAACTGGGCCTCCCAGATGACCAGGTTGCGCGGGTCGGCAGAACTGAATCCGTACTCGAACCCGAGGACGGCGAGCTCCGAAAGCATGGTGTTCACGATCGCAATCGGCGCCTGGTGGGCGGGGTCCATCTCCTGAAGCGGATAGAACTTCTTACCGGTCGCCACGTCGTGAAGGCAGGCGTGGCGATGGCTGAACGTGCCGCGCTGCGCGTCCTGGCCGACGAAGCGGATGGGCGTGCCCTCGAGCAGGAGGCTACCGAGGGCGAACATTTCCGCCCCCCCCCAGTCGATTGGAACTTTGCCCTGACCCATTCGCCGTCGAGGCTCGAGCACGAGCTTTTCGATCTTCGGGTTGACGTGAAAGTCGGGGGGGGCCACGGTCGCCCGCTCGCCGATTTTTCGGATGGTTTCGATGGGGATCTCGGTGCGGGCGTTCCAGTCGGCGCCGGCCTTGCTCATGCCGCGCCACACGCCGCCGAACGAGGTGATCGCCTGCTTGGGCTTGTCCTCGTGGGCGCGCGAAAGGGCCTGGTCGAGCCGCTGGCGGACCTCGGCCTTCATCTGTTCGAATTCCGCCTGGCTGATGGTGCCCTCGGCGATGAGCTTGTTGGCGTAGAGCTCGCGCGGGCGCGGGTGGGCGTCGATCTCCTTGTACATCAGCGGCTGGGTGAACGCAGGCTCGTCCACCTCATTGTGCCCGTGGCGGCGGTAGCACCAGACGTCGATCATAACGTCGCAGTGGAACTGCTGGCGGAAGGCAACGGCGAGCTTGGCGGCGTGGACGCACGCCTCGGGATCGTCGCCGTTCACGTGGAACACGGGCGCTTGGATGGCCTTGGCAATGTCGGTCGGATAGGGCGTGAAGCGCCCCTGCTTGGGCATCGTGGTGAAGCCGATCTGGTTGTTGATGATGAGGTGGATCGTGCCGCCGGTGCGCCAATAGGGCATCTCGGAGAGGCCCAGGGTCTCCATGACGATGCCCTGGCCGGTGAATGCGGCGTCGCCGTGGATGAGCAGGGGCACCACGCGGGTGCGGTGGTCGTCGCGGAGGTAATACTGCTTGGCGCGGACGATGCCTTCGACGACCGGGTTCACCAGCTCGAGGTGGCTGGGGTTGAAGGAGAGGGCGAGATGGATCTTCTTGTCGCCGACGGTGCGATCGTTGGAATAGCCCAGGTGATACTTGACGTCGCCGTCCCCCTCCATGTCCTTGGCGCCCTTTTCCTCAAATTCGGCGAGGATGGTTTCGTAGGGCTTGTTGAGCACGTGCGCCAGCACGTTAAGCCGGCCTCGGTGGGCCATGCCCATGACCATCTCTTCGACGCCCAGGTGAACGCCGCTGTCGATCAGCGTATTGATGAGCGGGACGACGGCCTCACTCCCCTCGACGCTGAATCGCTTCTTCCCCTGAAATTTCAGTTGCAGGTATTCCTCGAACCCCTGCGCCGCCACAAGTTGGAAGAGCAGCGCCTTGGCCTCCTCGCGGGTGACCGGCGGGTGGTTGAGCGCCGGCTCCATCCGCTGGATGAGCCATTCGCGCTGGGCCTTATCGGAGATGTCCATGAACTCGACGCCGATCGTCCCGCAGTAGGTGCTGCGGAGCTTCTCAATCAGGTCGCGAAGAGTGCCGTCGGTGTGGCCGAGAAAGGTCCCGCTACCGACCTGGCGGTCCAGATCGTTGAGCGTCAGACCGAACTCGGACAATTGGAGGAGCGGATGATCGGGCCGGTTGTGACCGAGCGGGTCGAGTTTGGCGACGAAATGACCAAGCTCGCGGTAAGCGTGGACGAGGTCTTCGTAACCACTGGGCGCCGCCGGCCCCGCCTCGGAAACGATCTGTCTCCCGCCGCCCGCCTCAAAGCCCGCGAAGAACGCCCGCCAGTGGGTCTCGACCGATCGCGGGTCCTGCTGGTACTTCTGGTAAAGCTGGTCGATATACTCGGCATTTGCCCGGTTGATAAAATCGAAGCTAGTAAAATCGAATTGCTGGCTCATGATGTTGACTCATGCACTATCGGCCGCGAGGTGGTCGATTCTTCTAAAAGTCACCCACCGCGAGGTTTACCACCCGCCCGGCTTCGCGTGCGCCATCGTTTGCGGGGGTTGAGGATTATATCCCCACGAAGCGTCTTGAATGTACTCTTGAAACACACGCGAGTTGCACCCACGGCGGCAGATTCGATCGCGAAAGTATAACTCCCCGCCGTGCCAATTGTTGTGAAAAGGCTAAGATGCGCCAGTTCGGGCGTCAATGGTGTTGGCAACCTGGAGGAAATCCCATGGCACGACGGCTGGGTTTGCTCAGTTTGTTGTTCGTCACCGCGCTGGGGGCATCGTTCAGTGAGGCCGCCGACTGGCCCTTTTTCCGGGGGCCCAACCGCGACGGGCTGTCGCCCGATGCGCAACCGCCGCTTCACTGGAGCAAGCAGCAGAACATCCGGTGGGGCGCAAAACTTCCCGGGCCGGGAAACAGCAGCCCCATCGTCACCGGCAATAAGGTGCTGCTGACCTGCGCGCTCGATCGTCAAGGCACTCGCCGCGCACTGCTCTGCTTCGACCGGGCTGATGGGCACCCGCTTTGGACGCAGACCGTCAACTGGCAGGCGGGCGATCCAACTCACGCAACCAACCCGTACTGCGCCTCCACGCCCGCGACCGATGGCCAGCGCGTCATCGCCTGGCATGGCGCGGCCGGCCTCTACTGCTACGACCTGGACGGCAAGCCGCTCTGGAAGGCAGATCTGGGCCTCATCCGGCATATCTGGGGATACGCTTCCTCGCCGCTGATTCACGGCACCCGTGTTTACCTGAACTGCGGGCCGGGCCATCGCAGCTTCGTCGTCTGCCTCGACAAGAATACCGGAGAAAAGCTCTGGCTGACCGACGAGCCCGGTGGCGCGGAGGACAAGTCCCCCGAGACCAAGTCGTGGATCGGTTCCTGGAGCAGCGGCGTCATCCGCAAGATCGACGGCCAGGAACAGTTTGTGGTCGCCCAGCCGCGGCATGTCAATGCGTATGACCTGGCGAGCGGCAAGATCCTGTGGACCTGTTCCGGGACGGGTGACCTCGCATATACGGATGTTATCGTCGGCGACGACATCGCCGTTGCCATGGCGGGTTATGGCGGCGCGGCTATCGGCTTCAAGCCCGGCGGCACCGGCGACACGACCGCCTCCCATCGCCTGTGGCGGACGACCCAGAAGATCCCGCAGCGCATCGGCACGGGCATTCTGCGCGGACACAATCTCTTCATCGCCAACGAGCCCGGGTTGATCGAGTGCATCGACGCGACGAGCGGGAAAACGGTCTGGTCCCACCGCGAGCCCGGTCAGAACTTCTGGGCGCTCCTGGCCGGCACGAACGATCGCCTTTACGCGACCAGCCAGCAAGGCAACACCTACGTCTTCGCCCCCGACCCGGCCGCTTGGCGCCTGCTTGCCACCAATGCCATCGAAGAGCATATCAACGCCTCCCCTGCGCTGGTCGAGCGCCAACTCTTTCTACGAACCTGGGAAAACCTGTACTGCATCGAGGAGCGCTGAGCTTCAACCGCGGCATCGACAGCGGGGTAAACATCGGTAACATTCGTCACCAAGGAGACCCGAATGAAACCGATCCACTTCGCGCTGCTTGCCACGCTCGTCCTCGCCCTCACGACAATCAAGCCCTCTCACGCCGAAGACGCCAAGCCTGACGCCGACGGCTTTATCTCACTCTTCGACGGCAAAACGCTCGACGGGTGGGATGGCAATCCGGATCTCTGGTCGGTCCAGGACGGCTGCATCACCGGCCAGACCACCAAGGAGCACCCGATCAACCCCAACACGTTCCTGATCTACAAGAACGACACGCCCGGCGACTTCGAGCTGCACGCCATGTTCAAGCTCCGCAATCACAACTCGGGGATCCAGTACCGCTCGAAGGTCATCGACGCCAAGAAATGGATCGTCGGCGGCTACCAGGCCGACATGGACGGCAACAACACCTACACCGGCATCTGCTACGAGGAGCGCGGCCGCGGCATCATCTGCCCCCGCGGCAAAAAGGTGACGCTCGTCGAGGGAAGCGCCAAGCCCGTCATCGATGGTCAGAACGCCGATGACAAGGAAATCCTGGCCGCCGTCAAGAAGGGCGACTGGAACCAGTACGTCATCATCGCCAAGGGCAACCACCTGATCCAGAAGCTCAACGGCATCGTCACCGCCGACATCACCGACAACGACCCGAAAAAGGCGTCGGCCAGGGGCGTGATCGCCCTCCAACTCCACGCCGGCGAACCAATGCTGGTCCAGTTCAAGGACATCAAGATCAAGAAGCTGGACTGAGGCGGGCAGAAGCGACAAGTCAGAAGCGAGAAGTGAGAAGGAAGTGCGCGGCGGATTGCCGTGATCCGCCTTCTCGCTTCTCGCTTCTATCTTGTTTCCCGGATATAACCTCCCCCCCCAACCGGAGAGATCCCCATGGAACGCACGCTCATCATCTTCAAGCCCGACGCCGTTCAGCGCGGCCTGTGCGGCCAGATCCTCGCCCGCTTCGAGCAGAAGGGCCTCCAGATCGTGGGCCTGAAGTTCATGAAGATCCCGGCGCCACTCGCCGAGACGCACTATTCCCCGCATAAGGGCAAGCCGTTCTACGAAGGCCTGGTGAAGTTCATGACCTCCAGTCCCGTCGTCGTGGTGGCGCTCAAGGGAAAGGGCGCGATTGCCATCGCGCGCAAGATGATGGGCGCCACCTTCGGCTCCAACGCCGAGCCCGGCACGATCCGCGGCGACTTCGGTGTCTCCAACTCCTTCAACCTGATCCACGGGTCGGACTCGGCCGAATCCGCCCAGCGCGAGCTGGGACTATTCTTCAAACCTGACGAACTGCTTGACTGGACACCGACCGTGCAATCCTGGGTCTATGATCTCTCGAAGGGGCAGCCCGAGTGAAGCAGCTCGTCGTTTTCGACCTTGGCCGCGTCCTCGTGCGGATCTGCGATAACTGGAAACATGCCTGCGAGGTCGCCGGTGTCCCCATCCCCCCGCGCGACATGGACGAGCCCACCCGCGCCCGGATGATGGCGCTCGTCGTCGAGAGCGAGTGCGGCCGCCTGGACCAACACGCCATGGCCCACGCCGCCGCCCCGGTGCTCGGCATCCGGCCCGAGCATTTCCTCGCCCTCTCCGACGCCTATCTCCTCGGCCCGTTCGCGGGCGCCGGGGAACTGATCGACGACCTTCATACCGCCGGCCACGCCACGGCCTGCCTCTCCAACACCAACGCCAGCCACTGGCGGATGATGACCGATCCCGCCAACCCCCACGGCCCGGTCCTCGCGCGACTCGGCCACCGCTTCGCCAGTCACCTGGTCGGCGCCCGCAAGCCCGACGCACGCATCTACGCCCACGTTGAGCGCACAACCGGCGTCGCTCCCGACCTGATCACCTTCTTCGACGACGTGGCGGAGAACATCGCGGCTGCCCAGAGCCGCGGCTGGACCGCCCACCTGGTCGGAAAGTGCGAAAACCCGATCCCCGCGATCCGAGCGCGATTGCGTAGCGAGGGCCTGCTAACTTAGGGTAGACTAAGGGGCGTAATGCGACGCTTCTTCAAGACCCGCCGCCGCGCGTTCTTCAGCATCCTGCTCGTTACCTACACTCTGACGATGCTCTTCGGCGGGTGCGCGAACACCTTTATCCTCTTCCCAAGCCGCCAGCCAATCGACCCACTGACCGCCCAGCGCACGATCGTGCCCGGGCCCAACGGCCGGCAGGTCGAATGCTGGGTCGATCGCTCGCCGGGCGCTAAGGCCGGGACCGATCCTGGCGCGTATGTCATCGAGTTCACCGGCAACGCCACCCGCGCCGAGCAGGTCGCCAGTTACGCCGCCTCACGCTGGGGCGGGCGCCCGGTCGAAGCGTGGATGGTCAACTACCCCGGCTACGGCGGCAGCACCGGCTCGGCCGACCTGGCTGCCATCCCGCCGACCGCATTGGCGGTCTACGACCACGTCGCGACGCTCGCCAACGGCAAGCCGATCTACCTCGCCGGCAACTCACTCGGAACCACCGCCGCGCTTTACGTCGCCACCAAACGTCCCACCGCGGGCTTGATCCTTCAGAATCCACCCGCGATCCGCAGCCTGATCCTCTCCCGGTTCGGCTGGTGGAACCTCTGGCTCCTCGCCGGGCCGATCGCCCTCCAGGTCCCCAAAGAGCTCGACAGTCCGACGAACGCCGCACACGTCACCGCGCCCGCCATTTTCGTCCTCGCCAATGACGACACGTTCGTCATCCCCGGCAACCAGCTCAAGGTCGTCAACGCCTACGCCGGCCCCAAACGGATCATCCACACGAGCGGCGGTCACAACGACGGCATCAGCGGTGACGCCGCGCGCGAACTGGTCAGCGGTTTCGACTGGCTGCTCGCGCCCCGCTAAAATCGGGCCTATGTCCGAGTCCATCGAAAAGCGGGTCCACAAGCTCCGCGATCAGATCAACCACCACAATTACCTCTACTACGTCGAATCACGTCCCCAAATCAGCGACCGCGATTTTGACAAGCTGCTCCAGGAACTGATCGACCTGGAAAAGGCCCACCCGGAGCTGATCACGCCCGACAGCCCCACCCAGCGCGTTGGCGAGCAGCCCATTGAAGGCTTCAAGCAGGTCCGCCACGCCGTCCCCATGATGTCGATCGACAACACTTACGACGAGGCCTCGCTGCGCGAGTTCGATGAGCGCGTGCGCAAAGGCCTCGCCGGCGACGCGCCGCATTACGTCCTCGAACCCAAGATCGACGGCACCGCCGTCAGCTTGCGCTACGAGGACGGCCGGCTGGTCCTGGCGGCCACCCGCGGGCGCGGCAACGTCGGCGACGACATCACCCACAACGCCCGCACGATCCGCTCCATCCCGCTCACCCTCCGCAAGGACGGCACCACGATCCCCAAGGTCGTCGAGGTCCGCGGCGAGATCTACATGGACAACGCCGACTTCCAGCGCGTCAACAAGCAGATCGAAGAGGCCGGCGAAGAGCCTTACGCCAACCCGCGCAACCTGACCTCCGGCACCCTCAAACGCCTCGACCCCCGGATCGTCGCCCAGCGCAAGCTCCGCTTCCTCGCCCACGGCTCCGGCCAGGTCGAACCGATGCCCGTGCACTCGTACTGGGAATGGATCCGCATCATCCAGAAGTGGGGCCTGCCGGTCCCGCGCGAAACGCAGCGCGCCAAGGATGTGGACGAAGCGCTCGAGGCCATCCACCAGTTCGAGAAGGTCCGCGGCACCCTCCCCTTCCAGACCGACGGCATGGTCATGAAGGTCGATTCGTTCGATCACCGCAAGCGCCTCGGGGCGACCAGCAAGGCCCCGCGCTGGGTCATCGCCTACAAGTATGAGGCCGAGCAGCAGCCCACCACCCTTAAGGGTGTTCGCTGGCAGGTCGGGAAGGGGGGTAATCTCACCCCCGTCGGCGACCTCGAGCCCGTCTTCATCGGCGGCGTCACCGTCTCCAAGGCGACGCTCCACAACATCGACCAGATCAAGCGCCTCGACCTCCACGAGGGGGACACGGTCGTCGTCGAACGCGCCGGCGAGGTCATCCCCTACGTCAGCCAGGTCGTCGCCGACAAGCGCCCCAAAGGCGCCAAGGCCATCGAAGCGCCGAAGAAATGCCCCTCCTGCGGCGCGCCGGTCGAAAAGGAAACCGATACGCCCTACATCCGCTGCGTCAACCCCGCCTGCCCCGACCAGATCAAGGAACGCCTGCGCTGGTTCTGCGCCCGCGGCCAGATGGACATCGAGAACCTGGGCGAGAAGATCATCGACCAGCTCGTTGACGCCGGACGCGTGAAGACGTTTGCCGACATCTACCGGCTGACCAAGGAACAGCTCCTGGAAATGGAGCGCATGGGCGAAAAGAGCGCCCAGAACATCATCGACGCAATCCACGACAGCCGCACCCGCGGCCTCGATCGCCTCCTCGCCGGCCTGGGCATCCGCCACGTTGGCAACCGCGTCGCGTACGTGCTGGCGTGCCACTTCGGCTCTCTCGACGCGATCGCCGCCGCAACGTGTGAGCAACTCTCCGGCGTCCACGAGATCGGCGAGATCATTGCCGACTCGGTCCACGATTTCTTCCACAACCCCGCCGGCAAACACGCGATCGCCGAACTCAAAGAGGTCGGCATCGACCCGGAAATGGAAAAGCCCGCCGCGGCGTCCGATGGCGACCTGCCGCTCGCCGGCCAGACCGTCGTGATCACCGGGACGCTCGCGAAATTTCAGCGCGACGAGATCGAGCGCCTGATCGTGCGCCTGGGCGGAAAGGCGTCGGGGAGCGTCAGCAAGAAGACGAGCTTTGTGGTCGCCGGGGCAAAGGCGGGGAGCAAACTCGACAAGGCCAGGGAACTGGGCGTCGCCATTTTGACCGAAGACGAGTTTGTCGCGAAGATCGGCCCGGACAAAGCCAAACTCGCAAGGGAGTGAGAATTGCCATGCCTGCTGTCGCCTCCGCCCGTCCTACCGATCGCCCGGCCATCGAGCAGACCGTTGCCCGCGCGCTGGCCGACCAGCCCGTGATCGACATGCACACCCACCTCTACCCGCCGACCTTCGGCACGCCCGTCCCCAACGCGACCGGCCCCACCGATCCGGCCGGGTTGATGCTCTGGGGCATCGACGAGCTGATCACCTACCATTATCTCATTGCCGAGGTCTTCCGCGTCGTACCCGCCACCCGCCTGCCCTACGAGCAGTTCTGGCGCATGAGCAAACGCGACCAGGCCGACCACATCTGGCGCCACCTCTTCCTCGAACGCTCGCCCATCTCCGAGGCCTGCCGCGGCGTCCTCACGACCTTGGCCAAGCTCGGTCTCGATGTCTCATCCGACCGTTCGCTCGAGCCCGCCCGGCGGTGGTTTGCGCAGCAGGACCCGTCGAAGTACCTGGACCGCGTCATGGAGATCGCCAACGTCGAGTCGATCACCATGACCAACCCGGTCTTCGACGACAACGAGCGAAACCGCTGGTTCGCCAACCCGCGCGTCGGCGACGACCCGCGCTTCAAGGCCGTCCTCCGCATCGATCCCCTGCTGCGCGACTGGCAGACCGCCGCGCGCAGGATGAGCGAGTGGGGCTTCGCCTGTTCGCCGACCATCGACGATCGCACCGTCGAGAACGCCCGCATGTTCCTGCGCCACTGGATCGACTGTCAGAAGGCGATTTACCTCGCCGTCAGCCTCCCGCCCGAGTGGCGCTACCCGACCGGAACGATCGGCGACGACGTCTTCGAGCGGATCATCCTGCCCGTCTGTGCCGAGCGCGGCCTCCCGTTCGCGATGATGATCGGCAGCCGACTGCGCGTGAACCCCGCCCTGAACGACGCCGGCGACATGGTCGGCCGCGCCGACGTCGACTCGGTCATTTCCCTCTGTCGCGACTTCCCGCAGAACAAGTTCCTCTGCACGATGCTCTCGCGCGAGAACCAGCACGAGCTTTGCGTCGCCGCCCGCAAATTCGGCAACCTCATGATCTTCGGCTGTTGGTGGTTCGTGAACAATCCGAGCCTCATCGACGAGATCACCCGGATGCGCCTGGAGCTCCTGGGGACCAGCTTCATCCCCCAACACAGCGACGCCCGCGTGCTCGACCAGCTCATCTACAAGTGGGACCATAGTCGCGAGCTGATCGGCCGCGTCCTGGCCGACAAGTACGCGGACCTCGCGCGAACCGGATGGGCCGTTACCGATCTCGAAATCCGCCGCGACGTTCGCCTCCTGCTGCGGGACAACTTCGTCGAGTTCCTTGGCCGAGAGGGCAATGCTGGCCGGTAAACTGCTATGAACGGGCTAATAGCATTCCAGCAGGAAATTGAAAAACGCGAGATTTTCCTGTCCAGTCGCCCCTGGCTGCTATAGAGTGGTATGGCCACTCATGAACAGCACCCAGCCAAAATACACCCGTATGCGCGACGCTTTGGCCAGCGCGATTCGCAACCGCGAATACACCCCGGGGCAAAAGCTCCCCGGCGAGCGGGCGTTGGCGATTCAATATGGCATCAGCTATATGACCGCCCGCCGGGCCGTCAGCGAACTGGTCGAGCAGGGCTTGCTCGATCGCCGCCCCTGGGAAGGACTCTTCGTCACGGTCGGCCCATCGACTGGCGGTAAGCTCGCACCCGCCACGGGTTCGCCGGACTCGGACGACACGCCGCCCGCGACCGGCACCACGACGCTCAACATCATCACCGTCGGACACGAACCCCCGCACGTCAACACGCTCAAGCGCCTCGCCAGCAAGTATGCCGACGGACACGGCTGGCTGACGCGCTTCGTCCGCATCGAACACCCCGGCGACGTCCACGCCATCGGCTGCATCCTCGGCGGTGGGCTAAGCCTGCTGATCATCCCGGACGACGCCACCATGCGAGGCCGGATCGGCCAGGCCGTTCAGCAGGCCAACGGCCGAGCCGTCCTGATCGGCAACCGCATGGACAACCTGGGCGTGCCCTCCGTGCTCGCCGACGATACCCAGGCCATCGGAATGGCCGTGCAGCACCTCCGCCAACACGGTCACGAGCGGATCGGCATGCTCTGCGACTACATCAACCACCCCGTCACCAGCGTTCAGGTCGCCAAGTGGCGATCCTGCTTCGCGGCCCAATGCCCCCCCGACGAACTCGACCGCCGGCTGATCGTCGTGGAGACCCCCAGGTTCGAGTGCCCCACCGAGAACGCCTACCGGCGGGTGCGCGAGTACCTCAAAACCTGCGATGACGCGATCAGCGCCCTCGTCTGCACCGGCGACGAAAGCGCCGTCGCCGCCATGTCGGCGTGTCGGGACGCGGGTCGGCCGGTACCCGACGAGATTTCGATCGTCATCTCGGGCGACAGCTCGCTCGCCGCCCACTGCAACCCGCCGCTCACCTGCATCGACGTCGACCTCGAACTCCACATCCAGATCGCCGGCGAGATGCTTCAACGGTCGCTGTCCGGTCGACTCTCGGCGGTGGAACGGCTCAGGTTGATCGAGCCCAGGCTCGTCGAGCGCGCCAGCGTCAGTTCATGCCGCGCACACTGACGCGGCGAACCTCGCTCAATGTAGATATTTCTATTGACTGCCCCCGACCCCTGTAGTATCAAGCTATAGCACCTATCACTGCGATAGAGCGGATGATTGACGATTTGTAGCAGCGATTGTTCGCTAGAGGTAAACGCACGAGTTGCTGCGCCGTCTTTGTTCGTGTTGTTGCACATCCCGCGCAAGGGAAGGGTTTGGCCGTTTCCCGGAGGAGGGCACCGATGGGCCACGTCGATGTTGCCGTTAACACTCGCGTCTTTTCGTCCTGGTCCGCGCGCGGGGCCCGGCGGGCCGTACGCGCCGGTCTGATCTGCTTGCTCGCACTTGCCTCTGCGCTCGACTTCCCGACCGGAGCGCGGGCCGCGAACCAGACCTGGACCGGCGGCGGCAACGACGGACTCTGGTCCAACGGCGCCAACTGGTCCGGCGGCGCCGCCCCGGGTGCGATCGTCACGCTCAACAATGACGTCGCCACCTTCAACGGCCCCGTCGGGACCGTCTCCCCGATCCTCATCGACAACCAGCTTAACCTCGCCTCCTTCCTCTTCGACACCGCTGACGCCGGCGCGTACACCTTCCAGCACGTCAGTTGGGATCCAAACGACCCGGGCCTGGGTTACCAGGGCGCCGGTTTGTTCCTGACGGCGACCGCCACGCCCGCGGGCAACATCACGATGACCTCCGGCGTGACCAACGCCCAGGTCTTCAACACCCCGATCGTCTTCCGCCTGGCCAGCAGCACGAACGGCGCCTACAGCTTCGTCAACGACGCCGCCAGCCCCAACGCCACATTCGCGTTCAACGGCGCGCTGATCAACCAGTCGGCCAATACCCGACCCCTCACCCTGACCCTGGGCGGCAGCAACACCGGCAACAACACGATCCGCGAGATCTACGGCGGCGATTCGGGCGGCACCCGCGGCGCGTTCATCGTCAACAAGACCGGCGCCGGCACCTGGATCATCACCGGCGCCAGCTCGAGCTGGATCCAGAAGACCTCCAACCAGGTTCCCGCCGGCGTCCAGGTCAACGACGGAATCCTCGCCCTCCAGAACGGCGGCGCTTTAGGCTCCCTGACCCAGGGGAACATTCGCGTCCAAGGCACCGGCACCCTGCGGCTGGACGCCATCGACCTGGCGAACAACGGCGTGACGCTCAACGCCACAGGCCGCCTCCTGGCCAACGGCAACGCGTCCGTCAACGCGATCGCGGTCGGCAACACCGCCACCGACGTCACCCTTGCGACCTCTAACGCGGCAGACGTCTTTAACGTCTACGGCACGATCACCGGCGGCGCGGCGTCGACCATCGCGCACGTCGCCGGGCCCGGGCAGGTCGTCCTCAACGGCGTCAACACCTACGTCGGCGCCTGGTCCCTCGACGCCGGTACGACCACCCTGAACAGCGCCACCGGGTTCGGACCCGAAACAACGGCGGCCGTGGCGTTCGGCCCCAACAGCACCGCCAGGCTCCAACTCAACGGCAACACCGTCACCCTCACCAGGCTTAACACCAACGCCCTCGCCGGCACCCCGGTCATCGAGAACGGCGGTGGCGGCGGCGCGAACCTCATCCTCAACACCACCGTCGCCAACACCTACGCCGGCACGCTCCGGGACGGGGACGGCGGCGGAACCCTCGCCCTGACCAAGAACGGCACGGGATCCCTCACGCTCGCGCTCACCGCCGCGAATACCTACAGCGGCGGTACCAGCGTGAACGTCGGCACCCTGCTGGCCAACAACACGACCGGCTCGGCCACCGGCACCGGTCCCGTCGCCATCGCCAACACCGCCACCCTCGGCGGCAGCGGCACCGCGAGCGGGGCGGTGACCGTCAATGCCGGCGGAACCATCTCGCCCGGCGCCGCGCCCGGCACCATCGGCACGCTGCGCGCGGGCTCGCTCTCGCTCGCCAGCGGATCCAAGCTCAACTACGACATCGCCGGCACCACTTCCCTTGACCAGATCATCGTGAACAACGACGGCGGCCTGGAGATCAACGGCGGCGAGTTGACGATCAACGGCGGTTCGAGCCCGTTCACCGCCAACGGCATCTACAACCTGATCGGCCACACCGGCGCCGTCGCCGGCGCGGGCGTGGGCGCGCTGACCGTGAACCCCAACAACCAGAACCTCGGCACCAACAGCTACGCCTTCGGCGACGCCGGCGGCTTTGTCACCCTGACCGTCGCCAGCTCGGGGACACCGCCGACCTTCTGGAACGCCGACGCCAACGGCAACTGGAGCACCGGCCCGTGGACTGCCGGGACGCCCAACGCGGTCGGCGCTTTTACCGCCCTGGGCGGCGGCGGCACGCCGATCACCGCCGACCGAACCATCTCCGTTGACGGCGCCTACACCGTCGGAACCCTCTCGCTCAACAACCCGAGTTTCGGCTACACGCTCGCCCCAGGCGCCGGCGCGAGCATCACGCTTGACAACGGCGCGTCTCAAGCGTTCGTGACCGACGCCGCCGGCAGCCACACGATTCAGGTTCCGCTCGTGCTGACCGCCAACGGCGCGACCTTCACCGCGTCCGGCGCTTCCGACGCGCTGACCGTCTCCGGGCCCGTCAGCGGGAGCGGCGCCCTGACCAAGACCGGTGCCGGCACGCTTGCCCTCACCGGTCCCAACACCTACACCGGCGGAACCGCGATCAACGGCGGCGCTCTCGCGATCAACAGTGCCGCCAGCCTCGGCGACACGAGCGGCACCGTCACCTTCGCCGGCGGCGGAATCCGCCTCCTCGCCGACGTCACCGACGTCCACAACTACCAGGTGAAGGAACTGGCCGATGCCATCATCGATACCAACGGCCAGACCCTGACCCACTCCGGCACGATCGTCGCGCTCAGCGGCGCGACCGGCGGCGTCGTCAAGAACGGCGCGGGAACGCTCGCCCTCCAAGGCGCCAACGCCTACGTCGGGCAAACCACCGTCAACGCCGGCACCCTCAGCATTAACGGCAACTCAAGCCTCGGTGACCCTTCGACCGGCGCGGCCCTGAACCTCGGCGCCGGCACCACGCTCACCGCCACCACGAACACCACCCTCGACGCCGGGGGCGTCAGCCAGCGGCCCGTCACCGTCGCCGCCGGTGGCGCGACCGTTGACCTCCCCGCCGACGTCGAGCTGAACATCTCCGGTGTTCTGACCGGCGGCACCGTCACCAAGAACGGTCCGGGCACGCTCAGCGTCTCCAACACCGCCAACACCACGCCCTTCGTCCTCAATGCCGGGATGCTCAACTCCGCCGCCACCACCTCCGGCAACGGCGGCTTCGGCACCGGCGCGATCACCCTCCAGGGCGGCGCCACGATCAGCGCCAGCGCGATGCCCACCGGCAACACGCTCCTCTTCGCCAACGCCTTGACGGTTCCGACCGGTCAGACCGGCAACATCAACGCCCCCGACCGATTCAATTGGACCGGCCCGGTTACGGGCGGCGGCACGCTCAACGTCAACGTCATCAGCACCCAGAGCCGCCACGATTTCAACAGCGACTGGACCGGCTTCACCGGCCACCTGAACATCGCCGGCACCGGAACGGCGCGGCTCTTCATCAACGGGGGTGATTTCGACCTCGCGAGCGAGTGGCTCAACACCGCGGTGGACCTCGGCGGGTCGGTCACGATCGCACCGGTCACGAACAGCACCGGAAACGACATCCCCATCGGCGCACTGGGCGGTTCGTCACCCACCGCCGTCCTCGGCGGCGGCTCCGCCGGCTCACCCAGGTACACGATCGGCGCCCTCAACACCAACACCACCTTCGCCGGCCAGGTCACCGGGAACGCCTCCATCACCAAGACCGGCACCGGCACCCTCACCCTCACCGGCGCCAACACCTACACCGGCCCGACCACCGTGACCGGAGGCACGCTCGTCCTGGGCACGACCGCCCAGGAACCGATCTTCGGCGGCGCGACGGTGACCACTCCCGCTTACGCCGACGTGCGCGGCGGCAAGATCGCGTTCAAATACGAGGGCGATGCCTCCGCGCTCGTCGCAACCGTCCTGGGCACGCTCGACGCCGGCTACGACCAGACCCCCCAGTTCTCGGATGGCCCGATCCGCTCGACGACGCTCGCCGCAGGCCGCGTGCTCGGCTGGCGCGACAACGCCGCCGCGTCTCAGGTCGAAGTGGCGTACACGCTCTCCGGCGATGCCAACCTCGATTACGTCGTGGACTTCAACGACCTGGTCGCCCTGGCGCAGAGCTACAATGTCGCGGACGGCAGCCGGGTCTGGGCGCAGGGAGATTTCACCTACGACGGCAACGTGGACTTCAACGACCTCGTCGCCCTGGCGCAGAACTACAACTCGACGCTCCCCGCCCAGGCGATCCCCGGCGCCTCGGCCGCGTTCCAGGCCGACCTCGCCGCCGCATTCGCCAGCGTCCCCGAACCCACCGGGCTGTCCGCCCTGGCATTGCTCGGCTACCTGCTGGCCCGCCGCCGCCGCGAGCGCGCCGCCGGTTGAGCGGCGCGGTTGGACGAGATGCTTCGCTCGGCTCCGTCACCCCTTCAGCACCCCGTCCACCACCGCTTGCACCCCCGCGATCTTCTCCTCCGCCGTCTTGCGGTCGGGGGCCTCGGCGATGATTCGCATGATCGGCTCGGTGTTGCTCGGCCGCGCGTGGACCCACGCCCGATCCCAGTCGATGCGGATGCCGTCCTGGGTATCAACGCGCTCGCGGGCGAAGGCCCGTTTCACGGCCTCCACCGCCCGGTTGGCGTCCTCGCGGCGGCACTCGAACTTGGTTTTGACGATCTCGTAGCGGGGGATTTCGGAGACAAGCTGGCTGATCGTATGTCCTGTGGCGGCCATCAGTTGCAGGATAAAGGCCATGCCGACAAGCGAATCGCGGCCGGGGACGATTCTTGTGTCGATGACGCCGCCGTTGCCCTCCCCACCTACCGCCGCGCTCTCCCTCTGCATCCCCTGGACGACGTTGGCCTCGCCGACGGGGGTGCGGACGACGCGCCCGCCGTACTTAGCGGCCAGGTCGTCGATCATTCGGCTTGTCGAAAGGTTGGTGACCGCCACCCCGCCCTGACGTTTTGACAGCACGAGTTGGGCGGCCAGCACCAGCGAATACTCCTCGCCGATGTATTTGCCGTTCTCGTCCACGATGGCCAGGCGGTCGGCGTCGGGATCCTGGGCAAAGCCCACGGCCGCCTTCTGCCGGCGGACCTCCTCCGCCAAGCCGGTCAGGTTCGCCGCCGTCGGTTCGGGCTCGTGCGGGAACTGCCCGTCCGGCGTGGCGTTCAGGTGAATGAGCTGGCAGCCCAGCTTGTTCAGCAATGTCGCCGTCGCGACGCAGCCGGCGCCGTTGACGCTGTCCAGGACGACCTTGAACCGCCGCGTCGAAATGCCCAGCACGTCCACGTACTCCAGCACCTTTTTGACATGCAGGGCGTGCGTCTCGGTAT
>DATBFY010000187.1:0-10185 GCA_036558265.1 Tepidisphaeraceae bacterium | reverse complement strand
TCGCCGGGTTCGCGGGGGGCAACCCCCCGAACTTCCGCAACAATGCGATATCGTCCCCCGCCCGCGCGCGGTTGCGCTCGTTCAATCGCAGGTCGGCGCGCTTCTTCTGGATGTCCGCCGCCAGCGTGAACGGAATGTGGTTCACCAGTTGCGCGTGCCTCGGCCAGTCATACATCGTTCGCCAATCGCGCCCCCCGAACCACGGGATCGCGAAGCAAGCCCCGATCGCGGGTATTCGCCCGTGCGCAGGTTGCGTGTAAATCGGGATCACGATCGGCGTCGAGCCCGGCGGCGAGAGCACGATCTGGTCGGGCGACGCCGTGAATTCCTCGCGGTTGGTCGGATCCACGCCCAAGACGGTGCAGACCAGCGCCAGGCCAAATTGGGGCAGCAGGTGCCCGCGATCGTTCACCAGGAGCGGCACCGATCGCACCACCCCGTCGGGCGAGAGCGCGTCCTTCGCGTAATTCACCGACCCGATGATTCCCGACGTCCCGCTTCCGTTTGCCTTGGCCCGCCACAGCGCCTCCGTCAGTGGCTCGATCGGCGGGGCCTGGCTCCGCGTGACCAGCAGGTCGGACATCTCCGACGGTACTTCCCTGAAGTACAACCGATCCATCGCCAGGATCGAACGTGCCTGCGCTCGTTTCTTCTCCACCAACTTCTGCAGAGGCGATCGAACGCTGTGCACCTGTCCGCCGTGCGTCTCGCGCGGCAGCAATTGCTCGATCGGCTGGTCCGGCGCGACCACCAGTTTCTCCAGGGCCACCTGCTTTCGTCCGACGACGAACGCGTCGATCAGCGCGTCGCGGCTCACGTTCCGCAGGTTCTTTCCCCCGAACCGCTGCAACCACTGAGACATCTCCTCCGGCGTCAGCTCCAAGTTCAAGCGCAGCTGCTCACGGACGACGCGCTCGAGCTCAGTCTCCGATCCAAACCGGATCTCGAAATCGGTCGGAACCACGACCCGCCCGAACCGTTCCACCGCCTCCGCCAGCGCCTGCTCGTCCTGCTGTTGCAGCGCGTTCAGGGCCGCATCCGCCGAAAACCCGGGCGGACTTGCCGGCCCGGTCGCCGGCGGCGCCTTGGTCGAAACCTGTGCCAGCGACTCCGACGTGGACGCCTCCGCCACGTTACTCGGAGAGGTGGTCGGTCCGGGCATCGGAGTGTCGTCAAACTCCTGCCCGTCCGACGTGTCCTCGTCACCGAAGGTGATGTCCAATGCCAGTGCCTTGGCGCCCGCCTCGCGCAGTTCGTCGACCGCACCCGCGAAGATGCGGCGCCCCCGCTTCCACGGATACGGCCCGTAAGCTTCCAGCGCCGTGTCATCGATATCCAGATGCACCAACTGCGTCGTCGGCGCCGGCGAGAAGAACTGGCAATGCCGCGCCCGCGTGTCGTACAACCACCCCTCGAACGGCCGCAGCGCCCCCGCGAACTCCATCACCAGCACCCCCACCGTCAACGCCACCCCCAGCACCACCACGCGCGTGCGGAACGGGATGTCGCCCCAGATCGGCAACCGCCTCGGCTTCAAACTCTTCACGCGAAACTTCATGTCTGCCGTCAGGACGGGGAGGAAACGCGCCGGTGAACGAGCGCCCAACCCCGATTATCACATCCGCCCATTCCGACTCAAAGCTTAAAGCCATGCCCTCCGCCCCGCCAATCCGCCCCGCCCCCCTCGACAACGCCCGCCCCAAACCGATGTTATAGGTCCTCAAGTTCAAACCCCATCGCGAAAGGAACCCACCATGAATCGCCGCCAATTCCTCACCGCCGCTTCGGCAACCACCGCGACCGCCGCCCTTGCCGCCGCAGCCGCCCCCTTCGCCCAGGCCGCCGACGAAGTCCAACACCCCCGCCAGCTCATCGAGCTGCGCATCTACCACTTCGCCTCCTCCGCCAAGCAGCAGGCCTTCGAGCAATTCCTCGCCCAGGCCGCCATCCCCGCCTTCAACCGCGCCGGCGTCGACCCCGTCGGCGTCCTCAAGCTGATGGCCAAAGACAATGCCGCGCTCAAATTGACCGCCGACCCGACCGACCTCTACGTCCTCCTGACCCACAAGTCCCTCGACTCCGTCCTTCAGTTCGAAACCCGCCTCGCCGCCGACGACGCCTTCCAGCAGGTCGGCCGGTCCATCCTCCGCGCCCCCATGTCCGACCCCGCCTTCAAGCGCTACGAGAGCACCCTCATGCTCGCCTTCGAATCTTGGCCGCAGGTGAAGCCCCCCGCCGCCAGCCCCGATCGCCTCCTCCAGCTCCGCACCTACGAAAGCCATTCCAACGAGCGCGCCATAACCAAGATCCAGATGTTCCAGAAGGGCGGCGAAATCCGGATCTTCCAGCGCTGCGGAATGAACCCGGTCTTCTTCGGCCAATCACTGTCCGGCGCAAAACTTCCCAATCTGACCTACATGCTCGCCTTCGAAAACCAGGCAGCCCTGGACAAAGGCTGGAAAGCCTTCCGCGGCGACCCCGATTGGCAAACCCTCTCCAAGGACGACACCTACAAGGACACGGTCTCCAACATCACCAACCTGATCCTCCGCCCCTCAAGCGGCTCGCAGATCTAACACCCCCAACAATCCGCAATTTTGTTGCGCGCAAATAGCGCGTTTCGCGCAATCGGTAAACCCCCGAAAAGCAGAAAAACTTCGCGCCAAAACTCCAGCAAAACCCCACCCTTCGCAATTTTGATGGCGCCCCGCGCGTCATCGGCGCGCAGCGCCGCCCCTTCTACGGGAGGCCTCAATTGCGCACCGCCATTGACAATCCTCTCGGGTGCCATGCCCACACGAGCCGCCACCGGTCCACCTTCGCTGACCGATGTCGCCGCGGCTCGGGTGGGCATGCCGCCTGTGCGCGCCATCCCGCGCACACCTCGCATGTCCACGCCCACCACGGTTTCCGAAAATTTCCGAAATCTTCCGATCCTGGAAAAAAAAACGCGCGCAGACCGCCCCGCAAACGAACCCAGATCTCCGTGCCTCCGTGCCTCCGTGCCTGCCCTTTTGCGTTTTGCCCTTTGCCTTTTGCCTTATTCGCCATTCCAATAGCCCCGTATCCTCACTTCCGGAGCCAACCCATGACCACCGCCCTCCGCTCGCTCATCGCCTTGGCCCTGTTCGCCCCCACCCTCCAAGCCGCCGACGTCACCCTCAACGGCCGCACCTTCCACCTCCCCGACGGCTTCACCATCGAATTGGTCGCCGGCCCGCCCCTGGTCGATCGGCCGATCACCGCCGATTTCGACGAGCAAGGCCGCCTCTACGTCGCCGATTCCTCCGGCTCCAGCGCCCCGACCCAGAAGCAACTGGCCGAGAAACCCCACCGCATCCTGCGCCTCGAAGACACCAACGGCGACGGCGTCTTCGACAGGCAGACCGTCTTCGCCGACCATATGATGTTCCCCGAAGGCACCCTGTGGTACGCCGGCTCGCTCTACGTCTCAGCCGCCCCCAGCATCTGGAAGCTGACCGACACCAACAACGACGGCGTCGCCGACCAGCGCTCCGAGTGGTTCCAGGGCAAAACCCTGACCGGCTGCGCCAACGACCTGCACGGCCCCTACCTCGGCCCCGACGGATGGATCTACTGGTGCAAGGGCGCCTTCGCCAAGCAGACCTACACGCTCGAAAACGGAAAAATCTTCACCACCCGCGCTTCCCACATCTTCCGCACCCGCCCCGACAACTCCGGCATCGAACCGGTCATGACCGGCGGCATGGACAATCCCGTCGAGGTCGTCTTCACACCCGGCGGTGAACGCATCTTCACCACCACCTTCCTCACGCAACCCGCCGCCGGAAAACGCGACGGCCTGATCCACGCCGTCTATGGAGCCGTCTACGGCAAGATCCACGACGTGATCGACGACCACATCCGAACCAGCCCCGACGTGATGCCCGTCCTCTCGCAGCTCGGACCCGCCGCCCCCTGCGGCCTGGTTCGCTACGAGTCCGACGTCTTCGGCAAACAGTACCAGGACAACCTCTTCAGCAGCTCGTTCAACCTGCACAAGGTCTTCCGCCACGTCCTGACGCCCGATGGCGCCACGTTCAAGTCGAAGGATGAAGACTTCCTCACCAGCGACCACCTCGACTTCCACCCCACTCACCTGATCGAGGACGCCGACGGCAGCCTCGTCGTGGTCGATACCGGCGGCTGGTACAAGCTCTGCTGCCCGACCTCGCAGTTAGGCAAACCCGACGTGCTCGGCGCCATTTACCGCGTCCGCCGAACGGACGCAAAGAAGATCGACGACCCGCGCGGGTTGAAGATCGACTGGTCGAAGATATCCGCCGACGAGTTGGCCAAACTCCTCGACGACCCACGGCCGGCCGTACAGAAGCGCGCCATGGCGGCGCTGGCGGCATCACCGCAGTCACTGGCCGCGATCGACAAGTTCCTCGAGTCGTCCTCAAGCGAGCGCGGCCGGCTCAACGCCGTCTGGACTGCCAGCCGCATCGCAGGGCCCGACGCACGTGCAACAGTACGCTCCGCCTTGGCGGACAAGGACCCGATCGTCGCGCAAGCCGCGTGCCATGCGGTTTCGATCTGGCGTGACCGCGTCGCGGTTCCCGACCTGCTCAAGTGCCTCGACCACCCGTCGCTCCAAGTCCGCCGCGCCGCCGCTGAAGCACTGGGTCGAACTGGCCAACAGCAGGCCGCCCCCGCGATCCTGCTGGCGATCGAGAAGGCAGCCCAGGCCAAGATCCTCGACCGCTTTCTGGAACACTCGCTGATCTACGCGCTGATCGAGTTGGGTTCCAGCCAGGAATTGGACGCTGACTACCTGAACCTCGCGAAGGACTCGGCCAAGCGGGCAAAGACACGGCAAGCCGCCCTCATCGTCCTTGATCAGACCAACAGCCCGCTGATGGAGCCCCTGCCGCGCGGCGATGGCAGCATCACCAAACTCATTCACGACCCCGCCCTGCGCGATACGGCCGCCTGGATATTCAGCCGCCGGCCGGCGCTGGGCAATGCCCTGGCGGCGGATTACCGTCAGTTGCTCAACTCGGGACGCGTCACGGAATTCGCGTCGGTGCGCGAGCAACTGAGCGCCCTGGCCAAGTCACCGGCGATTCAAGATTTATTGGCCGAGATTGCAGGCAATACACAGGCGCCGCGAGAGAATCGCCAGCTCGCGCTCGCAGCCATGGGCTACGCCTCGATCAAGGACCCGCCATCGTCCTGGTTGCAGACGCTGGCCACGCTGGTAGCCGATCAGGACTGGAAGCTCGCCGGCACCGCCGCTGCCGTGGTTCGCAAGCTCGCGCCGCGCAATCCACCGACCGAGTTGACCAGTGCGCTCGTCAAGCTCGCCGAGCGCTCCGATGCCACCACCCCGGGTCGTTTCGATGCGTTGGCCGCGCTGCCCGCGGCAAGCGCCAAGAATGCCGCCAGCCTTCCCGCGCTCAAGACGGACGTGTTCAGTTTCGTCGCCAGTCACCTCAGCCCGGAGACACCACCACAGCTTCGCCTGACTGCCGCCGAGATCCTCGGGCGTTCACGCCTCTCGCGTGAAGAGTTGATGGGGCTCACGGCGGCGGTGGAGAGCGCAGGACCGCTGGAGATCGATCGCCTGCTGCCCGCGTTCGCCCAGGAGAGCGCTGACGACGCCGTCGCCGGCAAACTGCTCGATGCGCTCGCGAAATCCAAGTCGGTCGCATCGCTGCGTGCGGACACCTTGCGGAGCACCTTGAAGAGGTTCGGGCCGGACATCCAACAGAAGGTCGAACCGCTCCTCGCGCGAGTGAACCCCGACGCCGCCGCCCAGCGGGCCCGGCTCGAACAGGCCCTCACATCACTTCCCGCCGGCGACATCCGCCGCGGGCAACTGATCTTCAACAGCACCAAGGCCGCCTGCGTCTCCTGTCACACGATCGGCTACGTCGGCGGACACGTCGGACCTGACTTGAGCCGCATCGGCGCCATCCGCGCCCGCCGCGACCTGCTCGAGAGCATCCTCTTCCCCAGCGCCAGCTTCGTGCAGAGCTTCGAGCCGATCATCGTCGAGACGACCGACGGCGACGTCCAGAGCGGCATCCTTCGCCGCAACGACGCCGAGGAAGTCCTGATCGTCACCGGCCCCGACAAGGAACAGCACATCCCCCGCAAGGACGTCAAAACGATGCGCCCCGGCAACCTGTCGGTCATGCCCGCCGGCCTCGACCAGCAGCTCGCCCCCCAGGAGCTCTCCGACCTGGTCACCTTCCTCCAAGCCTGCAAATAGGTGACCCCTGCAATACGTGACTCATGTGCGGAGATCAATGCTCCTCGTCCGGGATCGGCTGGCGGGCGACGGTGGCATCGACGTTGCCGCTGATCCCCGTGCCGTCGCTGGCCGTGGCCGCGGCCGCGTCGCGCATCTGCTCAAGCACGTCCTCCGCGACCGTTTCCGGATGAGGTTCGCGATCGGGCGTGAGCGCTTGGGCACGGTAATCCGGATGAGTCGGGTTGTCGGCGGCGCCCTGCTGCTGCTGCAAAGGACTCTGCTGCGTCATGCGGGCCTCCGAATGGGGATAAGGATTCTCAGAAGCAACCCATGTGCCAATCCTGACCCGCAACTCACCGCAGCACGATGAAAATCGAAAACATCACGATCCATACCATGTCCAGGAAGTGCCAGTAGAGCGTGGTGTAGCGGATCGGGTCGTGGCCGGGCGGGGGGCGGTCGTACGCGCCGCCGTGCGCCTTCACCGTCACCCAGACCAGCGCCACCATCCCCCCCAGCACGTGCATGGCGTGCAGCAGCACCAGGAAGAACAGCAGCCCGTACAGGTGCAGGCCCGTCGCGCGCAACTGCTGGTGCTCGGATAGCAGCCGCACCATCGCCGGCGCCTGAACCGTGAGGAACCCGGCCGCCAGCGCCAGGGCGGCGGTCAGGGCGTTGCGGTACGAGCGGTGACGCCCCTGGCGGATCTGCCGCGTCGCCAGCCCCAGCGCCACGCTCACCCCGATCACCAGCACCGTGCTGAGCCACAAGAGCCGCGGCAGCGCGATCGACCCCAGCGGAATCGTGGACTGCTTGTTCAGCCGGATCAGGATGTATCCCAGCAGGCTGGCGGCAAACAACATGAACAGCGCCGCCAGGAACAGGATCATGCCCACCGTCCCCGGGTTCTTGAAGGACGGTTGGCGCGGGGTGTCATCGTCCCGAAACGGGTCGGGCGATCGGGAGTTCGCGTCGTCGCGGGAAGGCATGTCAGAGGCGGTTCGGAGGCGCGCGCTGGCGGCTTTCAGTGGCCTTGCTGGATCGTCAGGATCTGCCCACCGCCCGGGCGGGTGTAGTTCTGGTGGTACTCGCGGCTGTCCAGCACCGCGATCCCGATGAAGATGCACACGAAAAAGAGGGCGGCGATCAGGCAGATCGCGTTGAACGGGCTGTCCCACCGCAGGTGCATGAAGTACAGGGCGACAAAGCTCGCCTTGGCGAGCGCGACGAAGAGGGCCACCCACACGTTGAACATGCCCAGCTCGAAGTCGGTCACCTTGACGGTGATGAACGTGAGCAGCAGCAGCGCCCCGTAGACCGCCAGCAGCACCTTGGGCGGCACGACGTGCACGTGCCCCCCTCGGCGGACGTTATGGACGTTGTGGGCGGCGGCCATGGCGGTGGACGAACCTTGATCGAGTTCCATGAGTGTAATCTCGCGCGCGAATGTCTAGTGAATCAAATAGAGCAGCGGGAACAGGAAGATCCAGATCAGATCGACCAGGTGCCAGTACAGCCCGACGATGTCAACCGGCGTGAAATAATCGGGTCCGAACGACCCGTGGTAACCCAGCGGAAGCGCCGCGCCGGCGGGAGCCGCCGCCAGCGCGGGTTGCGGCTTCATCACCCGCAGCGCGATCCCGAACGCCGCCAGAAGCAGCAGGATCACCCCGATGATCCAGGTCGGGTTGTGCCGCACCAGGATGCCAACGTAAATGAAGAACAGGCCGGCGCTGGCAAGCCTCGATAGAAGCACCGTCCGCCGCGCCGTCATCGGCACGGCACGGACCAGCACCCAGAAGATCAATGCCATGCCCACGACGACGTGGATCCCGTGCAGGCCGGTCATCAGGAAGTAGATCTGGAAGAACGTGCTGGTGCGCTCCTGGTCGAGCTTGTTGAGGCGGTCGTACTCGCTTTCGAGCTCCTCCTCGCTCGCGTGGCCCTTGCGGTGCTCCTCGGTGACCTCGGGCGCCAGCACGGCCGGTGGGGGAGCCACCGGGACGATGTGGGCGGCATCCGGCGTTCCGGCGTTGGGATCGAAATACCCCGGATAAACGCCCGCCGCCGCCGCGGGCTTGGTCGAGGCGGGGGAGGGATTGGGCGCGCCCGGAGGCTGCGTGCCGGGTTTGGCCGGGTGCTCGGCCCCGCCGCTCTCGATGGGCCCGCCGCCCGACGCCTGGTTCTTCAGTGCGCCCTCATGTTCGGCGGTCTCGCCGGAGGCCTGGTGGCGGGCGTCGTAGCGGTTGTACTGCCCCATCCCCAGCTTGTGTTCCCACTTCGTGCGGTACTCGACCGACTTGATTCCCAGGAAGACGTATCCCCCGAAGATGGTCAGGATCAGGCAGAGGATCAGGGACCGCTGGTTGCCAAGCTGCGCCAGGCGGACGCCCCACGCCATCGTGAGCGAGCTGGTGATGAGCACCAGCGTGTTGATCGCGCCCAGGGTTTTGTCCAGATATTGGTGGGCGAACTCGAAGACTTCGGGATGATTGTGGCGGTAGACGGAATAGGCGCAGAAAAGCCCGCCGAACATCAAAATTTCCGTAGCCAGGAACACCCACATGCCCAGCTTGGCCGACGCCATCTGCTGCTCGGGCGTGTCGAAGTGGTGCGCCAGGTGGGGATCGTGGCCGTTGCCGTGGGAGTCGTCATGCCCGTGGGCGTCGGCCGAGGTCGGAATGGTGCTGATCGTGCTCATCTAAATCAGTCCTGAGTGCTGAGTCCTGCGCGGGAACGCGCGGCATCAATGGACGAGGGCGGTCGGATCGTGGGGTGGGCCGTCCACCGTGTGGTGCTCGGCCTTGTCGAGGAACCAGCCGCCGGTGACCTTGTCCTCCTTCCAGCCGTGGAGGTCGTAGGGATCGCCGGCCACGGGGGCTTCGGCGAAGTTGTCGTGCGGGGGCGGGGAGGGCGTGCGCCACTCGAGGGTGTTGGCGCCCCAGGGGTTGGCCGGGGCCTTCTTGCCCCGCATCAGCGAGTGAAGCCAGTTGATCGCGACCAGCGTATACCCCAACGCCATCGTGTAGGCGCCCAGCGAGGACAAATGGTGCTCGGAGACGAACTTGATCGGGTAGGAGGCGTATCGGCGGGGCATGCCCCGACTGCCCATGACGAACTGCGGGAAGAAGGTGAGGTTGAACCCGATGAAGACGATGACCGCGGCGATGCGGCCCAGGTTCTCATCGTACATCTTGCCGAACATCTTGGGCCACCAGTAGTACATGCCGCCCAGGAAGGCAAAGAGCATGCTGCCGACCATGACGTAATGGAAGTGGGCGACGACGAAGTAGGTGTCGGTCAGGTGCACGTCGGTGGAGACCGCCCCGAGGAACAGGCCCGTCAGCCCGCCGATCGTGAACAGCATGATGAAGCCGGCCCCGTAGAAGAACGGGGTCTTGAGGCGGATGTCGCCCTTGTAGAGGGTGGCGGTCCAGTTGAAGACCTTGATCGCCGAGGGGATCGCGACGCTGAAGGTCAGGAGGCTGAAGATCGAGTTGGCGAGCGGGGACTGCCCGCTGACGAACAAATGGTGTCCCCAGACGATGAAGCCCAGGAGGGCGATGGCGACCGAGGAGAGGGCGATGAAGTTGTAGCCGAAGATATGTCGCCGACTGAACGTCGAGATGATCTCGCTGATCACGCCCATGCCGGGGAGGATCATGATGTAGACGGCGGGGTGGCTGTAGAACCAGAAGAAGTGCTGATAGAGCACCGGGTCACCGCCCAGGGCGGGATCGAAAATGCCCACGCCCAGGGTGCGTTCGGCGGCGAGGAGGAGGAGGGTGATCGCGAGGACGGGCGTCGCCAGAATCTGGATCAGGCTGGTGGAATAGAGGGCCCAGAGGAAGAGGGGCATCCGGAACCAGGTCATGCCCTTGGGCCGCAGCATGTGGATGGAGGCAATGAAGTTAACGCCGGTCAGGATCGAGGAGAAGCCGAGGATGAACGCCCCCAACGTC
>DATBFY010000186.1:0-6325 GCA_036558265.1 Tepidisphaeraceae bacterium | reverse complement strand
CCCATCGAGATCACCTTCAGCCCGAACTTCTCGGCGGGGATGATCTTGTTGCCGCGAAGCTCGGGCTGGCGCCCCTTGATGCCCAGCATGGTCGGCATGCTGGGCCCGTAGATGTCGCCGTCCATCAGCCCGACTCGTGCGCCGCCGCGCTGGAGTCCGACCGCAAGGTGGACCGCGAGCGGGGACTTGCCGACGCCGCCCTTGCCGGCGCCGACCGCGATGACGTTCCTCACCTGCGGAAGCGGACCGTGCGACGGGTGCCCCGGCTGCCCACCGGCCGCAGTGGCGGGGCGTGCGGCGGGCGCGCTCACGTCGAGCTGAACCTGCGTCGCGCCCGCATCGGCCAGCGCGCGGCGGACGTCGCGCTCGACGACATCCTTGACCGGGCCATTGCGGGTCGTCAATTCGACGCGCAAGTGGACGGTTTGCCCGCGAACCTCCGCATGTTTGACCATGCCAAGCGTGACGATGTCTTTGTAGAGTTCAGGATCCTTGACCGTCCGCAGGGCCGCCAGGATCTGCTCCTGAGATAATGACATGATAATCCTTTGAAAGTCTAACGATTATACGGCCCCGCGCCTCCCGCCGGTACGACGGTTGCGTAAGGCAACGCTATCATGGATTGGAAGTGCCGGCCATGCGGGGCGTGCGTTATGGTAGGGTCCGATGCCCGATAGCGTGATCGACGAGCGACGACCCGACGCGCATCCGCGGGGCGAAGCGCCCCTACCCGGCAGGCGCCCGCAGGGTCCGCGCGGCACCTCCACGGGCGTGAACATCGAGCCGGGCAGCGACGACGACGGTTGGCGCGTGCCCGACCCCGTGCCCCTCGCCGACGGCTCGATCGTCCAACTCTACAAGGACGGCGAGGCCCTGCACGCCGCCTACGAAGCCATTGCGCAGGCAACGCACCGCGTCTGCCTCGAAATGTACATCTTTGCGAGCGACGACACCGGGCGGGCGTTCGCCGACCTCCTCTGCCGAAAGGCGCGCCAGGGCGTGCTCGTCTACGTCATTTACGATTCGTTCGGCTCGATCGCGACGGACCCACGCATGTTCGCGCAGATGCGCGCGGCGGGGGTCAAAGTGCAGGAGTTTCATCCCTTCTGGCCCTGGGAGGGCAAGTTCTCCTGGCGGCCGGTGAACCGCGACCACCGAAAGCTCGTGGTGATCGATGAGGACCTGGCGGGCCTGGGTGGGCTGAACATCGCCGGCGAGTACGCAGGGTCCTGGGTCGTCCGCAGCGCGGCGGCGCAGGAGTGCGACTTCTGGCGCGACAACGGGATCAGCATCCGCGGCCCCGCCGCCGGGCGCTTCCTCCAGTCCTTCGCCAAGACCTGGTACTACGCCACCCGCCGCGGCAAGATGCGCACCGCCGAGTTCATCTACAACCTCGACGGCGTCTGCGGCGCCTGCGAGTGGCCGATCGCGCGCCGCCCCAAGCGCGGAACCGTGCTCCACGGCCAGGAACCGGACGGGCCAGGACAACTGGGCATCCTCGCCTCCGTCCCCGCGCGCAGCAGCCCCCTGCGCCCCTTCCTCAACAAGCTCTTCCGCGAAGCGCAGAATAGCATCTCGATGTCGATGGCGTACTTCGCCCCTCACGACGACCTGATCGACGAATTGTGTGCAGCGGCGCGGCGCGGTGTGACCGTCCGCCTGATGCTCCCGGGCAAGTGCGACGTCAAGGCGCTCATCACCGCGGCGCGGTCGTTCTACGAGACTCTCCTGAGCGCCGGCGTGCAGATCTACGAGCGCCAGGGCGTGATCCTACACGCCAAGACCATGGTCATCGACGGCCTGATCAGCATGATCGGGTCAACCAACCTCGATTACCGCAGCATCGAGTACAACCTCGAGCTCTCGGCGCTGATCCGCTCGCGGGCATTCGGTCGCCAGATGGAAGACCTCTTCGACAACGACGTCCGATACGCCAGGCGAATCAAGCTGGGCACCTGGCGCCACCGGCCGATGTGGGATCGATTCGTGCAATGGGGAGTGAGCCGGGCGCGGTATCTGCTGTAGGACGAACGTGCCGCACAGCGGCACCTACTGCAGGAACTTGGCCAGGCCAGCCAGGTCGTCGGTGTTGATCAGGTCCACGCCCGCCTCGTACAGGATCTTCCAGGCGGTCGCGTTGTCCGGCGCATCCCAGAAGCGGATGAGCCGCTTCTGCGCATGGGCCTTATCGACAAGCTGCTTGAGCTTCGCCAGGTCGTCGGGGTCGATCGGCCCATCGCCCTTCCACTTGAAGACCTTGGCCCAGTCGGCGCTGACCCACGGGACCAGCGATGGCGCGGGCGAAGGGTCGGCATCCAGGTCATCGAGTCGCCCATCGAGCGCCGCGCAACGCACGTCTTCGGCCGCCATCGTGCGGCGGTCGCGATTGCCGCTGATCACGACCCGAATTGCCCGCTCCTCGACGCTTCCGTCCTTATGGAAGACCGTCAGCAGCGGCTCGTAAGCCTTAAGAACATCCCGCAGGGCGGCGTAGCTGCTGGCCGCATCACTCTTAACGTCGATCATCAGCGTGACCGTGGGCCCACCGCGGTAGACGCGGCCGCCGTTCATGGCGATGCGCTGCTTGAGCGGCTCGAGATACAACGACTGCAGCGTGCGATCCGGCTTGAGCTCCCAGGCCTGGTGCCCGACCAACAGCCTGCCTTCGATGAGGTAGATGTCCGCCTCGACGCTGCAAAACCCCTGGTCCAGCGCGTCCTGGAGCGGCCTCTTGTGTTCGTAATCATTATGAGCATGCGCGCGCACGAGCGGCCGCGGAGCACCGGCCCCCGCAACCCCGATCGGCAGGAGGAACAGGAGCACGGCGGGGAGGAAGAGTCGCATGAGAAGGCGTTGTAGCCGATCCGGATCGGACGTGCTAACGTTCCAGCCATGTCCGATGCCGCCGAACCGTCCGGGCCGGCTGAAACCTTCACCTGTCCGCATTGCGAACAGGCGGTCGAGGGGACGGCCGGCGACGTCGCGCAACTGGTCGAATGTCCGGCGTGCCACGAATCGTTCGTCATCCCGTCCCGGCAGGGGTCTTTCGAGCTTCCTTCCGGTCCAGAGGATCCCGGAGACGCAGGAGGCGCCCAGGACGATGACGAACTGGACGCGGTGCGGATGCGTCACGTGGTCGTCCAGCGCCGAGCGGCGATCCGCAGCCGAAGCTACGCGCTGATCGGCGCCGGGGCGTGCCTGATCGGGGGGATCCAACTGTGCATCATGGCCTATCACGAAGTCCGGGCTGCCGGCTGGGGAATGCGGCCAGGCTCGTTCCTCCTCTTTGCCCTGGCGACCGCGATCGGGGTGCTCTATTTCCTGGGTCGGGCAGCATACTGGCAGCGGGAAAGTGCAGGGTCGGCGATACCCGATCCCACGACACCCCCCGATTTTTCATCGCTGAGCGATGGTTCGCAGCATGCGCGGAATCTGGAGGCGTTAATGCCGGCTGAAGCGCAAAAAAAGGAGCCGCCCTTGGGCAAGGGCGACTCCCGTCCGGGAAGAACACTACTGTCGTAAGGGGACTTGACTGCGTCCCCGCATGTTCAGTTCAGCGGACCTCCTTCTGCGCCGGCGTCCAACGCGGGCCGCCCTCGCAAAATCGGCCGATCCGTACGGCTCGGCCTGGGGCCATTTCCTGTTACGCCTTCGGATGTGCAATGAACGTGCCAATGGAAAAAGTCGTTCCTAACCCCAGAAATGGCCTTGAACTGTGCCACAGAGTGTGCCACGACCCCGGGCGATGGCACATCCTGGGCAAGGCTGACGCTACCACAACCCCGGCCCGCCGATTCGGGTGGCGTCCGAGGTGTTTGCTCAGGCGGGCACTGGCATTAGGCTTGCACCTGTCCCGTTGATGTCGCTTCCCATCCCTTCCATGACCGCCCGAACCTCCTCCATCCTCTTGGTTGAAGACGACCTGTCCCTCCAGGACTCCCTTCGGGACTTTCTGGAGGAACATGGGTTTCAGACGCATACGGCGGGCTCGAGCGCCCAGGGGAAGGCGCTGCTCCGGAGCTTGAAGCCGTCGGTCTGCCTGCTCGACCTGAACCTGCCCGACGGCAGCGGCCTGGACCTGCTGCGGGTGATCGTTCAGGAGAAACTGCCGGTTCGGGCGATCGTGATGAGCGCGTTTCCGGTTCAGAATCTCGGCCGGCATTTTCCGGACTCGGTACTGGTGGCCATGATGACCAAGCCCGTCTCCCCCCAACACTTGTTGGAATTGGTGGATAGAATCACCCGTGACGGCTAGTGTGAAAGACGCGGCGTGAAGAACACCTTTTCCTGGATTCGAGGCTGGCTGGTCCCCATCGCCCTGGTGGCGTTGGCGGCGCTGCTGACGATCCCATGGAGCTATTTCGTTTTGAAGGCGGCGTACGACCGGGACGTGAGCGAGAACGCCCGGGCGGTGGCTCGTCGAGTGGAACTGCAGCGCTCCATCACGTATTCCGACGCGAACGGGCCCTTTGACCTGGTCTTCCCCCTGCGCGAGAAGGCCAGGGAAGAGCAGATGAAGGATGCGCTGCGCGCCGAGATCGGGTCGGACCCGAGCGTCCAGACGCTGGTCTTCTATAATATTCTGTACCAGCGGCCACCCGTGTCGGACAGCCCGCAGCCGGCACTGGTCAACTACCTTGCGATCGTCCGGCGGCAGAATTCGACGATCGATCACCTGACCCGGGAGGACCTGCTGACGCTCAAGACCCAGGGGATGATCCACATCGACGACAAGAAGGACCTGACGCAGCAATTCTGGGTGCCGTCGATCTCGACGCGCAACGGGCAGGTGATGGGAGTGACCTACCTGGAACTGTCGAACGACGCGCTGTGGAAGGAGTTCAAGAAGAAGGAGTTCCCCCTGCTGGTACGCGTGGTCCCCTGGAGCATTACCGGCGTGATCGCGCTGTCGGCGGTGGCGATCTTCGGTTACCGCTCCTGGCAGCGCGCCGGGCACGTGCAGGAGCGGGCCGAGCTGGCGCAGCAGGGGATGCTCGCCGAGCGCGGGCTCACCGCGGCGGTGCTGGCGCACGAGATCCGCAACCCGCTCCAGGCGCTTCGGTTCCAGCTCCACTCGTTGCGGAAGAACGCCGAAGATCCGAGCCGGGTGAGCGGGACGGCCCAGACGATCGACTCGGAGCTGATGCGGATTCAACAGCTCGTGACGGATTACCTGGAGCACGAGCGGGCGGTTTCGCTGCGGGTGCAGAGCGTGGACTTGTACGAGGCGGCGACGACGCTCAAGACGGTGATGGACGACATGTTGCGGGAGGGCGGCACGCGGCTGACGATCGTAGAACCGCCCGAGCCCGTCCATGCCACGTGCGACCCGCACGCGCTGCGGCAGGTGCTGATGAACCTGGTGCTCAACGCCCAGCAGGCGATGGGTACGGGCGGCGCGATCACGATCCGCATCGGGCGCGACGAGCATGCGCTGTTCGGCACGATCGACGTCAGCGACACCGGGCCGGGCATCTCCGAGGAGATGCGGGCGCGACTGTTCAAGCCGTTCCAGACCAGCCGCAAGGAAGGACACGGGATCGGGCTGGCGCTGGTGAAGCGGTTCGTGGACAATTTCGGCGGTAGCGTGAGCGTGGACTCGCGGGTGGGGTATGGCACGACGTTCCACCTGCGCCTGCCGCTCGCCGACACGACCCACGCCGTGGTCGCCGAGCCGATGGCGGGGCCCGACGAGGCGTTGAACCCGGAATTACCATCGGCACAGAAGGTCGAAGTTTGATATTTGGCGCGCGCGTCGGCGCGCGCGCGGGACACGAGGGGCTGGCATGGGCGATACGGCATTCCAAATACTACTGGTGGAAGACGACGCGTCGGTCCGGGAATCGGTCGCGACGGTGCTGCGCGAGGAGGGGCACTCGGTCGCGACCGCCGTGGACGGGCAGGAGGCCATCGACCGCTTCGCCCCCGGCACGGATCTGGTGATCGCGGACCTGATGATGCCCAAGGTGGACGGGCGGTCGCTTTTGCGGTGGGTGACGCAGAACCACCCCGAGAGCGCGGTGATCCTGATGACCGGGTTCGGCACGATCCCGCAGGCGGTCGAGGCGATCAAGGCGGGCGCGGCGGCGTACCTGACCAAGCCGCTTCAGCCGGATGAGCTGCTGCACCAGGTGAACAAGGCGCTGGAGGACAAGCGGCTGCGGCAGGAGCTGTCGCGCCTGCGCGGGCAGTTGCGCGAGGGGTGGCACTACCGGCACATCATCGGCAAGAGCCCGGCGATGCGGCAGGTGTTCTCGGTGATCGACCGGGCGGCGCCCGTGCGCACAACGGTGCTGATCACCGGCGAATCGGGCACCGGCAAGGA
>DATBFY010000185.1:0-3985 GCA_036558265.1 Tepidisphaeraceae bacterium | reverse complement strand
GCGAACCTTTGGCGCGCGGTGGATCGCAGCACGCCGCTGCCCAACGGCGTGGGCACGATGCAGTTCCTGAACGGGTTTTCGCAGGACGGCGGCGCGACGGTCTTTAACGCATTGACGGAGTTCGGCTTTCAGGGAGTCTTTCGGTTCGATGGGGGCGCGCTCACGACGATCGCTGACGCGAACACGGCGCTGCCGGCCACCGATGGCAAGCAATCGGCAACGCTGACTTTCGCGTTCATCCCGTCTGCCGAACACGGGGCGGTGGCATTCAACGGTCAGACCTCGTTGGGACAGGGAATCTTCAGCGACGTGACGGGCACGATGAAGGCGGTCGCCGATCGCTTCACGGCGGTGCCGGGGACGCCGGGTGCGGTCTTCAGTTCGGTCGGCGCCCCGATCCTGCGCGGCGGCAAGATCGCGTTCTCATCACCGCAGTTCGCGGTCCCTAATGGCACCGGCGTGGTTCCGGGTCAGGGTATCTACCGGGCCGATCCCGCCGATGGAACCATCAACCGATTGGTCGATCTCACGACCGCTAAGCCCGGCGGCGGTACGTTCGGCGACCTGGTGCACCAATTCGGTGACCAGTTGTCCCTCGCCGACTTTGATGGCTTGCACATCGTCTTTTACGTCAACACTACCAAGGCGCTCTATACCGACCTGGATGGCGGAGGCGGCATTCGAACCGTGGTCGATGAGAACACGCTGATTCCCGGTTCATCCGTTCACTTTGGCAACATTGGCGCGAGCGCGATCGACGACGGGCGAGTGATCTTTTCCGGCGGGCCGGGCAACCTCGTTTTCGACCCGCCCACCGCGCTTTACGCCTGGCAGGACGGCTCGATCAGCCGCATCCTGTCGGCCGGCGACATCGTCGATGGCAAGACGGTGCGGTCGATCAACTTCGGCGCCGATTCGCTGGACGGCGACCACTTCGCCGCGGTTCTGGGCTTCACCGACGGCACGTCGGCGATCTACCAGACCGTCATACCCGAACCCGCAGCGGCCGGTCTGACGGCGTCGGGACTGATCCTGCTGACACTACTCCGACGTGGCCGAACACGACGTCGGATTTGACGCGCACTTACGACATGCATGCGCGCGTGTCCCATTGCGCCAGGCCGGTGGGATCGCCCGATGTGTTTCAGCGCCAGCGGCGGCGTTGGCGCTTCTTGTGCGGGTGGCCGTGGGACATGGTGGTGCGGAAGTTACGGTCGGGCTTCTGCTTGCGGATCCAGGCGAGGAAGGGCTGGAGCTGCGGGGCCTGGCGGAGGGATTCGAGGGAGTCGAGCTCGCGGTCCAGCTCCTTGTTGGAATAGGTGGCGTGGAGTTGTTTGTGGCAGGGCTTGCAGAGGGGGGTGCGGTGCTCGGCCTTGCCGCCGCGCTGCCTGGGCTTGAGGTGGTGGAGGGTGATCAGGCTGAGGGGGACCAGGCGCTCGCAGAGGGAACAGCGCTGCCAGTCCGGGGTTGCGGCGGACATGGGAAGATCTGACGCGCCCCGCGAACCTGCACCTTCGGTGCGACTGCTAACTGGTTGCCGGCGAATGGCGCTCGTTACTTGGGCGCAGGCCCGACGCCCTGGACGGCGCCGACCGTGCCAGCGCCCTGGCCCAGCGGGCCGAGGATGTTATTGGTGTTCAGGCGGAGCTGGGTCAGCGGGCTGTTGGGGACGTAGATGATGTCGTTTTCTTCGAGCAGGTAGTTCTGGCGCATGTCGCCGGTCATGGCCATGTACTTGAAGTCGATGATGGCGGTGGCGCGGGGCTGGCCGTTCTTGGCGGGGCGCGAGAGGGAGACCTGCTGGGGCCAGGAGTCGTCGGTGAAGCCGGCGGCGGCGAGGGCGGAGATGACGGTGTCGCGGCCGGTGAAGGGCTTCTTGCCCTGGTCGCGGACGTTGGGGCTGACGACCATGTAGTGCTTGGACTGGTAGTCGGAGACCTCAACCTTGATGTCGGCGTTGTTGTAGTACTTGGAGGCGGCGTCGGTCAGGAGCTTGGAAAGCTCCTCGGGGGTCTTGCCGGCGACGTAGAGATCGTTGAGGAGCGGGACGGAGATCTTGCCATCCGGGCGAATCGTGGTGGTGAAGTTATCGAGCTCCTTGATGCCGGGGGCCTTGATCGAGAGCTTGTCCGGGGGGGCGACGCGATACTCGGTGGCGGCGACCTCCTTCTCGGTGGCGGGGCGGAATAGGCCCTGCGGGCCCTCGGCGACGGGGTCGCTCTGGCGGGCCTCCTGGCAGCCACCGCTAACGATCGCGAGGGTGAGTCCGATAAAGAGTGCTGCTGCGGATCGGGTCATGGTTGGGATCTCCGATGTTTCACTATGACGCTAAGACAATGATCGGGCAAGGCGGTTTGCGAGGACCACTGATTGGGCAGGTTCCGCGGGGCGGAGCCTACGAACTAAGACAATGATCGGGCAAGCGGGTTTGCCGCGACCAATGAAGGAGGACGTTCCGCACAGCGGAACCTACAAAAAACCCGGTGGTCGGCGTCGGCTTGGGTGCCGAGCCGACCACCGGTTTGGAGTTCCACGGCCGCGCTGCAATTCGTAGCCGTGGTGGAGTAAAGCCTCAGTTAAATCGTGCGTCAGTTGTCCGTTGTCCGTTGTCCGTTGCTGGTTGTCCTTTAGAAACCGGTGAAGGCCATGACCGCGAAGTCGGCGACGGGGGTGATCGGGGCCATCAGCTTGGTGAACTGGATGCGGAACTCGGCCAGGGGGCTCGGAGGCACATAGACTAAGTCGCCTTCCTCCAGCAGAAAATTCTGGTCGGTCTTGCCGTTGGCGTACATTTCCTTCAAATCGATGGTGACCTTCTGGCGGATGCCCGGGTCCTCGTTGGGACGGACGAGGACGACCTTCTGCGGCCAGGCGTCGTCGTTGAGGGCGGCCTCGGCGAGGACCTTGATGACCGTGTCGCGCCCGGTATAGGACTTTACGCCCGGGCGGCTCACCTGTCCGAAGACGTAATACTTTTTGCTGGCGAATTCGGTGACCTCGACGGAGACGTAGAGGCTCTCTTTGTTATAGAACTTACCGAGGCGCGTGGCGATCTCCTGGGCGATCTCCGCGGGCGACATGCCGGCAACGTACAGGTCGCCAACCAGTTGCAGGGAGATCTTGCCGTCGGAGCGGATGCGGGTCTTGGCCTTATCCAGTTCCTTGACGGCGGGGGCGGTGATCTGGATCACGTCGGGCGGATCGACGCGGTAGGTGGTGGGGGGGACGACGACGTCCACATCCACGAGCCATTTGTTGAGGTCGGCGTTTTTCTTTGAGGTTTGGGCGACGGGCGCGGGGGCGGGTTCGGTAGTGGCGAGGGGTTGAGTGGGTTGCGGCGAGCTTGCGGATTTGTTGGCGCAGCCCTGGAGAAGGAGCGCGGCGGTCGCGAGGAGAGGAAGAACGTTCCGCACAGCGGAACCTACGAAGGTGGTCGTCATTGCCCACCCCCCATCGCCACGATGAGCGTCTTGAAGATGATCTTGAGGTCCAGCCACACCGATTGCTTCTTGATGTACTGGACGTCGTAGTAGATCCACTCCTGGAAGTCGCTGTCGTCGCGCTCGCGCTTGCGGCTGACCTGCCACAGGCCCGTGATGCCCGGGCGGACGGAGAGGCGCGCCTCGCGCCAGGCGGGGCATATCTGGTTTTCCTTTTCGGGGCTGGGGCGCGGGCCGACGATGGACATCTGTCCGATCAGCACGTTCCAGAACTGGGGGAACTCGTCGAGATTGAGCTTTCGGAGGATGCGGCCGACGCGGAAGATGCGCGGGTCGTCGCGCATCTTGAACTGCGGGCCGTCCACGTCGTTCTTGGCGCGAAGGCGGGCCTGGATGGCGTCGGCGTTGGGCATCATGGTGCGGAACTTCCAGCAGCGGAAGTTTTTGCCGCCGCGGCCCTGGCGGACGGCGCCGTAGAAGATCGGGCCGCCGGGCGAGTTGATCTTGATCGCCAGCGCGATCAGGGGCCAGATGGGGACCAGGAA
>DATBFY010000184.1:0-18173 GCA_036558265.1 Tepidisphaeraceae bacterium | reverse complement strand
AGGTTCGAGGCGACCCCGGACGTAAACGAAGCATCCGCCGTGCCCCGCCCGTTAAACAAATAGACTTCGCCGGGGGTGTTGGTGTCGAGGCCGACGCGCAGGATTGCGAAATCTTTCTTCCCGTCGCCGTTGAAGTCGCCGATGCCCGCCACACCCGCGCCCACCATCTCGTTGGGCGTCGCGCCGGTGAAGGTCGCGTTGGCGCTGGCGGGGGAGATCGGGGCGCCGGTGACGGTCACGTCATCGACGTACCAACCCTCGAACGCGTTGAGGGCGCCGTTGCTCAGGAAGTCGAACTGGAGGCGGATCGAGCTGCCGACATATGCGCTCAAGTCGAAGGTTGCGTTGGTCCAGCCGGTGGTGGGATCGGTCATGAACCCGGGCTGGGTGATGTCGCCACCACTGACCGTGAAGCGGTTGGCGGCGCCCGCATCGCGAAGGGTCGCGCCGTCTCGGACCTGAAGGGGGGTAAACGCCCCGCCGTTGACCGAGACCATGACCCGCGCGCGGTCGAAGGGCGCGCCGGTCAACTGCTGGCGGAGCGGCTCGGTGCCCAGGAAATACTTGAAGTTAAGCGTGGCATTGGCGAGCCCGGCAAGGCTGATGGCCGGGGAGGTGACGCGTCCGGCGCGGTTGGGCCCGTCGTAATTCCCGCCGCCATCGACGGTTTCGCCCGTCCCGAAGTACATGTCGCCGCCGGCGCTGTGGTTCGCCTGGGTATTCCGCCCGGTCGAGAGGTGCCAGAGCCCCGCCGTCGTCACGCCCGTGTTGTCGATCGTAAAGCCGTCGAGCGAGGGGGAGCCAGAGGTATCCGAGAAGTCGGCAGAGAACACCTGCCGATTCGCCGCCGCCGTCCAATTCGTCCGCCCAAGGAACAAATTGACCGCGCCTTGCGCGCTGCCGCCCGCGGCGGGGTTGCCCACCAGCAGGTCGTCGATCCCGTCACCGTTCACGTCGCCGCCGGCGAGGGTGAGCCGGAAGTCGCCCGAGGTGTTAATGGGAGGCTGGGCGAACCCCTTGATCGTCACGTCAGCACTATTGACGACGTCGATGGTTCCCGTAAAGCCGCTGGCCTTGCCGAAGATGATGTAGACGCCCTCGTTGGCGAACGGGGCCTCGATGTTGTTGTAGCGGAAGCTGCGCGTGACCGCGACCGCGATGTCCTTGATCCCGTCGCCGTTGTAGTCGGCCGGGTTGGCGAAGATGGACTGCGAGCCGAAATAGGACGGCGCCGCGATGGGCGCCGGCAGCCTGAGCGTCACGGCATTGGTCGGCAGCGTGACGTTCGACGTGGAAGCGTTCCCGAAGTAAATGCGGGCGAAACTGGGATTGAGCAGATCAGCGGAATTTCCGGGATAATCCGGGAAGTTGCTGGCATTTCGGTAATCCGCAAGGCCACCCGAGTAATCCTGGATCGCGGCGATGAAATCGACGAAGCCGTCGCCGTTGATGTCGCCCAGCGGGATGATGGCGGGCTGGTCGGCGGGCTGGGCGGAGTTGAGCGTGAAATTCGCCTGCGTGGGCGGGACGTGGACGGTCTGTCCGAGCTTGCTCGAGAAGGTGATCTTGTACGTTCCCGGGACCTCGCCCGGCGAGCCGCCCGGGCCGCTCGTATCCGTATTGACCACGTGCAGCATGTAATACGCCGGCACGCCCGTCGGCCGCTCGACCGGGAGGATCGAGTTGGGGTTGGTTGGGTCAGCCTGGCGTGCGGCGAAGAGGAAGAATTTCGCCGCTGTGCCGTCACCCAGACGGACGTCGATCAGGTCGGACGTGAGGAACGCCGCCTGAGACGTGCCCAGGCGCAGGAGGGCATCGGGCGTCTTGATGATGTACCAGTCGCCCGAATCACCGAGGTGGAACGTGAGGTTGTCGATGACCGTCCCTGCCTGGACGGCGGGGAGGAGCGCGGCGAACGCCGGATCGTCGTTGCGCCCGGAGACGCCGTTGCGCGTGACCGACTCGAAGCGGTCGAGCGGGACGCCGGCGTTGCCCTGGAGCACGTCGTTGTCCGCGCCGCCGGTGATCGTGTCGTCGCCGCCGCCGCCGGAGATGAAGTCCAGGCCGGGTCCGCCGTCGATGACGTCGCCCATCGCGCCGCCGAAGATGCGGTCGTTGCCTTCGCCGCCGTGGATCTCGAGCGCGGCGATCTGCGCGTTCTGCTGGAAGTCGCCGGCCTTGATGCCGTAGGTCTGCCCACCCAGGAGGTAGCCGGGGTCGGCGTGGATCTCGTCGTCGCCTGCGCGGGTGTCGATGACGGTGCGCTCGACGTTGTGGGCCTGGTAGAACGAGAAGAGCTGCGTGGGCTGGCCGGTGGCGTCGGCCTGGTACCGCTGGTTGGCGATGTCCCAGACCAGGCTGGTCAGCTCGTAGCGGTGGAGCTGGGTGTTGAATTTGACGGCGACGGTGTCGGGGACGGGCTTGCTGTTGCGATCGAGGTCGCCGCCCAGGAACAGCACGCGGTCGTTGCCCGTGCCGCCGTCGAAGCTGTCGGTGAGGGTCGGGATGATCGTGCGGTCGCTCTCGGGGATGGTCGGCAACGCGTCGGGGACGAGCTGGAACGTGTCGTCGCCCGCCTCGCCGAAGAGCAGGTCGCTGGCCTGTCGATCCAAGCCGCCGGACAGCACGTCGTTGCCCGCGCCGCCGAGGATCCAGTCCTCGCCACTGCCGCCCGAGAGCACGTCGTCGCCCTCGCCGCCGAGGATGATGTCGCGGCGGAGGAGTTGCCCCTGCGCGGCCAGTGTGGTGATGACCGGCGTCGCGCCCGTGTTGAAGGCGAGCTGATAGACGGTGGGGACGGCGTTGGACGCCACGCGCAGGATCTGGTCGATCCCGGCGGTCAGGCCGGTCAGGCTCAGCACGCCGTTGACCGACGTGCGGATGACGGCGCCGGTGGTGGCGTTGAGGACCTGAAGGGTCATGCCGTCCGTGGAGGAAAGGCTGGTGACGACCAGGTTGCCCTGGATCGCGGCGGCGAGGCGGAAGCGGTAGAAATCGACGTCCGTCGGGCTGTCGATCGTCATGCCCTGGAGGAGTCGGTTAGTCGCGATGGCGCCGACGCGCGGGTCGGTGAAGAGGTTGTAGGCATTGGCGCGCACGTCGTTGCGCGTGGTGCCCTCAACTTGGTCGGGCAGGATCGGATTGCCGGACTTGATCGTCACGCGGTCGTCCCCTGCGCCGGCGTCGATCCAGACGCTCTTGGTGACGGTCGGGCCGACCGTGATCTGGTCGTTGCCGTCCAGCGCGTCGATGATGATGGCCTGGAAGTCGCTTTCGGGCGGGAGCAGGCGCGCGAAGGCCGTGGGGTCGCCGTATTCGAGCGTCGTCGGGTCGAAGACCAGGTCCTGCGGGTCCCAGATCAGGTGGCCCTGCGCGTCCTTGGCCTCGAAGTCCAGTTGGACCTGCGCGGCGAAGGTGACGTTGCCGTTGTTGTTGGTCAGGCGCGTGACCAGGTGGTGCCCCTGGAGGAACCCGGGCTCGGTGACGAAATCGACGGTGATCACGTCGTTGGCGTTCGAGCCGCCGACGTACCAGACCTTGCCGGTCGAGCGGGCGTAGTCCTTCCACTGCTGTCCGGCGAGGTTGCCGTCGAGGTTGTCGAACGTGGTGCCGTCGCGGTTGATCAGGACGTCCTGGCCGCCGTTGCCGTACATGAAATCCAGGCCGGTGCCGCCGAAGAGCGTGTCGTTCTTCGGGCTGCCGAGCATGCGGTTCATGCCGGTGTCTTCGAGGACGAACTGCCCGCCGCCATCGTCGTCGTGGAGCGCGCCGGTGACCGGATCGACGAAGACGCCGAATTGCCCGATTGCCGGGTCGCGGCTCCAGGCGTAGAGCTGGTTGGAACCCTGGCCGCCGATCAGGTCGTCGTTGCCCTGGCCGCCGAAGAGGACGTCGAGGTCGGTGGGGTCGCCCTGTCCCGTGCCGCCGTCACCGAAGACGCGGTCGTCGCCGCCCAGGCCTTGAATGAGGTCGCTGCCGCGGCCGCCGTCGAGTCGGTCGCGACCAGCCGTGCCGATCAAGGTGTCGTTACCGGGGCCGCCGTCGGCGACGCCGATGAAATCGGTCGAGCGCGCGGAAAGGGCCGACACGTCGAGCCCGCCGGTGCCGCTCAGGAACTCGATGCGGTCGTTGCCCGCCAGGCCGCTGACGCGGAACTGTTCGACGAGCGGTCCGGCCGCGCCGCGCCAGGTGGCGGGGATGACCTTGCCGTTGTAGGTGACGCGGAGCTGGCCGGCGGACTCGCCGATGGTGATCGTATCGTCGCCGGAGGTTCCCTGGATGAGCAGGATATCGGTGGCGTTGTCGTCGGGGACGTCGCCCGGGGCGTCGTTGCCCAGGTGCCCGTCGAAGCTGTCGCCGCCGGTGGTGTAGGTGGGATCGACGTCGAGGACGATGACGTCGATGGCGCCGCCGCCGAAGAGCTGGTCCGCGCCGTCCTGTCCTTCGAGGCGGTCGGAGTCGCCGCCGCCAAAGACCGTGTCGTTGCCGCCCCCGCCCAGGATCTGGTCCTCGCCCATGCCGCCGAAGATCTGGTCGGCGGCGCCGAATTTTGCGGCGTTGACGTTGGGCGCATAAAGGGGTCCCGCGAGCTCGTCGCCGATGATGAGGTCCGCGCCGCCGTCGCCGAAGAGTTTCTCCTTCCGGATGTTGCCGTGGAGGGTGTCGTTGTCGTCACCGCCGTGCATCTCGTCGCCCGTGAGGGCGAATTCGGGCGCGCCGGTGGTCGCGGCGAACGCGTAGAGGTTGTCCTGGCCCGCGCCGCCGAAGAGGCGCTGTCCGGCGGTGCTGCCGCCGGCATCGCCGTCGTCGCCGTAGAGGGTGTCGTCGCCATCGTCGCCGTAGACCTGGTCAATTCCAGCCGCGCCGTGGACGAGGTCGGCGTTGCCGCCGCCACGGACGACGTCGTTGCCGCTATCGCCCTGGACGGTGTCGTTGCCCGCGCCGCCGTCGGCATAATCGTTGTCCGCGCCGCCGTAGAGTTGGTCGGAATCACCGCCGCCGAAGAGCCAGTCTCCGCCAGTGCCGCCGGTGATCGAGTCCCGTCCGTCGGTCGCCGTGCCGTCGATGGTCTGACCGTTCAGGACGAGCGGGGTGATGCCGTCGGCCGCGAAGCCGCCGGCGAGGAACGTCGGCCGGTCGAACGCGGCCGCGCCGCCCCACAGCAGGTCGTTGCCGGCGTCGCCGCCGATCACGTCCAGGCCGTCGTCGCCGGAGATGGCGTCGTCGCCCTCCTGGCCGAAGAGGGTATCGTTGCCGGCGTCGCCGCCGATCGTGTCGTTGCCCGCGCCGCCGGAGATCGAGTCGTTGCCGTCGTCGCCGTCGATCGAGTCGTCGCCCGCCACGGCGGTGACGGTGTCGTCGCCCGCGCCGGCGTGGATCACGTCGGGGCCGATGTCGCCGACGATGCGATCGGCCGATCCGCCCGCGCCCGTGCCCGGGCCGTCGCCGAAGATCAGGTTGGCGTCGGTGGAGCTGCCGCCGCCGGCCTCGGAAACGCCCGCGAGGATCACGTCTGCGCCCAGCCCGCCGAAGATCGTGTCGCTGCCCGCGCCGCCGGTGGCCGCATCGTTGTCGTCGCCGGCGTCGATGAAATCGTTGCCGGCTCCGCCGTCGATGTTGTCGGCGCCGATGCCGCCCAGGATCGAGTCGTTGCCGTCGTCGCCCGTGAAGGTATCCGCGCCGTCGCTGCCGGTAAGGGTGTCGTTGCCCGTGCCGCCGGCGATGACGTCATTGCCGGCGTCGCCGGAGAGCTGGTCGTCGCCGCTGCCGCCGTCGAACGTGTCGTTGCCCAGGCCGCCCAAGGCGGTGTCGTTGCCCGTGCCGCCGGTCAGGTGGTCGTTGCCGTCGTTGCCCTGGAGGAGGTCGTTGCCGGCCTCGCCGTCGAGGTTGTCGTCGCCCAGTCCGCCGGTCAGGATGTCGGTGCCGTCGCCGCCGCTGAGGTCGTCGGCGTCGTCGCCGCCGTCGAGGTTGTCATCCCCCGCGCCGCCGGAAAGCACGTCCTGTCCCGTGCCGCCCGTCAGCGTGTCGTTGCCGTCCCCGCCCTCGACGTCGTCGTCGCCCGTGCCGCCGTCAGCGCGGTCATTGCCGGCCATGCCCAGGACCACGTCGTCGCCGTCCCCGCCGGTCAGGCAGTCGTTGCCCGCCCCGCCGCGCAACTGGTCGTTGCCCAGCCCGCCGTCCAGCGTGGAGTCGGCCGCCGACGCGAAGAGCGAGTCGTCGCCGTCGCCGCCGGTAAAGCTCACCGGGATGTTGACCCCGTCCTTGATGATGATGTTGTCGTTGCCCGCGCCGCCGTCGCCGACGATGCGCGTGACGCCGGTGTATTCCTGCGTGAAGCCGAACGCCTGGATGCTGATGGCGTCGGGCGTCGAGCCGGGGGAGATCGTGTAGACCTCGTCGCCGTCGGCGTGGTCGCCGAACTGCCGTGCGGCGGCGTTCGGGCCGATGTTGAGGCGCAGCACGCCCCCGCCCGTGGCGGTCGCCAGGATCGGGTCCGGCTCGGCGGGATCGGCGGGGCAGGAGTAGTTGAAATCGAGCAGCTTGACCGTGGCGATCGTGAACGTCTTCTTGCTGAAGAGGAAGCTGATGTAGGCCTTGAGCCCGGCGGTCAGCTCGCCGTGAACGTCGAACAGGCACATCGGCCCGCGCTGCAACTGCTGGAACATCTCGTTGAAGCGCATCTTGCCGTCGTTGTTCGGATCATCCAGATCGAACCCGATGTCGGCGAATATGCCGCCGCCCACCCCCGCGGAGGCGATGCCCAGGTTCAGCTCTGCGTCGGCCTCGATGCCGCCGGTGAGGGTGACCTCGGGGACTTCAGGCCCGGTGCCGTCGGCGTTCTTGCGGTCGCTGACGAACAGGCCGTCGAGGAGCATCGCCACGTCGCGCTGGGCGGACGGGGAGTTGAAATATTCGCGCAGGCCGGTGGTGTCGTAGCCGAACCCGAAGTGTGCGGTCGCGCCGATGCTGCCGGTGAAGCGCGCCCCGAGCGGACCCAGAACGGGGAAAAACTCGCTGATCTCGAAGTTGGCCGCGAGCGTGGGCATGTCGTACGTGAAGAGGTTCACGTCGTTTCCCAGCATCAGCTTGAAGACCGATGACGGGTTCTGAAGGATCGGGAACGCCAGCCCCGCGCCGGGGACGGAGTTGAGGCCGTTGAGCTTGGTGAGGAAGTTTTGCGCCGCCGGGTTGGCGTTGAGCTGGGTCTGGGTGTTCTTCTGGACCACGTTCGCCAGGTCCGACTCGGTGAGCTGGGTGTCGGTGCGCAGGTCCGAGCCGATATTGAAGCTGCCCAGGTCCAGGTCGAGGTTGGGAAGGCTCGTGGGGATCGCGTCGAGCAGGTCCGCGGTCTTGGCGAGCGAGGTGATGAAATCGAGCTTGGAGTTCGGATTGAACAGGTGAACCAGGTCCAGCAGGCTGACCTTGCCGTCCTTGTCGAAATCGAGCAGGCTGCGCGCCTGCTTGATGTCGGAGAGGACCGGCAGGGGGGTCGTGAGGATGTCGATGATGGGCTGGATCGGCTTCAGGATGCTTTGGACCTGCGCGAGGATCGGCTTGGCGAAGCGGCTGAAGAACTCGCCCGCATCGAGCTTGATGTTGGTGAACGAGACCGTGGGCGCGCCGCCGAACGACTGGGTGGGAGAGTCCATCGGCGCATTGGCGAAGGCCCAGTGGAGGGCAAAGTCGCTCTGGATCGAGGGGAAGTCGGCGCCGCCCCCGAAGCTGGCGTCCAGGTGCAGGTTGACGTCGGCATTGGCGGTGAGCTTGGCCTTGACGATGCTGGAGAGCGGGGGGTTGGCCGCGAGTTCCGCGGCGGTGAGCTTGCCGTCGCCGTTGGGGTCGGTCAGATCGACGCTGAAGCTCCCGCCGAAATGCGTCGGGCTGGTCGTGCTGTCGGTGGCGCGAAGCTGGAGGATCGCCAGGCGCCCCGTGGCCGACAGGCCCGGGGTGGTGGCGTCGAGATCCACCTTCAACTCGGGGATCGAAGCACCGGTGCCGTCCTTGGTGTCGGTGACGAAGAAGAAGCCGTCCGTCTTGCTCAGTCCAAACGCCAGGTGGAAGTCGTAGCCGATCTTGGCCGCGACACCGCCGTCCACTTCCAGGCCCAACCCCGGCAGACCGATGTCGAACCCGAGGGGGAGATCCAGCGCAGTGGCGGCCTTGTGCAGGCGGGTGTTGAAGAGGATCTGGCTGCCCGATGGGTCGAGGGTCACGCCGATGTCATTCAGGTCGATGGTGCCGTTGCCGTCGTTGTCGCCGAGCAGGCCCAGGCCGCTGGGGCCCAGCGCAGTGAACAGCGCCTGCTTGAGCGCGTCTGCGGGGGGCTTTTCCTGGAGGCTGTTGCGCAGCGGTTCAATCGCCTTTTCGCGGATGTCCTCGATGAAGCGCGCGCCGTCCTTGAGGTGATCGCCGATCAAGGGGAGCTTGCGGCCGAAGACCTGGCCGTCCATGCCGTCCTGGAGCGTCTTGAGCAGGAAATCCAGGCCGTCCACCATCCCGCCGACGTTGTTCAACAGGTCCGCCACGTTGAACTGGGCGTGCAGGTCGGGCGTGGTGATCGTCGTGGTTCCGGAGATGTTGCTCAGGTCCGTGATCGCCAGCGAAAGGTTGCCGATCGATTGGCTGGAGGTGGGGAAGAAGAGGGGCAGCGTGGCGTGCGCCTGCCCGGTGAGCGTCATCCGCGCGTCGCCGGTGTCCAGTTCGTCGAAGTAGTGCTTGCCGTCGCCGTTGTCGTCGAAGATGCCGGCGTGGAAGGTGGCCGAGTCGTTGGTGTTGGGGTTGCCGTCCTTGTCCAGGTTGACGCTGGCGCCCTTGACGAACAGGCCCAGCGGACCCACGGCGGCCGTGAAGTTCAGGTTGTTCCCGGACGCATTGGCGGTCAGGTCGATCGCCGAGTTGTCGTAGAGGAAGGGCCTGGGACTGGTCGGGTTGGTGAGGTCCACGCCGATGTTCAGGTTCAGCGCGGCATTGGCGCCGACGGTCAGCGAGCCGGCGCCCTGGACGTCGATCAGGTGCGATGCGCCCGCCAGGCCCGGCACGTTGGCGGCCAGCGACGCCAGGTCGAAGTCCATCGGCAGCGTCTGCGTGCCGCCGGCGTTGAAGTTGAGCGCCACCTTCACGTTCTTGCCGTCGAGTGTGATCCCCAGCGCATTGGAAGGCAGTCCCAGCGCCTGTTCGAGCACGTTCTCCAGGTTCTGCAGTGAATCGGCGGGTGACGCGGCGGCGGCGGCATTGACCTTCTGCAGTAACTGGTCGGCCGCGCCCACCAGCTCCGAAACGCTCTTGTTCAACAGCGGCAGCTTCTGGTTGAGGAACGAGAACTTCTCCAGGCTCGAGACGTATTGCACCGCCTTGAGGATGGCCTGGATGACGTCGGTAAAGGAGATGTTCTTGAAATCCAGCAGCTTGCTGGTATCGGCGTTGAAGTTGACGCTCAGCGTGCCCGGGTCGCGGATGTCGGTCCAGGTGACGGTGGCCGTGGGGTTGGCGGGGTGATCGGCGCCCAGGATGTTCGGATCCACGCGCAGCGGCAGCGTGAGGTTCGCCGAGCCGGTAAGCGTCGGGGTGGGCGCGAGCGTGGAAACGTCCCCGCTGAGCGCGTTGAAGAGTTCAGAGAGCGAAATCTTTCCATCAGCCGCGTCGGTGCCGGGATCGACAAGTGACGCATTGAAGCTCGCGGTGACCCCGCCCGTGCCGTTGACCACGCCGACGCTCAGGAACCCCAGGTGCGCCAGCGCGTCAATGTCCGTGGCGGACAGATTCGCCGAGCCCGTGACCGATGCGTCCTTGATGAAGAACCGCTTGCCCAGCGTGTCGCTGGCGGTCTGGGTGTCGCTAAAGCCTAATTGGGTTTGCGCAGGGTCGCCCGCGCTCGTGGAAATCGTCAAAGAAGCGGGGGTGAGCAGCCCGCTCGTGCTGAAGGTGATCTTGTTCCCGTTTCGCCCCGCCTTGACGGTGTCGCCCAGGCCGGCGGCGGTCAGGGCCGTGTTGATGTCGGCCACCAGGTCGTCGATCGTGCTGTTGGTGGCGTCGGCCGGGACCGTGACGTCCACCGGGTCGTCGCTCCCGACCTGCACCGAGAAGTGCGCAGGGGCGGAGAGGCGGCCATTGGTCGGGGCATCGACCGAACCAGTGATCCCGGCCGCCGGCGCCGACAGGTTCACGCCAAACGTGAACTCCAGCCCCGCGCTGGCGCTGACACCGATCGTGCTGCTGGTCGAGAGGCCCGCGAGGGAGCCGAGCTGCAGGCCCAGGTCCACCGGCAGCGGCTGGGGCGCAAAGCTGTCCGACAGTTTGACGTGGAACGTGAGATCTTTGGTCGTCGCGTCGTACTTCGCCCCGATCGCGTCAGGGGAGAGCCCGAGCTTGTCGGCGAGGAGCGAGGCGAGCTTCTGGGCCGAATCAAATGCGGCCTGCCCAGGCGAAGGCTCCAGGAAGCTGTAAAGCTTGTCGGTAAAAGCCTTTTCGAGGTCGAGGACGTCGCCGACGGTCTTGGAAGTAAACGGAATTTTCGTGGAAAGTGCCGCAGAACCCTTAAACCGCTCAAGAAAGGCATTAACCTGTTTGAGCAGGCCGAGGATGGACAGGGGAGTAACGCTATTGAAGTCGAGGAGGTTGTCGAAGTTCGAGACTTTGACGTCCGGGGCTTCGTCGAAGAGGTGTTCGCTGTCGATGTCGATGGTGGGGTTGATCGCGGTCAGGCCGGCCAAGGAGACCTGGACCGGCAGGTGGGCCTTGAAATCGCCGTCCAGCTCGAAATCGAGGAGTGAATCGAGGGACGTGCCGCGCAATTCGGCGAGGGTGACGTGCCCGGCGGGGTCGTTATCGGGGTTGTTCAGGATAACATGGGCGTCGGCGTCGAGCTCAAACGCCCCGTCCACGATCTGGGCCTGAAGGAAGCCGGCGTTGAGGCTGAAGTTGAGGCCGGGGCCGGAGGAGTTCTCGCTGTCGGCGCCTTCATCCTCCTCTTCACCCTCTTCCTCCCCCTCGTCGTCCTCTTCGCCGGCGACCGGGGAATCCTTGGCGTCCGGGTCGGAGTCGGGGGGGATCGTGCCTGCGCCGACGTGGGCACTGGCGGAGAGGTCCCTCAGGTCGATGAAGAAGGCGTCGGCGTCGGAAAGTCCGGGCGTGAGGTCCACGCCGAAAGAGAACGAGAGATTCAGAGCCGTCTCGAGGTTGACCTTTCCATTGGCATCGAAGGTCAAGCCCAGTGATTTGACGGCGTCGCCGAAGTCGAGCGAGAGGTTGCCGGCGAAGCCGGCGAGGTTCACGTCAATATCGAAGCGGAGCTCCTGGTGGCCGGGGCTGGTGTCGAACACGCCGCCGCGAACGGTGAACGGGTCGATGCCGAAGGAGATGTTTCCGAGGGGCTGGCTGAGGGTCCTGAGCAGGCTCGTCAGTTCCTGGACGGTGGGGTTGACGTCGGTGTTGAAGAAGTTGCTGATGGGGTCGAGGAGGCCGCGCTTGATCGCCCCACCGATGGGGTCGGAGCCGTCGCCGATTCCGAAGGTCTGTGCGAGGTTGATCCCCAGCCCCGGGATCTGCTTGGCCATGTCGCCGACCTTGGCGATGGCGGCGCCGAGGTCCGCCAGTCCCTGGAGTCCGGCGCGGATCTTGGAGGCGATGCCGCCGTCGATGGGGGTCTGGTTGATCTCCTGCTGGACGTTGGTGCCGGGCCCGGACTGGTCGAAGGTGATGCCGCCGTCGAAGGAGAAGGTTCCGTTGGCGTCGTCGATGAGGAGCGTGTCGTCGCCCTGTCCGCCGGTGACGAACACGCGCTGGACGGCGCGGAGGGGGACCGCCAGGTCCGGCGCGTCGGTGGTGTTGTTGACGAAGATGTTGAGGAGGTTGGGGTTGCCGGCATCGAGGGCGAGGCGGATGGTGTCGTTCTTGTTGGCCAGCAGGTCGCCGGTGATCTCGAGCGAACCGGGGTCGGTGGGCGCGCCGGCGGGCAGGGGCGTCGAGGCGCCCTGGGCGAGGCCGAGCGGCGCCGCGGGGAGCGCTGCCGGCAGGATCGAGGTGGGGAAGTTGGGGATGCTCCAGGCGCCGCGGCCCAGGGTTCCGCAGTAGAGCACCTTGTTGGTCACGTCGTAGCGGACGTCGGTGACGATCGCGTTGGGCAGGCCGCTGCCCACTTGCGACCAGACAGGCTTGGCCGCCGCGGGGTCGAGGCATACGTAGACGCCGCCCATGCCGGCGACGACGAGCATGAACCCGCCCTTGACGTTGGGGTTGTTGGAGGGGACGACCTCGACGGATTTGACCTGTGAGAGGCCCAGGCCGGTTCCGTTGATGCGTCGCCAGTCGGCGGCGTTCAAGCCTTGATTGACGAAGCGGAAGACGTTGCCCCGCTGATCGACGACAAAGCCGTTGGTCCAATCGGTGGGGTTGAGGACGATGTCGTTGATGTCCCCGCCGCCGACGGCCGCGCTGGAATAAGCCGGCCGCGGCAGGAACTCGGCGAATGTCGGACTTCCGACGGTGGCGATGGAGGTACGGGCGAGGAGGGTTCGCCCGTTGACGCCGACGTAGGCGATGTCGGGCATGGGGGTGGCGCCGTTGAAGCCGCCGTAGGCGATGGCGAGGACCCTGCCAACGGTGTGCCGCGGAGCCCACTCGTTGGGATCGACGGTCGCGCCCAGCCCGACGCCATCGCCGTCTTCGTCGACGCCGTTCTTGGTCAGATCCCGCAGTGGATTGAGGGGGATCAGGGTAGCGCCGTCATCGAATGATTCGTAGAGGTCCTGCGTGCCGATCAGGATGCGGTTCTTCGCCTGGGTGGTCGGGGGGACGGCGTCGAGGGCGAACTGGGTGGTGAAGGGGAGCGCGTTGTCGAACGAGTACTTATTGCTGCCGGCGTTGAAGAACGTGCCGCTGTTGGTTCCACCGCGGGAGTTGAGGGCGAGCAGGCTGCCCGCCGGGCCCGAGCCGACGACGCCGAGCGCGGGATTGGTGGTGGTGAGGGTTGCGCCCCCGCCGTAGGTTCGCTCGGCGAAGTTCTTGAAGCCGTTGCCGCTGGAGTAGTGGATCGCGTTGCCGACGCCCCCGATCTGCGCGATGCCGCCGTCGCCGGAGGGCTGGATCTGCCAGTTGAAGGTTGCGCCGTTGGTGGGCTGTTCGACGACGCCGATATCCTGGAGGCCGCCGAACATGACGCCCTTGGTGGGGTCTCGGGCGACGGAATAGAACTCGCCGATGTGGAGTCCGGCGGATCCACTGCCGTTCATGGAGGTCCAGTTTCGGTTGTTGGCGGCTGCGCCTCCGGGGGAGTTGAGGCGGTAGATGCCGCCGTCGTCGACTTCGAGGATGCGACCGAGGGCGTCGAAGACCATGTTGCGGGAGTCGGGGTGGGGCGCGGTGTTTGCGCCGCCCGAGGTGGCGCCGGCGTCGGTGACCTGCTCCCAGGGGGTGGCGGCGCCGATGGTGGCGCGCCAGATGATGCCGGCGACGGGAGAGCCGGGCTCGTCGTCTCCGGCGACGAAGACGCGGTTGGTGTTGCCGGGGTCGGCGACCATGGAGAAGTTGGTGATGGCCTGGCCGCCGGAATTGATGTCGGGGACGCTCGAGCCGTTGGGTGCGGTGCCGAAGTTGGGGAGGGGCAGCCAGTTGGTGGCGGCATTGGTGGAACGGTAGATGGCCATGAAGCGGCTGTCGCCGTTGGCGTCAGGAGTCATGATCAGTGCGGCGTAGATGGCGGTGGTGCCTCCGACACTGCTGGCGGCGAGCTTGATGATGCTGGCGCCGGCGAGGCCTTCGTTGGCGTCGGGGTCGGCGTTTTTCTCGCGGTCGTCGTCCAAGCCGTTGCCGACGGCGGCGTTCAGGTTATTCGAGGCGGCCGGGCCGTTGGCGAGGATCCAGGTGCTTCCGGCGTTGGTGCTGGTGTAGACACCGCGAACGACGGCGGCGCCGAAGTTGGCGTTGATGTCGGTAATGGCGGCGTAGAAGCGGTTGCCGTTTGCCGGATCGACGATGATGTCGGTGGCGTCGCCGGCGGTGATGACCTTCTTGCTGGACGTGTCGCCGCCCAGGACGTGGGTGAAGGTGGTGGCGCGGTTGGTGGAGAGCCAGACGCCGGTATTGTTCGCCTGGGGGTCGGCGCCGACGCCGGCGGCGACCAGCAGCAGGTCCTTGGTGGCCGCCGTGGTGCCCGGGACGATGCGGTAGATGTCGAGTCCCTGCAGGGCCTTGAACGAGCCGGTTGGCAGATTCCAGTGGGCGCCGCCGTCGGTGCTGACCTCGACGCCGACGCGCGGCGCGTTGAATTTTTGCCGGGAGGTGCTGCTGAAGTTCGCGTGGCCGGCGTAGATGACGAGCTTGTTCGCCAGGGTCTGCCGCTGGGCGAGCGTGCCGACGGGCTGACCGGCGACGGCGGTGCCCGTGTTGTCGAAAGGGCTGATCGCGATGGCGCCGTAGGCGAGGGAGCCGCGGTCCTGGGCGAGGGGGGTCCAGGTGGGATCGGCGCTGGTGGCGTCGAGGCTTCGCCAGATCCCGCCGTTGACGGTGGCGACGTAGACGATGTCGGCGGAGTTGGGGAGCGTGGCGACGGCCTGTATGGCGCCGGTGGCGGGGTTGGTGCCCACGCTTCCGGTGGCGGGGATCATCGAGCCGGTGTTATTCGGGCCGGCGACGGTGCCGGTGATCGTCCCGGGGCCCTGATCATTCCACGCCGGTTCGTGCAGCAGGATGGTCCCGCCGGCGAGCATGACGCGCTGTTCGAGCGTCTCCACGACGCGTATGACCGCGCGGTTCAATGTCTGGGGATTCTTCGCGGTCCGACGCTTCGACCGGTTTGATTGCGATGACATGATCTCTTCCACTCTGAATGACACGCGGGGCGCGCGCGCGAGGGGGCGGTCCACGGGCGTCGCGCGGAAATCTGAAATCAAAAGCCCGGATGACCGTGCCCCCAATCGGATGCGGCCGAAGCACGTCTTTCCGATCGCGCGCCGCCTGAGGTGGCGGCGCGCGTCCCGAGGTGGGCGCGTTTCAACTCCTCACTTGCCCCGAGAACGGGTCGGAAAGCCAAAGCCCCATCGATCACCCACAGATCCTGGCGACCCATCAGTCTAACCTAAGCGCCGGAATTTCCGGCGGTGCGCCAGTAAAAATCGCGCTTGACAAGAAAATGACTAAACTTTCGCGAGCGTCGAAGCTGCCTTGGTTTACGCGGCATTGCGGCGGGGCATCTTGTCGCGATCGCAGCTTACCGTTAGCGACCCGGGGACGGATGCCCGGTGAGCACTTGCAGCCGGTAAGTTGCCCAGTTTGCCGTCTGCTGACCCGGCGCGGCGCCGGCGGCCTCCATGCTCTTGCGGTAGGCGGCGATCGCCGCGTCCCGTTGACCCGAAAGCTCCATTCGATGGCCGACGTAGAACCAAGCCATGGCGGCGGCGTTGGTCGAGTTCCACCTTGTCGTAAATTGCTCCTGGGTGATCCGGTCGAGGAAGTAAGCGGTGGTCCACTCGTCCGGATCGGCACCGGCGGGCTGGGTCGTCGGCCGGGTGCCGGTCGAATTGGCGGGCAGCGCACGGGCGAACGCGGCGAGCGCCTGATCACGGTTCCCGCCGGCCCATAGCGCCCAACCCAATGACTTGTAATAAAAGGCCGGGACTTTTCCCTTCGCGTCGACTTCCGAAATGGCCCGGCGGATGGCGCTGGCCGCCTTGTCGGGCTCGCCCCCGAGGACGAGATACTCGCCGTAAACCAGGCGCTTGAGGGGGGTGAGGGAGACGGCATTCAGGTCGGTGGAGCGGGCCGTCTGGACGGCGCGGGCGACGCCCTGGGGGGATTCGCGGCCCCACGCCAGAAGATCGGCGGCGGGCGGCGGCGCGGGCGCCGTGGCAGGCCCCACCGCTGTGCCGGCAGCGCTCTCGAGGCGCAGTTTTTCGAGATAGGCCGCGATCGCGTCGGCGGAGAGTCCCTTGCCGGTCAGCGCATTCACCAGTTGCTTTCGCGGCAAAACGTGGGTCGGCTCGAGCACGACACTGCGGCGGTACTCCGCGATCGCGTCGTCGATGCGGCCTTTTTCTTCCAGCGCGTGGCCCAGGTGGTAATGTGCCGAGTCGTCCTGCGGGCGGAGCTCGACGGCCTTGCGGGCGGCGGCTTCCTCCAGATCGACCTTACCCTGTCGATTGGCCTCGCGAGCCAGTTGCACGTAGGCCATCCCCTTGTCGTCGTCGGGGGGCGGCTCGCGCTCGTCACCGGTCGGGCGCGAACCCTGCCGTTGCGCGGGCAGCTTGTGTTGAAGCGCGACGGCTTGGTCCAACAGCGCGTCGGCCTCGGACCGCTTGCCTCGCCAGAAGAGGGTAAACGCCAGGTGCCTGAGAGACTGCACGACGTAGGGGTGCGCGGGCGGATAGATCTTCCGGCGGATGGCCAGCGCCTCGCGGAGCATCGTTTCGGCCTCGTCCAGCTTGCCTTGGTCTCGGAGGACGTTGCCCAGGCCGTTGATTGAGATCGCCACGTCGGGGTGCTCATTGCCCAGGCGTTTTCGCCGGATCGCCAGTGCTTCGCGGTGCATCGATTCGGACTCGTCGAGCTGCCCCTCGACGCGGAGCAACGTGGCCAGGTTGCTCAGGGACTCCGCCACGGCCAGGTCCTGGTCGCCAAAGGCCTGCCGGCGGATCGCCAGCGCCTCGCGGTACAAGGGTTCGGCCTCGGCGTTTTTCCACTGGCGGTGAAGGACCAGGGCGAGGTGGTCGAGCGACTCGGCCACGAGGGGGTCGTTGGGGCCGTAGACGGCGCGGCGGATCTCCAGCGCCTGGCGGTGCAGGGATTCGGCCTCGTCCAGCCGGCGCTGGCTCAGGAGGACTTCGGCCAGGCTGTTGAGGGCGACGGCGACCTCGCCGTGCTGCGCGCCGAAGCGCTCGCGCTCGAGCTGGAGCGCCCGGCGGAGCATTCCCTCGGCTTGTTTGAAGTCGCCCAGGTCGCGATAGACGTCGCCGAGGATGATGCGGAGTTCGGCCTCGACGTCGGGTTGGGCCGTGAGGTCTGTGCCGATCCGCTGGGCGGTCTTGTCGACGATCTGGCGGAGGATGGTGGTGTCGCGGCCCTGGGCGACGAAGGGGGCGGCGCCGCGGAGCATGTCCTTCATGAACTGCGCGACCTGCTCGCGTTTGCCGGCCTCGGCGCGGGCGATCCGCTCGGCGGCCTGTGCGTCCTGGCGAAGCCGCGCCTCGTCCGCCTTGGCGGTCTCGGCGCGGGATCGGAGGAGTTCCTGTTGGTGCTCGGCCGATACGGCGCGTCCCCGGGCCTGGCGTTCCTGCAGGAACATCCACGTGGAGAAGCCGGAGGAAAGCATGAGGGACGCCACGACCGCGGCGGCGGCGGCGAATTTCAGCTTGTTTCGTCGAACGAGCTTGCGGAACCGGTAGAGCCCGCTCTGGGGGCGTGCCAGCACCGCCTCGTCCTGCAGGAACCGCTCGACGTCCCGTGCGAACGCGTTGGCGGTCTCGTAGCGCCGGTTGCGATCCTTTTCGAGCGCTTTCATGACGATCCAGTCCAGCTCGCCGCGGACCAATCGCGGGAGCTTCCTGGGGTCGGCCCTGCGGTCGCTGGAGATGATCGTCAGCCTGTCGCCCATGGTGCTCAAGCGGGTGGACGGGGTGGGCGGCTCCTCCTCGCGGATGATCCGCCGCAGCTCGTCGAACGCCGCCCGCTTGAAGCGATCCTTGTCCACGGGCGTGGTGCCGGTGAGGAGCTCGTAGAGCAGCACGCCCAGGCTGTAGACGTCGCTGCGCGTGTCCACGTCGGCGCCTGCGGTCATCTCGGCCTGCTCGGGGCTCATGTAGAGGGGGGTGCCGACCATGTGTGCGACGTTGGTGAGCAGGGTCGTGCTGGTCAGGTTCTGCTGGCCCACCGCCTTGGCGACGCCGAAGTCGATCACCTTGGGGACGGCGACGCCCTCGTGCAGGGTAACGAGCACGTTGGAGGGCTTGATGTCGCGGTGGATGACGCCCTTGGTGTGGGCGTGCTGGACGGCGCGGCAGACCTGCACGAAGAGCTCGAGCCGCTGGCGCGGGGGAAGGGCGTTCTTGTCGCAGTACTCGGTGATGGGCACGCCGCCGTGGACCAGCTCCATGACGAAGTAAGGGCGCCCGGAGTCGGTGGCGCCGGCGTCGAAAACCCGGGCGATGTTGGGATGGTCCATGAGCGCCAGGGCCTGGCGTTCGGAC
>DATBFY010000183.1:0-14977 GCA_036558265.1 Tepidisphaeraceae bacterium | reverse complement strand
GACAGATGTCGGCGAACTTCTCGACGGTGTCGTAGCCGTGCTTCTCGATGTGCTTGCGGAAGCGGGTCGAGTGGTTGGCCATCTCGTCCATCATCTTCCGGTTGGTCCGGCTGAACCAGTAGTTGTTCTTGAAGAAGTCGGCGTGGCCGTAGACGTGGGCGATCACCAGCTTCTGATCGACCAGCGCGTTGCTCTCCTGCAGGTAGGCGTAGCACGGGTCGTTGTTGATGACCATCTCGTAGATGCGCCCCAGGCCGTAGAAGTGCTGCTTGCGCAGGCGCTCGTACTCCATGCCGAAGCGCCAGTGCGGGTAGCGCTGCGGGAACCCGCCGTAGGCGGCGATCTGGTTCATCTGCTCGTAGTCGCACATCTCGAAGATGACGTTGAAGAAGTCCAAGCCGTACGAGCGGGCCTGCTCGCGGATCTGCTTCTTCGAGGCGAGGAGTTCCTGGGGAAAGGGTGCGAGCGTGTGGGAAGCCATGGGGTTAGGTCACCTCTAAGGGATTGTAGTCAGCGAACGGCAGGCGCGTGAAACGTGAAGACGTGAAACGTGAGAAGGCCGGATCACCAGATGTGGTGGATGCGCTTGGCGAGGGAGATGAAGAGCAGGATGATCAGGCTGTAGCCGATCGCGGCGGGAACGATGGTCTGGGCGGCTTGTGCGGGGAAGAGGGCGGCGATCAACTTGATCAAGCCGACGCCCAGGCCGACGAAGCCCAGGGTGACGGCCAGCGCGCGAAGGATCGGGCGCAAGCGCGACGGGGGCGGTGGGTCGTCTGCGAGCAGGTCCTCCAGACGAATGACGTAGACGCGGCGGCGGCGGGGCATGGCGTCGTTCCGTGGTGCGGGTCAGGATGAGTACGTCACGCGGCTTCGACTTCACATTCTACTCGATTTCGTAAGGTTCGGGGGACCAATCCGCGGCCAACGATTCGCGGCGGAAGGCCGTATTTGGCCGGTTGTCGAGGATGGTCAGAACGCTGGCGTCGTGGGCCACGACTTCCCGGATCGACCAGACGACGGCGTCGGTTTCAAAATCGTGGGATCGGACGTCACAGTGGAATTGCCAGCCGGTGTCCACCTCGTGAATGGGCTCGTCGCGGCGGGCCAGGCGGATCGGCAGGCCCTGTTTGGCGACGTGGACGCAGACCAGCGCGGCGGAGGCGGCGATGTCGTGGCCCTGGGAGAGGATGGGGATGGGGTCGTCCGGCATGGAAGAAACGATGGCGTGGGCCCGCCCTAGGGCACGGCAGGCGCCAGCGCGAAAAACTCGGCGAGCTTGCAACGGAAGTTGTGGAGCGCCGTCTCGCCGGTGATCTCACCGCTTTCGTGGAGCTTGGTTACGCTGCCGTCGGCGCGGTGGATCGTGACGGTCCTGGTGTTCGGTTGGACGATCCAGACCAGATTGAAGCCGTTCGCCAGGTATTCCTCGACCTTCTTTCCGACGTCGTAGGCGAACTCGTTGGGGGAGAGCACTTCGACGACCAAGTCTGCCGGGATCGGCATCAGGCCGGGATCGGGTTCGAGGTCGGCGAGGCGCTCGGACCGGACGACCGATCCGTCAGGTTTGCGAAAGCGAAGAGGTTCTTCCGGAAAACATTGATAGCCGAGGTCGGCACCGTAGACTTCGGCACCGCCGCGTTCCTCAACGTGCCGTTGTAAGAGATAGATGATCCTTGCGGCGATACGACTGGATTCCTTGCTCACCGGCTTCTCCACGATTTGCCCGTTCACGAATTCCACGCCCCCCGTTTCGCGGGCGTGGTGGAGTTGTTCGTCGGAGATGTTGGACTGCTGGAGGGTCATTTGAAAGGTCGATTATTACAAGATCACCTGTCCATTCCCAAATCGCGCACGAGGTCGGCATCGGGAAGCACCTCGGCCTTGTCGAGACCCATTTCGCGTGTGATTAGGTCCGTCACAATCGTTTCAATTGCCTCGGCAGTCGGTGGGTCCTTGTGCGCTCGAGTGCGATCGTACACGTAAGTTGCGATCTCGCGAGGTGTCCTCAGTCGCTGTGCGTCGGCATCCGGTATCTTGATCGCGAACCGATCCTCCAACTCCATCGCGATGATCACACCGACCAAGCCCACCCGATCACCTCTTAACCTAGTGTCCCTTCCCAAAAAAAGTCTTAATGCTGTCGTAAATATCGTCCTTCGAGTTCACGCGGCTGGTCAGCACCTTCTCGTGGTTCCGCAGGTGCTCGTGCAGCACGTTGATGAAGTTCCCGCTGCCATAAGCGCTGGCGACCTGGCAGTAGCCGAACATGTTGGCGATCGGCAGGAGCTGTTCCTTGAGGATCTTGACGCAGTCGCGGCTGTCGGCCTCCGAACTGTTGTCGCCGTCGGAGAAGTGGAAGAGGTAGATGTTCCACTCGTCCGGCGAGTAGTGCTGGTCGAGGAGCTGCTTGCACGTGCGGAACGCGCTGGAGATCTTCGTGCCGCCGTCCTCGCGCAGGTGGTAGAACGTGTGCTTATCGACCTCCTTGGCGCTCACGTCGTGGACGATGTAGCGGCTCTCGATCCCCTCGTAGTTCTTGCGCAGCCATGTGTCGATCCAGAAGGATTCGAGCCGCACCAGCTCCTTCTGCTCTTCGCCCATCGAGCCCGAGACGTCCATCATGAAGACGATGACCGCGTTGGATTGCGGGCTCTTGACCTCCTTCCAGCTCCGGTAGCGGATGTCCTTCTTCTGCGGGATGATGACCGGATCGTCCGGGTCGTAATCGCCGGTCATCAGTTGGCGCTTCAGAGCTTCCTTGAACGACCGCTTGAAGTGCCGCAGCGAGTTGGGGCCGACCCGGCGAAGGGACGAGTACTTGTCCTTAATGGTCGTGATGCGGTGCTTGCCCTTGGGCTCAATGCGGGGGAGCTTGAGCTCTTCGGCGAGGATCTCCGCGAGCTCGTCCAGCGTGAGATCGACCTCCATCAGATGGTGGCCCTGGTCGGTGCCGCCCTGCGTCTTGCCCTTGCCCTGGCCGACGGTGTCGCCCTCCTTGCCGTCGCCGGCGCCGATGCCCTGCGAGTTGTCGCCGTAGCGGAAGTGCGGCAGCTCGATCCCGCGCACCGGGATGCTGATCAGGTGCTTGCCCTCCTTGCCGATCAGCTCACCCTTGGTGAGGAACTTCCGCAGGTCGTCGCGGATGCGTCCCTTGACGATCTGTCGGAAGCGCTGGTGGTCTTTTTCGATCTTGAGGACCATTGGTTGAGTGGCCGGTAGTCAATAGTCTGCAGTCAGTAGTTCATATTGCAGTTTACGTCGGCTTGCGCGTCATCATCCACAGCCCAAGCGCCAGAAGCGCGACCGAGCCGGCGATGCCCGCGATCGTGCCCAGCGACGCCTCGTTCATCGCGTCCACCGGATTTTCGAAGTTCTTGTGTCCGATGCCGAAGATAGGGTCCGTCAGCCAGAAGAACAGCACGCCCAGCACACCGGCCAGAATCAGGTTGAGGCCGGATTTCTTGATCTGTCTATCCATGCAATCCAAGGATGAAGACTGAAGGCAGAAGGATGAATCGGATCAGGCCGTGATCTGTTTCATCCTTCATCCTTCCACCCTCATCCTTCCCATTACTCTTCCTGCTTCGAATCGCCTCGCGCGAAGATGCTGGCCACGTAGTTGAGCACGTCCGTCGCGCTGGTCTCGTTATAGCCAAAGTACTTGATCAGCCGCTGCTTGACCACGTCGATCTTCTGCTGCGTCTCGTCGTCCACGACGCTGCTCACCAGGTTCTTGAGCTTGATCGTGTCGCGCTGATCCTCGAAGAGCTTGAGCTCCAGCGCCTTGAGCAGCCGCGCGTTGGTGTTGTATTCGAACTTCTTTCCGTCCAGCGCCAGCGCGCCGATGTAGTTCATGATCTCCTGGCGGAAGTCCTCCTTGCGGCTCTCGGGGATGTCGATCTTCTCCTCGATCGAGCGCATGAGCCGCTCGTCCGGATCCTCGTCGCGGCCGGTGTAGCGGTTGCGGACGCGCTCGTGCTGGGTGTAGGCGCGGACGTTTTCGATGTAGTTCGCCGCCAGTCGCTTGATCGCGTCTTCGTCGGCGCTGATCGCGCGTTGAACCTCCGCCTTGAGGATGTCCTCGTACTCCTCGCGGACCACCGCCAGCAGCTCCTTGTACTCCTTTTTCAGCTCCTCGTCGGTGATCAGGCTGTGGTGCGAAAGGCCCTCCTCCAGCTCGTTCATGACCATGAAGGGATTGATGGCCTTGTCGAGTTGGGCCTGGTGGCTGACCAGGGCGTTGGAGACCTTGTCCTGGATGTAGCGGGGGCTGATGCCCTGCATCCCCTCGCGCGGCGCCTCTTCCTTGAGCTCCTTGATCGAATCCTCGGTAAACCCGGGGATGTTCTTGCCGTTGTAGAGCTTGAGCTTCTGGAGCTTGGTGATGCCGGCCTTCTTCGGCTCGGCGAGGCGCGTGAGGACGGCCCACATGGCTGCGACCTCGATCGTGTGCGGGGCGATGTGGACGCCCTTCACGCGCTCGGGGCCGAAATCCTTCATGTAGATCTTGATCTCGTCGTCGAGCTTGACGTTGTAGGGCACGTCGATCTTGATCGTGCGGTCGCGGAAGGCCTCCATCATCTCGTTGCCCTGGAGCTTCTTGTACTCGGGCTCGTTCGTGTGGCCCAGGATCACCTCATCGATGTAGGTCTGGGCGAACTTCTTGGGCTTGATCAGGTGTTCCTGGGAAGCGCCCAGGAGGTCGTAGAGGAACGCCACGTCGAGCTTGAGCACCTCGATGAACTCGACCAGGCCGCGATTGGCGATGTTCAGCTCGCCGTCGAAGTTAAAGGCGCGGGGGTCTGAGTCCGACCCGTACTCGGCGATCTTGCGGTAGTTGATGTCGCCCGTGAGCTCGGTGGAGTCCTGGTTCTTCTCGTCCTTGGGCTGGAACGTGCCGACCCCGCGACGGTCCTTCTCGGAGAGGATCAGGCGCTTGACCTTGATGTGGTCCATGGCCTTCTTCCAGTCGCCGCCGTACATGTCCAGAAGGTCCGCATAGATCTTGCGGCAGAAGGGGCAGACGTCGCCGTAGAGCTTGACCTTGCGGCCGTCGGGCAGCTTGTCGTTGACGGCGTCGAGCACCTCCTTGCGGGCCTCGGCGGGGATGAGCAGGAGCGGCTCCTCGTGCATGGGGCAGGGGTAGAACTCCTCCCCCTCGTCGTTGCCGCGCGGGCGGGGCAGGCGCCACGAGTAGGTGAAGAGCTTGCCCGCGTCGGTCTTCGAGTAGCCCTCGAGGCCCTTCTTGAGCAGGCGAGCGATGGTGGACTTGGACGAGCCGACCGGGCCGTGCAGCAGCAGGATGCGGCGCTCGGTCCCGTAGCCCTGCGCGGCGGACTTGAAGAAGTCCACGAGCTGCATCAGCGGACGCTCCAGGCCGTAAATGGCGTCGGCCCCGTGGTCGATCGGGTCGGCGAAGTACGGGTAGCGGGTCAGCTCGTTCTTGAACTGGGTGAACGACTCCTTGCCGTAGGAGCAGATCATGTCGTAGACGCGTTGGAAGGCGTTGCGGGCGACCGACGGGTTCTCGACCAGGATGTCGAGGTACTCCCAGAACGTGCCTTCCCAATGCTGCTCGCGGAAGTTCGACACGTCGAGCTTCTTGTCCACGATCGAGATCAGGGGATTGGTCTTGCTGCTGGCAGCGGGCATGTGATTCATCTCCGAGTTACGCGCGCGTCCGCCGCGCGCGCACCATACGAACGCGGCGCGGGGATCGATTCTGACCAGACACGGCCACCGCGCCGACGTTCGTTCGGTCGCGGCGGAATCTAAAGACGGGATTTCCGAATGGTCGGCGGCGCGGGCGGGAGGGAACCCCGCGCTGCCACCGGTCCCGTCATGTTGCGGGCGACCGGCACACGCACCGAAGGGTCGGGCGTCGGCGGCGGCGGAGTCGGAAGCGCGTCGCCCGGGGCCGGCGATCGAATGGGACGGCCGGTCCGGCGGCGGTACGACAAACTCTCGGCACAGCGGCTAGCGGCCTTGCCAGGACAAGTCATCCCCGCGCGCGTGAACACGAGGCGCGCGCGTGACACACATCCCGGCGGCGGCCCCGACGACTCGGGCACATGCACCTATCGTCCACCCGCACGCGCGGCGTACATTGTCGCCCCCGCGTGCGGTTCGAGCCTGGCTCGTTCGGGTAACGGGTGGGCTTGGCCCACCCGAGATCGATCGACTCTCTCGACCCACCACCTAATAAGACGCCGAATGTTGAGCCCGGGTTCGGCGTCCCACGTGGCCGGTGCGAGAGGAGGAGGAACTTCCAGGTGGCCCCCGCGGCGGGCAGCGACCCGGCGCGGACCCCGAAAAGACTCCCCGTAACCTTCACCAAATTATACCGACCCATTCCAATTTTGCGCAGGGCAAAATCGGGATGGTCCGCGACTGCGTCCCGCGCGGCGCACCAACCGCCGCCGCCGCCGCACGCAAGCGCCTCCCACCTTCTCTTTATTCGGACTATCCGGGGTAGGCCCGTGAACCAAAGCTCCTGACTTTTCACAAAAGAACGCGGTGCTCCGCACGGCGGCGCGGGCGAGCGGTCACAAGCAGACGTGAACTCACCATGCGCGCGCGCCCCCCGCCAGCGCGAGGGACGCTCACCGGGTTATCGCGTCGGACGACCGGGGCGTTGCACCCGACCGCGCGCGACCCATTTGATGCAATCGCTACAATTGCCCTGAACAGGGCATCGTCGGTTTGAAGCGGGAATTCTCCCGGTCGCGTGCAACGCTTGCCGGGCCGTCCCCGATAACCGCCTCCGAGGACCCGGCAGCGGACGAATAGCCTCTCCCTTACGCAAGGAGTCCTTGTCATGAGCAGCAGACGGCGTGCACGCTCTCGTTCCGTCTCGGGTCGCTGTTTCCACGTCCCTTGCCGCCGCCCCGGCGGTGGCGCCGGCCCGCGCGCGCCCCTGGTCGAGGCGCTGGAGGTCCGCCGGATGCTCAGCGCCGCGTACGACCCGGTCACCCACGCGCTGACGGTCAACGGCGGCGTCGGCAACGATGCGATCAACCTCAACTACAGCGGCGGTTGGCTCAGCGTCGTCGAAAATGGCGTCACGACCTTCGGCAACTGGCTCGCCAACGTCGGCACGATCACCGTCTACGGCAATGACGGCAACGACACGATCAACTACAGCACGGGCATCACGCGGGCCAACCTCTACGGCGGCAGCGGCGACGATTACCTCTACGGGTCGAGCGACGCCGACTACCTCCAGGGCAACGACGGCAACGACCACCTCTACGGCTACGCCGGCAACGACGTCCTGGACGGGTGGAACGGCGATGACTACGTGAACGGTGGGGACGGCGACGACGTGCTCTACGGCTATACCGGCAGCGATGTGCTCGACGGCTGGAACGGCAACGATCGCCTCTACGGCGAGGACGGCAACGACGTCCTGTACGGTTACTACGGCAACGACAACCTGTACGGCGGCGACGGCAACGACAACATGTACGGCGAAGCCGACAACGATTTGCTCGACGGCGGCACGGGCGCCGACGCCATGTGGGGCGGCTCGGGCGTGGACACCGCCGACTATTCCAGTCGCACCAACGCCGTCGTCGTCTGCCTCGACGGCTTCGCCAACGACGGCGAGTTCCTCGAGGGCGACAACGCCAACACCGACATCGAGAACGTCAACGGCGGCTATGGCAACGACGTGATCTACGGCAGCTCCGCCAACAACTACCTCCAGGGGGGTGGCGGCACCGACTACCTCTACGGCTACGCCGGCGACGACGTGCTCGACGGCGGCGTCGGCGGGGTGGCCGTCTATTCCCAGAACACCGGCGACGACAAGCTCTACGGCGGTCTGGGCAACGACCTGCTCCACGCCAGCGATTACGGCAACAACGTCCTCCACGGCGAGGCCGGCAACGACACCTGCTACGGCTACGGCGGCATGGACGCGGTCTACGGCGACGACGGCGACGACCTCGTCTGCGGCGGCGACAACAACGACCGCGTCTACGGCGGCGCGGGCAACGACTACATGTACGGCGGCAACGGCGACGACGTCCTGGTCTCGATCGACAATGCGACCGGCGACGTCCTCTACGGCGAGGGCGGCTACGACTCCTTCTGGATCGACGAGAACTCCTACATCGTCTTCACCACCGCCGACAACGTCGCCGACGCCAGCCTCTGGGAAAGCCTGACGAGCGTCCACAAGGTGCAGTCGTTCGCCAACGGCGCCGACCGCACGCTCGACGGCGACAACATCGCCGACCCAAGCGACTCGGGCACGCGATCCAACTTCTCGACCCGCCCGCTCTTCGCAACCGACGGGCCGAGCAAGGACGACGTCTTCCAGGGCGGCGTGGGCGACTGCTACTTCCTCGCGACCCTCTCCGCCACCGCCAAGACCGACCCCAACCGCATCCGCCAGAGCGTCGTCGACCTGGGCGACGGATCCTACGCAGTCCAGATGGTGCGCAGCGGCGTCACCCAATATGTGCGGGTGGACGGCGACCTCCCGGTGGACGCCTGGGGGAACCTCGTCTTCGCCAAGCTCGGGCACCAGAATTCCAGCTGGGTGGCCATCATGGAGAAGGCCTGGGCGTTCGCCCGCACCGGCGCCAACACCTACGCCTCCACCAGCGCCGGCTGGATGAGCGAGGCCTTCAACGCTCTGGGTTCGACCAGCACCGACCTCTGGTCGTCACCGGACGGGACCTCACTCCTGAATTATATCGGCGGTGAGCTCGACGCCGGCAAGGCCGTGACGTTCTCCACCATCATGACACCGCCCGCCGGCTGCCCGTGCGTCGGTAATCACGCCTACATGGTGGAGCGCGTGAACTACCAGTGGATCACGATACTGGGCATCTCGATCCGGGTGCCCGTCTCGGTCGTGCTCCGCAACCCATGGGGCACCGACGGCGCGGGCAACGACGGCTCGAACGACGGCTACGTCACCGTCACCGCAAGCCAGGCACTGAGCGTCTTCACCTCGGTGCAGTCGGCCTACGTGTGATCGGCCGCGCGCGTTTTCTCTACATTCGACATGTGACTTGCGGGACGGGGACCTTGTGGCCGACGAGGTTCCCGTCCCGTTTTTCGTCGCATGGCAGCGGTCGGTATGATCAGCCGCGTCGACCGGACGGACGATGGCCATCGACGTTGACCCCGAACTGCGGCGCTATGCGGAATTGATCGAACGATCGCTGCGCGCGGCACTGACGGTGATCGAGCCAGCGCGACCGGACGAACCGTCGACCCTTGTCGAACGCGGCCTGATCTATCCCATCGTCCTGTCAAGCTCCGATCGCGCGATTGAGTTGCCCAGGATCCCCGCCGACAGCCCGACGACGTCACCCGACGTAGTCGATCGATACGGACATCGCCGGCCGGTCTATCGCGGGTTGCTGTTTTACTCGCTGTTCCGCGCGATGAAGCTCGCCGGCGTCGGCACGGAAGTCGTCCAGAAGTGGGCGCGATTGCTGGAAAGTCAATTCGCGACATCGCGCTGGCCGATCCATCCGCCGGACCGGATTCCAGCCAATTGCGGCGCGTCGATCGTGGACACCGCCTGGATGACGCTGACGGCGCACGCGACGATCGATGCCGGGACCGAAGTGTCCACAGCCACTCGGGCAGAGGCCTTCGGGCGACTGGCCGCGTGCCAGCAAGCCGACGGCGCATTTCTGGCCGCCACAGCATCGGACAATCCGGAGACGCACGGCTATCACGAGTTGCTCCTGCTCCACGCCGCGACCACCTGCGCGATCGATACAGCCGACGAACGATTGGCGACGGCCGTCTCTCGCAACGCCCGCTTTTACCAGGACCAAATGCAGCCCGATCACGCGACCAGCCAACCTTGGGCCCTGGCGGCGTTCGTCTGGAATCCGGCGACCCGACCGCTCGCCGACCAAATCCTCCACGCCGCCGCCACGATCGCCCCAGCCTCCGGCGTCACTTCCATCCTGCTCGCCGACGCGCTATACTGCCTCCACCGACTGATTCGGCCCAACCTCCCATGACTCTCGAGAAGTCCAACACCATCGACGCCGACCTGCTCTCGATTCTCCGCTGCCCACTGACGCGCAGCCCGTTGCGCCAGGAAGGAAGCTACCTGGTCGCGGAGGTCGGCGGCCTGCGCTACCCCGTGCGCGACGGAATCCCGGTCATGCTGATCGAGGAGGCCCAACTCCCTTCCGGAATCGAGTCGCTCGACGCCTTCAAGGCCAAGTTCGCACCGCAGATCCCGGCGCGACCCTGATCGGAATCGCCGAAAACCGCCCCGACCGAGCCATCCGCTTTTCACGACGAAATGCAACTGCTCAAGCAATGCCTTGCGATTGCACTTGCCGGGTCGCTGGGCGCGCTAGCGCGGTTCTTCGTCGCCAGCGCCTGTAGGTACGTCTTCACCGACTCGTTCGTCGGCACGATGATCATCAACCTCTCCGGCAGCCTCTTCCTGGGGTGGTTCATGGGCGTCGCCGGTGATCGGATCGCAAGCGAAACCCTGCGCCTCGCCATCGCCGTCGGCTTCGTCGGCGCCTACACGACCTTCTCCACTTTCATGTTCGAGACCAACGCCCTGGTCGAGGGCGGCCAGTTCTACAAGGCCGTGGCAAATCTGATCTTCAGCATCGCCCTGGGTCTGATCGCCGTCCGGGTCGGCGCCATCTGCGCCCAGCGCTTCTAAAATATGCGTGAGACATGCCCCTCGTCGGCGAACAAGTTCTCCTTCGCGTTTACCTCGAATCCGCCGACCGCATGCCCCACGAGCCGACTTACCTGCGGATCGTCAAGGCCGCGCGGTCGAACGCCCTGGCCGGTTGCACCGTGCTCCAGGGAATCTACGGCGCCGGGACCCGGGGCATCCTCGCTCCGTCCACCTGGTCGTTCGTCCAGCATCTTCCCGTGATCGTCGAGATCGTCGATGCCCCGCAGCGTATCGCCGCCTTCGTCGATCAACAGCTCGCGCAGCTCGTCACCAAAGGCCTGGCGACGCTCGAGCGGGCGGCCGTGATCCGCTACCGCCACCGCTACACCGGCCACACCCCCCTGCCGCCCCTGCCTGGGGCCCTGGCGCCCCTTTCCACCCTCCCGCCCCTTCAACCGAGGTCCAACATGACGATCGATGACGACGGCGTCCTCCTGCGCGTGTTCATCGGCGAATCCGACCGCGCCGGAAGCCGCCCGCTCTACGAGGCGATCGTGCACAAGACGCGCGAGCTGGGCATCGCCGGCGCGACCGTCCTGCGCGGGCTCGAAGGCTTCGGCGCGCACAGCGTGATCCACAAGTCCAAGCTCACCGACATGTCCTCCGACCTGCCGATCGTCGTCGAGATCGTGGACGCAAACGCCAGGATCCAGTCGCTCCTCTCCCACCTCGACGCGATGGTCACCGAGGGGATGATCACCATGGAAAACGTGCGCGTCCTCGCCTACCGATCGCCACCCGTATCACGGGCTTCCAGCCCGTGAACGCTACACCTCGCGCAGATGATAGGACTTGATCATCGTCTGCTGGAAATCCGGGTACGCTCCGATATCGTGCTCCGCCAAATCCAACCCATCAAACTCGTCCGCCTCGCTGGCGCGAATTCGTGTCGTGCGCTTCAGCACCACCCACATGGCAAACGACAGCGCGATCGCCAGAGCGGCGATGGCAACGATCGCCAGCACATGGACGCCCAGGATCTTGACCCGATCCCCGGCGGACAGTCCTCGCACGAAGAGCGGTGTCGCGACCAGTCCCCAGATCGCCCCCACACCGTGCACAGCAACATTCCCGCTGGGGTCGTCCAATCTGAACTTCACATCCAGCAGGAGGATCGCCAGCGGGACCACCAACCCCGCCACCGCGCCGATGATGACGGCCGATAGCCCGATCATCCCGTTCGCCCCCGCGCTGATCGCCACGATCCCCCCCAGCATCCCCGCGAACGTGAGGTGAACGTCGGGCTTGTAGTATCGGATCTGTGACATCACCACCGCCGCCAACCCGCCCGCAGCCGCAGCGAGAAACACGTTGCTCGCCACCCGCCCGTAATCGATCCCGTTCGACAACCCCGTCAAGAACACGAAGAACCCCGCGAAGAGCACCACCACCCCAATCCCCGCCAGCGGGACGCTGTGCCCGGGAATTGCCGTCGAGGATCCGTCGCGATTGAACTTCCCCGACCGCGGCCCCACCACGAACGCCCCCACCGCCGCGCAGCACGCCCCCGGCAGATGAAGCCAACCCGCCCCGCCATAATCGTGATCGCCGATGCGATGAAGCCACCCATCGCCAAACGTCCAGATGATCGCGATCGGAATGATCAGTGCCCCCAGCAGCGCCGACGACGCCAGCGTCGGCCAGAACCGCGCCCGCTCCGCCAATACGCCCGGCACGATCCCCGTCGCAATCAGCACCATCGCGACGATCTGGAGCCAGACCAGCGAATAATTCTCGCCGATCCCAAACAAGGCTCGCCATTGCAGCCCAAAAACCCTTCCGCCACTAACTGTAATCGCCCACCCCACCACCCAGAACGCCAGGATCGCCACGCAGGCGTCGCAGACCTGGCGCAACACCGCCCCGGCGGCATTCTTCGACCGCGCCAACGCGGCCCCGTGTACGGCAAAGCCCACCCGCACCCCCAGCGCCCCCATTGCGGCGAGCACCGCCCACAATGCCATGTCCATAGCCCAGGCTCCCATTCCGGCGTCGCGCGGTTCGCTGCCTCGCAAGACTTTACAGTCAACATTTAGTCGGCGGTAGCCCGGGCCCTACGCAACACCCTTGGACCTGCGGCACTACTATGCGATAGTAACTGCCGTCGCGCCCATGTCGGGAGATCGAGCAAAAAAACGTACGGGAGCCGCACGCAATGAAACCACCCTTTCGAACCTTCGCCCAACTGCTGCTGATCGCCTGCTTTGCATCCATCGCCCAGGCCGCCGCGGTCCAGTTCACACCGCCCCAGCAGGAGTCGGCCAACAAGATCACCGCCAAGGGCGGCTTGGTCATGCAACTCGCCAACGACAGCGACCTGCTCGTCGTCAATTTGTCGCTCGCCGGCAAGCAGGCCACCGACGTCGAACTGGCAGAGGTCAAGAACCTGCCAAAGGTCGCCCAGCTCAACCTGGCGAACACGGCCATTACCGATGCCGGTCTGGCGAACCTCGCCGGACTCTCCGAACTGACCACCCTGCACCTGGAGAAGACCGCCGTCACCGACGCTGGGCTCGCGAACCTCAAGAACCTTCAGAAGCTCGAATACCTCAACCTGTACAACACCGCCGTTACCGATAAGGGCGTCTCGAGCCTCGCCGGCCTCAAGAACCTCAAGCGCGTCTATCTCTGGCAGACCAAGGTGACCGACGCCGGCGCCGCCAGTCTGAAGAAAGCCATCCCCGCCATCACCGTGAACCGAGGCGAAGAACTAGCCGTCGTCGTCAAGCCCGTCGAGACGCCCGCCGCCAAGCCAGCGGATGCCAAGCCGGCAGATGCCAAGAAGCCGGCGGACGCCAAGCCCGCCGATGCCAAGAAGCCTGTGGCCGCCGCAGCCGCGGTCACCGCCGCCCCCGCCGGCGCCAAGCCGATCAACACCAAGTGCCCCGTCACCGGCGAAGCAGTCGATCCGGAAAACCTGCTGGTCTACGAAGGCAAGGTGATCGGCTTCTGCTGCAAAGACTGCCCCAAGGACTTCACCAAGAACCCCGCCAAGTACGCCGCCAACATCAAGGCCGACGCCGCCCCCGCCGCCGCCAAGCCGAACGAGGCCAAGTCACAGGACAAGAAGCCCGAGGAGAAGAAACCCGCCGAACAGAAAAAGGCAGAGGCGACTCCCGCCCCCGCGGCCGCGCCGGTCGCCGCCGTCGCTGTGGTCAACACCAAGTGTCCCGTCTCGCAGCATGACATCGAGTCCGGTTTCACCGCTATCGTGGACGGCAAGACCGTCGGCTTCTGCTGCGACAAATGTCTGGCGAAGTTCAACAAGGACCCCAAGAAGTTCGCCGACAAGATTGTCGCCGACGCTAAGCCCGTGAAGTGACGCGTATCAGGATGATTCTTTTGAGAACACAGCGCATCTTCGGGTTGATCCTTCCGGTTCTCATCGCCCTCGCGATCGCACCTCTTCCCTGCGCCGCCGCCGAGCAACCCGTCGATTTCAACCGTGACGTCCGTCCGATCTTCGCCAGCAAGTGCCTCCAGTGCCACGGCCAGGACGAGCGCGCCCGCAAGGCCAAGCTGCGCCTCGACGTCCGCGACGTCGCCACCAAGCCCGCCAAGAGCGGCAAGGCCGCGATCGTCCCCTCCCACCCCGAACAGAGCGAATTGGTCCGCCGCATCAGCACGGATGACGACGACGACGTCATGCCGCCGCCCAAGAACTCGGATCGCCTCAGCGCGCAGCAGATCAAGACCCTGCGAACCTGGATCGCCAACGGCGCCCCCTACGCCCTGCACTGGGCCTACGTGAAGCCGGTTCGCCCCGACCCGCCCGCCGTAAAGGACGCAAGCTGGCCCGCCAACGAAATCGACCGCTTCGTTCTCGCGCGGCTGGAGAAGGAAGGCCTGCACCCCGGCCCCGCCGCCGACCGCTACACGCTCATCCGCCGCCTCTCCCTCGACCTGACCGGCCTGCCGCCGACGATCGCGGAGGTGGACGCGTTCGTCAACGACGCTTCGCCTGATGCCTACGAGAAGCTGGTCGATCGCCTGCTCACCAAGCCCGCCTACGGCGAGCGCTGGGCCCGCGTGTGGCTCGACCTGGCGCGCTACGCCGATTCCCTGGGTTACGCCAACGACCCCGACCGCACCATCTGGCGCTGGCGCGACTGGCTGATCCAGGCCCTCAACCGCAACGAGCCGTTCGACCGATTTACGATCGACATCATCGGCGGAGACCTGGAGAAGAACGCCTCGCAGGCCCAGCTCATCGCCACCGGCTTCAACCGCAACACGCTGACCAACACCGAGGGCGGCACCCAGCCCGAAGAGTTCCGCAGCGCCGCC
>DATBFY010000182.1:0-4606 GCA_036558265.1 Tepidisphaeraceae bacterium | reverse complement strand
CGATCGACATCATCGCCGGGGATCTCGAAAAGAACGCCACACAAGCGCAGCTCATCGCCACCGGATTCAACCGCAACACGCTGACCAACACCGAGAACGGCACCCAGCCCGAGGAGTTCCGCAGCGCCGCCGTCGTCGATCGCGTCAACACCACCCTCCAGGTCTGGATGGCCAGCACGATCGGCTGCGCCCAGTGCCACAGCCATAAGTACGACCCCTTCACCCAGCGCGAGTACTACCAGCTCTTCGCGATCTTCAACAATACCGAGGACCACAACACCGGCGACGACGCCCCCACCATCGTCGTCCCGCGCGTCGGCATGGAGAAACAAGCCACCGACCTCCAACCCCGAGTCGAGGCCGCCAGGCACAAGTTCGAGGAGGCCCAGAAGCAGGCCGACAGCGGCCAGCGCGAGTGGGAAAAGGCCGTCGAACAGGAAACCGTTCCGCTGGACGTGACGGCGATCCTCAACAAGCCCGCCAAGGATCGAAAGAAGGAAGAGAAGGACAAACTAGCCAGTTACTACCGTTCGCTCGCCTTCCCGCAGTTCAAGTCGATCGAGGCCGACTACCGCAAGCTCGAATCCCAGTACGCCGCCCTGACCGTGACCACGCCGGTCATGAAGGAGGGCAAACCGCGCGAGACGCACGTGCACATCCGCGGCAACTACCTCGCCAACGGCGACAAGGTCGAGCCGGGCCTACCGGCCGTCTTCCCGCCCCCGCCCCAGGGCTCGCCGATGAACCGCCTGACGCTCGCCAAGTGGATCGTCAGCCCCGACAACCCGCTGACCGCGCGCGTCGCCGTCAACCGCCTCTGGGAAGAACTCTTCGGTATCGGCATCGTCGAGACCAGTGAAGACTTCGGCACCCAGGGCGAGCCGCCCAGCCACCCAGAATTGCTCGACTGGCTCGCCACCGAGTACGTGCGCCTCGGCTGGGACAGCAAGGCGATGCTCAAGCGGATCGTCACCAGCGCGACGTATCGCCAATGCTCGGTCGTCTCGCCGGAGTTGGAACATCGTGATCCGCTCAATCGGTTGCTGGCGCGCGGCCCGCGAGTCCGCCTCTCGGCCGAAGAGATCCGCGATCAGGCGCTCTTTGATGCCGGGCTCCTCAGTCAGAAGATGTTCGGCCCCCCCTGCCAGCCGCCCAAGCCCAACTTCGGCCTCTCCGCCGCGTTCGGCGCCACCACCGATTGGAAGGCCGACACGAACGAGGACCGCTGGCGGCGCGGCATCTACATCCGCGTCCGCCGAAACGCGCCTTATCCGTCCATGGTCACGTTCGACGCGCCCGAGCGCACCTATTGCACGCTACGGCGGATCCGCACGAATACACCGCTGCAGGCGCTGGTGACGCTCAACGACCCCTGCTTCGTCGAGGCCGCACAGGGGCTCGCCCGGCGCGTGCTGAAGGAGGGCGGCAACTCAGTCAATTCCCGGCTGACCTTCGCATTCCGCACCTGCCTCGCACGGCCGCCCGAATCGCCCGAGCTGGAGCGCCTCCGCCGGCTCTACGAACAGTCCCGCGCCCAGTATGAGCACGATCCCAAATCCGCCGAGGCGATGGCGACCAAGCCGCTGGGCGCCGCCCCGCCTGGCGCCGACGTGCGCGACCTTGCCGCCTGGACAGTGGTCTCCAACGTCCTCCTGAATCTCGACGAAACAATCGACAAACGGTGACACCCGATGTTCTCTGTTGCCTCCGATGATTCGACCCGCCTCGAACACCTCCGCCACGTGACCCGGCGCCATTTCCTCGCCCACACCGGCGCGCTGGGCGTCGGCTCCCTGGCCCTCGCCAACCTGCTCAATCCGCAATCCGCAATCGCCAACCCGCAATCCGACAACCCCCTTTCCCCCCGTTCCGCCCCCCTGCCCGCCAAGGCCAACCGCGTCATCTTCCTCCACATGTCCGGCGGCCCGCCCCACCTCGATCTCTGGGACTACAAGCCGGACCTCGTCAGCCGTGACGACCAGCCCTGCCCGGATTCGCTCCTGAAGGGCAAGACGTTCGCCTTCACCAGCGGCGTTCCCAAGCTGCTGGGCACCCCGCAGAAGTTCGCCCGATACGGGAAGTCCGGCGCGTGGATGTCCGAGGCCGTGCCCCATCTGGCGTCGATCGCCGACGACCTGACGTTCATCAAGTCGATGCATTCCGAGCAGTTCAACCACGCGCCGGCCGAGTTGCTGCTCTACACTGGTTCGCCTCGGCAGGGCCGGCCATCCTTCGGCTCGTGGGTGACTTACGGCCTGGGCTCGGAAAGCCACGACCTGCCCGGCTTCATCGTCCTGGTCTCCGGCGGCACGCTCCCCAGCGCCGGCAAGAGCGCCTGGGGCAGCGGGTTCCTGCCATCGGTCTACCAGGGCGTGCAGTGCCGCAGCGGAGGCGACCCGGTGCTGTACGTGTCCAATCCCGACGGGATGAGCCGCGACGTCCGCCGGATGACCCTGGATGCCCTGCGCGACCTCAACGCCCTCCAGGAGCGAGAGTTGGGCAGCCCCGAGACGCTGACCCGCATCGCCCAGTACGAGATGGCCTTTAGAATGCAGACGGCCGTCCCCGAAGTGATGGATATTGCCAAAGAAGACTCAAAAACGCTCGATGCGTACGGCGCAAAGCCCGGGGCATCCAGTTTCGCCAACAATTGCCTCCTCGCGCGCCGGTTGTGCGAGCAGGGCGTGCGGTTCGTGCAGCTTTTCGACTGGGGGTGGGACTTCCACGGCACCAACCCGGGCGAGGACATTCGCCAGGGACTCGTGAAGCGCTGCAAGCTCATGGACCAACCCGTCGCCGCCCTGATCCGCGACTTGAAGACCCGTGGGATGCTCGAAGATACCCTGGTCGTCTGGGCCGCCGAGTTCGGCCGCACCCCGTTCCGCGAGGGCCGGACGGCCAAAGGTCAGAACCTGGGCCGCGACCATCACCCGGACTGCTACACGCTGTTCATGACCGGCGCGGGGCTCAAGCCGGGCATGACGTACGGCGCCAGCGACGACCTGGGCTTCTACCCCGCCGAGAACCCCGTCCACGTCCATGACCTCCAGGCCACGATCCTGCGGATCATGGGCTTCGACCACGAGAAGCTGATCTACCGCTTCCAGGGCCGCGACTTCCGGTTGACGGACGTGTTCGGAAACGTGGTGAAAGACATCCTGGCGTGACGACGGGCGGCATGGGCAAACTCGTTGTCGATTGCCCGCGCCAACTAAAGAAGCTTCACGATGCTGGCCGCGCGGCGCAGGGTGGCTTTGGTCAGTTCGATCACCAGCTCCGGCGGGAAATCCCGCTGGGGATTGTCGCGGTAGTCGGCGGGCAGCAGCGCCTGGACCATCTGCTGGAGTTCGCGCTCAACGTCTTGCTGGCGGCGCGCGAGGGCTTCAACGTCGTCGCGCGCCAGCGGCTCGACGGCGTCGTAAGCCAGGAGTAGCGTCGAAACCTGCCAGTCGTAATAGCTATGGGTGGCGTGGGACATCGGAGTCACCCATCGTAGCAGCAGACGGCCTGCCGCCCAAACGGCGCGGCGGATGGAAAATGCACCTCTGCTTTGTAACGCCGCCGCGCGGTGGCCAACGGGTATCATCCTGCGGCGAGGAGTTCCGAAAATGAGTCTTGTTTCGACAGAGCAGGCGGGGACGGCGACGGTCGAACCGGAGAAACAGGTTACGCCCGCCGCCCCCGCACCCGCCGAACGCAAGCGCACGCGCCCGTCCACCGACGCGCGTCCGAAACGCCAGCCCCCGCACGCGGTGATCCTGCACAACGATCCCGTCAACGGGTTCGGATACGTGGTCGGCGTGCTGCGGCGGATTTTCCGCTACGGGACCGCCCGGGCATTCACGCTGACCCTCCGTGCCCATCTGACCGGCCGCGCCGCGGTCTGGACCGGGCCGCTGGAAGTGGCGGAGTTAAAGGCGGATCAACTGCGCTCGGCCGGCCCGGACCCGAACATGGTCCGCCGCGGGGCGGGCCCGCTGGGCGTGTCGGTCGAGCCGCTCCCCGGGTGAACGATCCCGGGGGATCGTATGTCTCCCAGCCAGCTTCACTCGCCCCTTGGGTGGCATGAGGTACTAATTGCCGCGCGTTTGACGCGCGCAACAAGAGGCTTTAGAAGAGTTTGCCTATGGTCACGCCCGTCTACGCGCTGGTGGGGGAGGACGCGTTTCTACAGACGCAGCGGCTGCAGGAGATCGCCGCGCAGTTGCCCAAAGACGCGCAGCGGATCGACGTGGACGGGGAACGGGCGGAACTGGCGGATGTCCTGGACGAACTGCGCAGCTTCGCGATGTTCGGCGGCGGGAAGGTCGTCGTCGTCGGCAACGGGGACGAGTTCATCAGCCGCTTCCGCGAGCAACTCGAGAACTATTGCGAGCACCCGTCGAACAGCGCGACGCTGGTGCTGCGGTGCGAGGCGATGCAGAAGAACCACCGCATTTACAAGATCATTCAGAAGAACGGGAAGGTCGAGGAGTGTGAACCGCCCAACGCGAGGGAGTTGCCGGGGTGGATCGTGCAGCGGGCGCGGTCGGCGCACGGGCTGGCCGTCACGGGCGACGCGGCGGCGATGCTGGCGGAGCTGATCGGGAACGACCTGGGGCGGCTG
>DATBFY010000181.1:0-6294 GCA_036558265.1 Tepidisphaeraceae bacterium | reverse complement strand
GATCGTTCCGGGGATGCCGGCGAGCACCTCGATGCCCGCCAAACCCTGGCGGACGGTGCGGACGATCAGCTTTTGCATGTCCACGCCGCTGCCCACGTCTAAGGTGGTGGCGTCGAACTTGATCTTGCGCCAGTGCTCCTGGTCGAAGCGGAACACTGCGCCGTTGACGCCCTCGTCGCTCACCAGCAGGTTCGCACCAAGGCCCAGGACGTGGATCGAGATGTTGTTCTCGACGCAGCGGGCGACGGCTTCCTGGAGGTCCTCCGGCGAACGCGGGCGGACGTAATACCGCGCCGGGCCACCGATCTTGTACCAGGTGTGCTTGGCGAGCGGGTGGTTCTCCTCGACAAACGCTTCGAGGCCCGCGAACGGCTGGGCGATGCGCATCTTGGGCATCGCGGGGGACGCGGCGGGGTGCTGCGGTTTGGGGTTGATTGCGCTCACTACCGACTCCGAATCACGCGCGCCAGGCGGTCCCGTCGAGGGGCGCCGGGCGGCTGGGTTCCAGCGGGTCGAGGTTTAGACCGGCGAACTCTCGCTCAGGTTAGCGAGCTCATGCGCGACGTCGCACACGTTGCCCGCGCCGATCGTGAGAATCAGGTCGCCGCGGCCGGCGTTCTGTTTCAGATATTCCACCATCTGTGGGAGGGTGGGAATGTGCAAAGCCTTCTGCTGGTGCTGCTGCTGCCCATGACCGGCCGCATTAATACGATCGACCAGAGTCCGTGCTGAGGTTAGGCGCTTTTCCTCGTCGGAGTCGCGCACCGAATAGATGTCGGCGATCAGCGCAAGGTCTGCGTCCTTGAAGCAGACGGCGAACTCGTCCAGCAGGGTGCGGGTGCGGCTGTGCTGGTGCGGTTGGAAAACGCAGAGGATCCGATTCGGGCGGTACCGTTCGCGCAGGGCCTTCAGGGTGGCGGCGATCTCCGTCGGGTGGTGGCCGTAGTCGTCTACGATCGTGGCGCCGCGGTACTCGCCGATGCGGCTCATGCGCCGATCCACCCCCGCGAAGCCATTGATCGCCTCGGCGGCACGCTCCAGGTCTACCCCGGCGGTGCGACAGGCAGCCAGGGCGAGCGTGGCATTGTAGAGATTGTGGTGCCCCGGGATCGAGAGCCGCAAAGTCGCCACGGGCTTGCCCTGGTAGTGTACGATCCCGCAATGACACCCGTTGTGCGGTGCGAGCGGCACGGTGACCCAGTCGGCCCCGGTGACGCCGGCGTCGTCGGTGGCGGTGCGGACTACGACCCGTTCCACCCTCTGGCTCACCCCTTCCACCCCCTTGGCGACGTTCGGATCCTGTCCGTTGGCAAGGATGAGGCCGCTGGGAGGCACCAGCGATGCGAAGTGGCGGAAGGAGGCGATGATGTCGTCGAGGTCCTTGTAGCAGTCGAGGTGGTCGGCCTCGATGTTGGTGATCAGGCAGACGGTCGGGTGAAGATTATGAAAGCTTCGATCGTACTCGCAGGCCTCGACCACAAAGCTCTGGCCGGCGCCCGAGCGGCTTGAGCCGCCCAGTTGCGGCACGGTACCGCCGATCACGAACGAGGGATCAACGCCGCAGCGGACCAGGGCGTGGGAGATCAGCGAGGTTGTCGTGGTCTTGCCGTGCGTGCCGGAGACGGCGATCGCGAACCGCTCCTGCATGACCTGCCCGAGGAGCTGGGCATATTTGAGGTGCTCCAAGCCGAGTTTTCGGGCGGCGAGGAACTCGGGATTGGCGTCGGGTACGGCGGCGGTGCGGACGACCAGGTCCACCTCGCGGGTGAGCAGTTCGCCGAGTTGCGTGCGGGTAATTTTTGCGCCTCGGCGCGCCAGCTCCATCGCGGCTTCGTTGAAGTTCGGATCCGAGCCGGTGACGATCGCGCCCGCATCCAGGAGCATGCGCGCCAGCCCCGCCATTCCGCAGCCGCCAATACCGATAAAATGGACGCGTTTGCCGGCAAAGCGGCTCATGGAGCGCGACTCCGTTCGCAACTCGGACGACAGGGTTGGCACAGTCTCGCGCATACTACAGGAGCAATGAAGAGAGTCAATTCGTGACCCGGGCGCGATCAAGATCACGCCGAGCGCCCGTCCGTAAAACCTTCTGTCGGACGGACATGCTCACTGATGTGAGCAGGCCGCGGCGACGGTCGGTCCTTACCTCGCTTATCGGTCAGAATTCAGCAGGGCTGAGATGACGCCCGCCACGGTATCGGCTGCGTCGGGTTTGCCGAGTTTGCGAGCGGCCTGGGCCATGTTTCTGCGGGTCTGTGCGTCGTGAATGAGGGGCGCCAGCACGCCCTGGAGCTTGTCCGCGTTGCGCTTCGCATCCCGCAGGTCGTCGAGCAGGACGGCGGCGCCCGCGTCGGCAAGCACCTTGGCGTTGAGCCGCTGATGCTGGTCCTTGTGGAAGGGATACGGCATGAGCACGCTGGGCAGGCCGCAGGCGGTGAGCTCGGCGCACGTGCTGGCCCCGGATCGGGAGACGGCCAGGTCGGTGGCGGCCCAGACGTCGGCCATTGCGGGCGTAAAGTCGATCACGCGGGCCGGCAGGTTGAGGTTCCGATAAGCTTCGCGGACCTTGTCGGCGTGCGAGCGGCCCGACAGGTGCAGGACCTGCCAACCTTGCGTGGTGATCTGAGCGAGCGTCGGCGGCATGGCCTGGTTGATCGTGGCCGCTCCCTGGCTGGCTCCCGTGATGGTCAGCGTGTTGAGGTTCGGGTCGAGCCCCAGCCGGGCAGCCGCCTCGGCGCGGGGCGGGAGATTGGCAAAGTCGGAACGGATCGGACAACCCGTGAACTTCAACTTCCCGCGCTTGGCGGGGGAGACGTACTGAGCGGTGGCCTCGAACTGGCAACAGACTGCCGACGCATGCCGCATCAGGTGCTGGTTGGCCTTGCCGGGGACGACGTCCGGGTTGATCAGCACCGTGGGGACGTCATTCTTGCTTGCCAGCTTGACCGCTACGCCTGCCGCGTAGCCGCCAAGGCCAAGCACCGCTGCGGGTTTGCGCTCGTCGATCAGCTTCCGCCCCAATTGCATCGTCTCGCGCCAGCTCCGCCAGAACTTGAGCAGCCCACCGATCGAGCGGTGGGGCGGTTCGATCGGCTGCGGGATGAACTCGAAGCCGGTCGGCGTGAGAATGACGGTGTCGATCTCGCGGGTGGTGCAGAGGAAGACGCACTTGATGTGTGGCGCGGCCTTGCGCAGCGACTCCGCGACCGCGATCCCCGGGTACAAGTGTCCCCCCGTCCCCCCGCCGGCGAGAAAGACCGTCTTCAAATCTGCGTCAGCCATCGGCGCGGATCATACGGCCAAAATGGAAAACATAAAGACATCAGGCAGATCGCCGGGCCCACGCCATCTTTTCATGTTTTACGTCTTTACGATTTACGCGTCGCCGTCACAGCACCGCCGCCAGGGCCAGGCTGTCCGTCTCCCACAGCGCTTCGCGCACTTCTTCTTCAGCATCGTGTTGATGCCGCGCGATGCTGAGCAGCAGCCCCAGCGCCCCGCAGGTGATGATGAGCCCCGTCCCACCGGCGCTGATCAGCGGCAACGATAATCCCTTGGTCGGCACGCTGACCGTCGCCACGGCGATGTTGATCAGCGCCTGCATCCCGATCATCGCGCCGATGCCGAACGCCAGCAATCGGCCGAACCCATCCCGCATCTGCTTCACGATCTGGAACGCGACGTAGATGATGCCGAGGTACAGCGCGACCGTCAGGCAGGCGCCGAACAATCCCATCTCCTCGCAGATGACCGCGAAGATGAAGTCCGTCGTATCCTCGGGCAGATACCCGAGCTTCTGAATCCCGTTCCCCAGCCCGCGCCCGAAGATCCCGCCCGTCGAGAACGAGAGCAGGCTCTGGATCATGTGATATCCCTGTCCCTGCGGGTCGGCGTAGGGATCCATGAACGCCGTCATCCGCTTCATCCGGTAGGCCTTGTGCGTCACGAACCAGGTTGCGGCCGCCAGTCCCGGCGCGGCGGAGATCAGCAGGTGCCAGATCCGCGCCCGCCCGGCGAGGAGGATCGCCACCGAGCACATCCCGATCAGCGCGGCCGTCCCGAAATCCTGGATCACGATCAACAGCGCGATCAGGGCCACCGGGATCAGCGTCGGCACGAAGCCGCGCCAGAATTCCTCCAGCCGCACCTTCCGTTGTGAGATGAAGTATGCGAGGAAGACGACCAGCGCCCACTTGCCCACTTCGGACGGCTGAAACTGCGTCACGCCCAGGGAGATCCACCGCCTGGCGCCGTTCATCTCGCGCCCGATGCCCGGCACGAGCACCGCCGCGCAACTGACGCCCGCAACGATTACGCCCCAGACGATCGGGTTGCGCCACAGCGCCCCGCGCGCCAGCTTCGCGTAATCGAACCACCCGACCAGGAGGAAGGTCATCATCGCCGCGATGGCATAGCCGAGTTGTTTCAAGCCGCTGGGGGTCCAATACCAGTGGGTGGGGCGGTCCTGGAAGTCTTTGGTGGCCTGGGCGGCGCGGTTGTCGAAGTCCTTGTTGATGTTCGCGATGTGCCCGGGGTCCTTCGTCTTCGCCAGCGCCGCCGACCGCTGGGCCTTCAGATCCTGGAGGCGTGCCTCCAGCGCTCCGGTCGCGTTCATCGACGCCGACTGCACCATCACCACCCCCAGGGCGAGTAATCCCATGACGCACAGGGTCAGGATGTCCGCGTGCCGAAGTCGGTAGATGGAATCTTCCATGCTATTGACGGTTATCGGACGCATGCGCGCGAATGCTTTGACTTTTCGGCAACCAGACCTGAAGGCGAGGGGTCAACTCTGCTGGTCGAAATGTGCTTCCTCAGCAAGGGCTCGTCTCGCGAGAATTCGGACCGGCAGATTTATCGCAAGCACATCGATCGTCGCTCGACCGATTGCTGTGATCCCCATGAGGACGGCGCCGTCCCATCGGAAATGATCGTCCCACCGATCTTCTCGCGGATTGAACAGGCGCACGACCTGTCCTGTTTCGGGGTCCACTCCCGCGACGTTCGGCCCCTTATGCATGTTGCAATCGCCGCAGCAGAGCGCGAGATTGCTCAGAATGGTCGGACCATGGTGCTTTTGCGCGATGATGTGATCGATTTCGTGCTTGAAGTCGAACCGCGCCTCCGGGACGTGACAATATTCGCACCGAAAACCGGCGCGCCTCCTCACCTCCAATTCCAGGGCCTTAGTCATCCGGGAGCTATGCCGCAGGATTGTGCTGCCGAAGCGAAACCCTCGCCTTGGATTTGAGAATCGCCAATAGATTGTTCACCATCAGGAATTCTTCCAGTTCGGCGCGCTCGTCGGTGTTCAACGTTCCGTCCCTTGCCTTGGCTGACAGTTCCCCATACCGAGCATGATCGGATTCGGAGAATTCAAGGCCAAGGACGTGCCGCGCCAACTCCGACGACATGCCGCCCCTTTGTGGAGCGATGACCCTCTCGAGTATCCCCAATGCGTTTGCCATGATCGGATTCTACCACGGCTCTGGTTGTCAAGGAAAGCGTGTTCCGCTTACCTCAACTTCACCGTCGCCAGCGCCATTGCCGCCAGCATCGCGGTGATCAGCCAGAACCGCACCACCACCTTGGGCTCGGACCAGCCCTTCACCTGGAAATGGTGATGGATCGGCGCGCGCAGGAACACGCGCCGCCCCTCCCCGAACTTGCGCTTGGTGTACTTGAAATACCCCACCTGCGCCAGCACCGACAGCGCCTCCATGACGAACACGCCACCGACCAGGAAGAGGATCAACTCCTGCCGGATCACGATCGAGACGTACCCGATCAACCCCCCGAGCGCGAGCGACCCGGTGTCCCCCATGAACACCTTCGCCGGGAAGCAGTTGAACCACAGGAACCCCATGCACGCGCCCGCAAGCGCCGCGGCGATCACCGCCATCTCTTCGGCCCCCACCACGTGCGCCAGGAGCAACCCCGACGCCGCCGGCCGATCACCGATCTCGATCGACTCGGTCCCAATAATCACGGCCAGGATGAAGAACGTGAACGAGACGATCGCCATGCATCCCGCGGCCAGGCCGTCCAGGCCATCCGTCAGGTTGACCGCGTTGCTCGATCCGGTCAGCACCAGCGTCGCGATGATCACGAACGCCGTCATGCCCAGCGGGATGCCGAAATCCTTCAGGAACGGGAAATAGAGCGTGTGATTTTCCGGCACGTGCCGGCCGTGCAGGTACGTGAACACGCCCAGCATCACGCCCAGGCCCACCTGGAAGATCAGCTTCTCGCCACTCTTGAGCCCTTGTCGGTCCTTCCCCTCACCCCGCCGGT
>DATBFY010000180.1:0-5498 GCA_036558265.1 Tepidisphaeraceae bacterium | reverse complement strand
AGCAACTCGAAAAGCCGCAGCGTCAGGGCCCGCTCCGTCGCCTCCTCCCGCCCCGCCACCGGCCGGATCCCCAGCAGTGCTTGCATGAACCGGAACGGCAGACTCTTGAGCACCCGCGGCGACATCCTCCCGTGCTCGGGGAGCAGACAGCAGACGTGAACGTGACAGTCGATGACCATGAGCAACCCGCGCTGGCTCCATCGAGCACTTTAATTCCACTACTGGCTACTGGCTACTGACTACTGACCTCCGCCTCCCATACGCCTCCTCCCACGCGGCCGCGTTCTTCGGCTCGTAGCGCTTGACGTCGAAGCTGTCGCGGACGATCTGACGACCCTGCGCCAGATCCCCGATCTCTCCCAGCGCGATCGCCGTCACCAGCATGTTCCCGATCGCCGTCGCCTCGACCGGGCCCGCCGCCACCGGCCGCCCGCACGCGTCCGCTGTCATCTGGTTGAGCAGTTCGTTCTGCGTCCCCCCGCCGACGATGTGGATCACGGCGATCCGCCGGCCCAGCACCTCCTCGAGCCCCTCGATCGTCTTGCGATACGTCAGCGCCAGGCTCTCCAGGCATGTGCGGACGAACTCGCCCGGCGACGCCGGCGTCGGCTGCCCGGTCTTCCTGCAGAATTCCGAAATCTTCTGCGGCATCTGCCCGGGCGACAGGAAGGGCTTGTGATCCGGATCGATCACCGCCTTGAACGCCGCCGCCTCGCCGGCCATTTGCGCCAAATGCGCATAGCTGTACTCCTGCCCGTCGCGATGCCACTGCCGGCGGCACTCCTGCACCAGCCACAGCCCCATGATGTTCTTGAGGAACCGGAAATCCCCCGTCACGCCCCCCTCGTTCGTGTAGTTCAGCCGCAGCGATTTCTCGTTGATGATCGGTGTCGGGATCTGCACGCCCATCAGTGACCACGTCCCGGATGAGATGTAGCACCAGTCCTGCCCGCCGCCCTCCACCGGCACCGCCGCCACCGCGCTGGCGGTGTCGTGGCAACCCGGCGCAATGACGGGAATCTCACCCGAGATTCCACACTCCTCCATAACTGCCGGTAGCACGTTCCCCAGCCGCGTCCCCGACGGCACGACCTTCGGCAGAAAGTGCGTCGGCAATCCGAGTTCGTTGAGCATCTCCCGCGCCCAGTCCTTCTTCCGCGGGTCGTACATCTGGCTGGTCGTCGCGATCGAGAACTCCGCCACACGCTCGCCCGTGAAGCAATAGTTAAAGAGGTCCGGCATGAACAGCATCGTCCGCCCGCAATCCAAAAGAGGCGATCGGCGCGCCGCCAGCGCCACGAGCTGATAGAGCGAGTTGAGCTGCATGAACTGGATGCCGGTCGCCTCGAAGATCGCCTCCCGCGATACCCGCCCGAACGCCCGCTCCATCATCCCCTCCGTCTGCGGGTCGCGATACATGAACGGGTTCGCAAGGAGGTCCCCGTTGGCATCGAGAAACCCGAAATCGACGCCCCACGTGTCCACCCCGATCGCGTCGATCGCCGTCGCGCCCGCCGCGGTCTTCCTCAGCCCGGTCTTCAGCTCCTCCCACTGCGCCAGGAAGTTCCAGTGCAGGTGGCCGTTCAACCGCCCGTTCGGGTTGGCAAAGCGATGCTTCTCGTCCAGCGTCAGCCGCCGCCCGTCCAACCGTCCCAAGAGCGCCCGCCCGCTCTCCGCCCCCAGGTCAAAGGCCAATAAGTTCCTCGTCGCCATGGCCAAGCAGTGTCCATTGTCCATCGTCCATTGTCCACGGCGGACGTTCCTGGCAACTGACCACTGACAACTAACAATGGACAATTGACAATGGGCCATGGACAATTGCCCCCTTGCCCCGCACGCGCATCAAGATCTGCGGCATCACGCGCCGAGAAGACGCCCAGGCCGCCGCCCGCGCGGGCGCCGACGCGATCGGCATGGTCTTCTATCCCGCCGCCCGGCGCTGCATCCCGATCGACCGCGCCCGCCAGATCCTCCACACGCTCCCCGCCTTCGTCACGCCGGTGGGCTTGTTCGTCGATCAGGACGTGGACGAGGTCCGCCGGATCGCCGGATCGCTCCACCTTCGCCACGTCCAGCTCCACGGCCGCGAGTCGGCCGAGGACGTCGCCGCCCTGCGCGAATTCACGATCGTCAAGGCCATCCGCGCCGCCCGCGAAACCCTCCGCGCCGAGCTGGACCTTTGGCGCGAGAACATGGAATCGCTCGACCTTTGCAACCTCCAGGGCTTCGTCCTGGAAACCCCCTCCACCACCGCCCCGGGCGGCACCGGCGTCGAGAACGACTGGACCGCCGTCGCAGACGTCCAGCGCGCCGGCGCGTTCGAAGGCCTGCCCCCCATCATCGCCGCCGGCGGCCTCCGACCCGACAACGTCGCCGACGTCGTCCGACTCCTCCACCCCTACGCCGTAGACGTCAGCAGCGGCGTCGAATCCGCCTTCGGCGAGAAATCCCCCGAGAAGATCGAAGCCTTCATCGAGCAGGTGGCACGGGCGTCCCGCCCGTGAATACAGGTGGCACGGGCGTCCCGCCCTTGTTTCCGCCGCGCAGGCGGCTGCCTTCCAACCCTCGTCATTGCCCCCGCAGAATTTCATTGACCTGCCCATTTCGCAATGTAACCTTCCGATCGCTCTCCTGATCCTGGAGGGAGAGACAAGTCGTCCCGACGCTAACGAAGCTCAAAGGAGGTTCGCTATGTCCCTGCGCCCCCGCCGTTTCCCTCGGCTGCTCGCCCCGATCCTCGCCGCGGCGCTCGCCCCGGCCGGTTATGCCGGTTATGCCAACAGTTACGCCGTCTTCGGCAATGACTCCCTCACCTTCGAGGGCTTCGCCAAGGTGACCGGGGCCCCGGCCGGGTCCAACGGCGACGTCACCCACCAGGCCGGCATCGCCAACCTCGATTCGCTCCTGGGCGGCGGGTCGCTCAACCCCACCATCCCCGTCGCCTGGAACGCCCGCACCAACGTCACCGGCGACGTGATCTTCAACGGGTCCGTCCGCATCAACGACCTCTCCACCGTCAACGGCTCGGTCCACGCCGGCGCCGATGCCACCCTCGCCAGCGTCGGCGGCAACATCATCGCGACCGGCCCCGTCTCGGTGCAGATCTACAACACGATCGGCGGCAACATCGTCTCCGGCGGCAACGTCAACCTCCTCACCGGCGTCAACGTCAGCGGCAACGTCGGCTCCAACGGCGACGTCTCCGTCGGCCAGTCCGCCCACGTCACCGGCACCGTCACCCAGGCCGGCAACCTCTCGCAGGGCGCCTTCTCCAGCATCGGCGGCGACGTCAAAGGCTCGGTCAGCCCCAACCCCAGGCGCTACACCCACGTGGACATGCCCCCTGCCACCGCCTTCACCTCCGGCGGCTCGGACGTCACCCTCAACACCTTCGACAACAAGACCCTCGCCCCCGGCAGCTACGGCAATCTCACGGTCAACGCCGCGACCAAATTGCACCTGTCCGGCGGCACCTACACCTTCGACTCGATCTCGTCGCCGGGCACGTTCCTCGACCTTTACCTGGACCTGTCGAACGGCCCGATCAACGTCTTCGTCACCGGCGACGCCAGCTTCGACCGCATCCACCCCTACGTGAACGGCGCCGACTACACGCTGGTCGATTCGGCCCTCGCATCACAGGTCCTGCTCGAATCCCACGGCAACATCAACATGACCGGCGAGTTCTTCGGCGCCCTCTTCGCCCCCGACGGCGACGTCACAACCGGCACGATCGGCGCCGTCACCGGCCAGATCCTCGCCGGCCACGACGTCATCATCGGCTCGGCCACCAACGTCAACGACGGCGGCACCACCTTCGTCCCCTCCGCCTACCTGGCCGCCGAAGTCCCCGAACCCTCAGCGCTCCTCGGATTAGGCGCGCTGGTGACAATTTCAACCCAACGCCGACCCCGTCGCCGCTAACTAACCGGGAGGGCGAGGCTCCGTCCGAGCTTTCCCCCCCTGTGGTGCGGGCGTCCTCGCCTGCTCTTCCTATGGTGCAGGTGTCGCGCCTGCGTACCGAGCGTTTGTCGCGGTGACGCGGAGAAGGAAAGCACCAGAGAAACAAAGAATTTGTCGGGCGAGCGGCGCGGGAGGGGTGGCGCGCGATCACGCCGAAGTCTTGGCGGCGGGCGCGGTGCCGCACTCCGGGCAACGATCGGGCGTGGCGCGGAGGTCGTAGCCGCAGGTGGGGCAGTGGCCGACGAGATGGCGGCGGCGGGCGCGCAGGCGTCGGCGGACGGTGAGGAACAGACTGGAGACGGGCCAAGTGCCCGTGACGAGTGCGGCAAACCAGAACGGCACGACACACGACCATCCGTAGCCGGGCCCTCTGCCCCAATCTCTGCGATACTCGCTATACGCAAAACCAAGGCGGCTATAGATGGGTACGGACGTCGGACGAGACAGATCGGCGGATTCAGAAATGATCATCCACGCACCGACCATGCGGCGCATCCGCGTCGGCTCGCTGTCGCTGACCGCCGGGTCCTTTGGCGAGTCGATCCGCGACCGATCGAAGGAGAAGCTGAGCCCAAACCACGCAGATTCGGCGCCGCGGCGCGTGTACACTTCCGCCGCGCCAGCGGGACGTAGCGTTTCGACAAATGCGCGTTCCGCGCGCCGGGTACTCCGAGCGGCCAGTACGAGCACGCCGAGGCACACCGCCAGCAGCACGCCCTTGACGCCCCAGAGCACGACCCGGATGACACGCTTGAGTCTCACGCGCGCGAGCAACCCTTTCCAGCGGGCATTCTAATGCGGGCGACTTGCGAGTCCCACCGGTCCGGCCGCACGCGTCCGCCCGCGCGACCGATCCGCCGGGAGGGTGGACGGCTGCGGCGTTGCCGCGACGGTGTAGGCGCCGCGACAGCGGCGAACCCGGGCTCCCGCCCGGAACCCAACCCACGCTCCCTCGTCCCCGCGGGACCGGAGACTTTGACCCAGGCGCCGTTTCTGGGTCAAAGTCGTAGGTTCGCGCCCCACGTGCGCCGAATCCTCTGACCAGAAAAAGCCGTCAGAAAACGCCACGTCCGCGCCCGATGTGCGAGACACACGCGCCTCGATCACGCCCACCTCCTAGAGCATCCCCACCTCAGATGTAGCGCCTGTTCGGCGCTTGTTCGGATTGCGCTCCCGGGCGGGGCCCGGTAAGGTTGGATGGCATCGACGACGAAAGGAGTCGCGACGATGCCCGCACCTTATGAACAGGATCTGCGTGATCGCGTGTTGGCCGCTTATGACCGGGGCAAGCAGACCAAGGAGATCGCCGGCACGATGGGCGTCAGCCCCGCCTGGGCCCGGCGTGTCAAACAGGTGCGCCGCGAAGAACAGCGCACCACGCGGCTGCCGATGGGCGGCGCACGCGTGATCAAGGTGGACCTGGCGCAGCTGCGCCAGCTCGTCGAGCAGCAGCCCGACGCGACGATCCCCGAACTGCACCAGCGCCTGGGCGGTAACGAACGCTGCAGCGAATCGGCGGTGGGCATGGCGCTGCA